>JAHJLI010000125.1 GCA_018821785.1 Pseudomonadota bacterium
AAATCTAACTGAAGTTTAATAAGACTATTATTGGAAGGACGTAATTTCTCTTAGGTAAACCCCCGACTTTGCGCTGAGCATGCCCCATACATTTTGTATTTTTATACCTCTTGTTGTTTTTGCGGAAGTTGCTGAGAGAAGTTTCTACTTGCGTTGAAGTAGCGTGTAAATCCAACTTAATACCAAATCATTTTGAAAATTCTTTTCATTAACCCCTACTATCCTCCTTGGGCTCCAGGTGGTGCGGAACATAGTTTGGAGCAAATGTGTATTCAGTTTTCCAGAAATGGATGGGATGTAGAAGTGCTTGCTGTTGCATTTGATAAACGTGGTTTAGATGAAGCCAGGTCTGGTTATTGGATACGATGGATACATGCACCTTTTTTAATTAAGCCGGGGCAGAATGTAGATGCTGAGCAATATTTCCGGACAAATAACTATCGAAAAGCTATTCTTGATCGTTTTTCTGGGTTAGACCAACCGGATGTTATTATAGCTAATAATGCACAATCCTATGCAATAGTGGATTGTCTCAGTCGGAAAAATCGAATACCAAGCATAGGGATTGTGCGCGATACACAAATGCTTTGTGACTTTGGGGTTTGTATGGACAATCGTTCTGCTACAGAAGCAGTTCCTTGTAATGGATTTCTAGGAGCAGCATCCTGCTCCATCTCTTTCCACAGGAAACGTGGTGCGATTGGGTGGCGTCCTGTGCCTGCCTGGGGGGTCTATGGATTTCAAATGCACAGAAGGCGGCTTAAATTGCGATCTACAGTTCAAAAATTTGATCATATCGTAACTATTAGCGATTCTTTGAAAATGTTGGTTCAGAAGGCCCTGCCATTTTTGAAATCGGATCACATTACCACCATAAGGAACTTCTATACACAGGTAAAACCTGTTGACAAGGGTCAGGTTACTAATTTTTTGAATCACCATGGCTTGGCTTCTCGGCACTTTTTCCTATTCGCCGGCAGGAAAACATACGGAAAAGGTGCTGATCTTCTTGTGTCAGCAACGGATATTGTTCAGAGCAAAAGTTCTGGCTATAAGAGTTTATTGTTAGGACGTGGAAAATTGCCTTCAGCAATTGGGACAAACTGTGTGGATTCTGAATCAATTTCCCAAGATCTATTGCTTGGGGTTTTGGAACAGGCAACAGCACTTGTTATTCCAGGGCGTTGGCAGGAAGGATTGCATAGAACAATGATTGATGCCATTAAATTCGGTATACCGGTTATTTGCACTCAGGCTGGAGCGCCATCAATTGACGGTGTTGAACATGGAAAAAATGGATTGGTATGTTGTTGTGATGATCCAGTTGCGCTGGCTACTTCAATGATTGAAATTATCAATTGGAATGAAGAAAAACTTGACCAATGCCGATTTGAATCAGACAGAATATTCCAAAAGCGATTTGCGAGTGACATCAATATAGACCATTGGTCCCGCGTTCTTTACAAGTCCATCACTTGAGAAAATGAAATATGGGGATCCTTAGTCCAATTATAAAAGAATACTTGACACCTGAGCTGAGTGTTTTGCAAGGAACGGTGCTGGATGTTGGTTGTGGTGATCAACCGTATAGAGAGCTAATGAGTGGTGTTGATTCATATATAGCAATGGACTGGAACGTGAGAGAATCTTTGTTGCCGGACCAATTGCGGAACTGTTTTGTGCGGGGCAGTGCCCTAGAGCTGCCTTTTATGAGTGAATCATTTGACGCAGTTCTTGCGTCGCAACTGCTAGAACATATGGGGGAGCCTCAACGCCTTATGTTGGAAATATGGCGAGTTTTAAAAAAAGGAGGGAAGGGCATACTGACTTTCCCTTTAGTTAATCCAGTACACGAGGCGCCTTATGATTTTACTCGCTTTACGGAATATGGGATTCTTCATTTGATAGAGAAAGCTAATTTTTCTTTAGAGAAAACAATTCCAATGGGTGGGGGATGGTTGACAGTTGGTTTTCTAATTTATCATCAGCTTTGTTGGCATGGTGACCAATGTACCTCTCAACGTGCCAAGACAATGCTGTATAGACTTGGACAGATGGTGTATAGAACATTTCAAAAAGTTGATAAACGGTGGATTACTCATGATTTGCCGGTTAATTATCTTTCTGTTTTTCGAAAGAATTAGGGATTTACAGTGAAAGGATAGGGCGCGGTTGGAATAATTAATCCAATATTTAATCCTGGTCCTCAGGACCAGATTAGCGATTAATGACTCAGCCGTTAACATAACCACAGGACTGATTAACGCTCGGCTTTACCATATCGGCCTGGATTGGCGCAAAGGAAAAATTTCTTGATGAAGCAATGATATTAAATTTGGCCGGTCAAAGATAGGTTGCAGTTAACCGTTGGAAATTTAGTGCTTATCTATAAATAAAATTAGTGCAAATTAATTACAACATATTAATATTCCGTCAGTAATAACCTTATTGACGGAGGCAACGTATGGCACGCATTCAGACATGGGAGATTTCCGATGAATTTTGGGTTTTGGTCGAGCCCTTGATACCCGACAGTCCTCGGGTGAG
>JAHJLI010000126.1 GCA_018821785.1 Pseudomonadota bacterium
ATGATGTGTTTCTTGTAGAGAAAGGGCCATCTTGTGGCGGAAGAGTTGCACAGTTGAATCAGTATTTTCCTAAACTGTGCCCGCCGAGCTGCGGTCTGGAGATTAATTTTCGAAGGATTAAAGATAATCGGAAAATCAGGACCTATACCATGACGACTGTCAAGTCGATAAAGGGCGGACCTGGTAATTATGAAGTGACACTGGAAACAGAACCAAGATACGTAAACAGCAACTGTACAGCCTGTGGTGATTGTACTGCTGCGTGCCCGGATGAGACTGCAAATGAATTTAATTTTGCAATGAACACTTCCAAAGCGATTTATTTGCCTCATGATATGGCTTTTCCGCGAAGATATGTGATTAAAAAGAGTGCCTTAAGTGCCGCAGGTGCTGATGCTATCAAAGCTGCTTGCAAATATGATGCAATAGACCTTGATATGCAACCTGAGACGCTGACCATCAAGGTTGCATCCATTATCTGGGCAACCGGCTGGATACCCTATGAACCAACAAAGATGGAAAATCTTAAGTTCGGGCAGTCGAAGGCAATTGTTACTAACATGATGATTGAGCGGATGGCTGCCCCTAATGGTCCGACTGGCGGGAAAATTGTCCGTCCAGGGGACAATAAGGAGATAGATTCGATCGCTTTTGTTCAGTGTGCCGGATCCCGTGACGAAAATCATCTCGAATATTGCTCGCATATATGCTGCATGGCCACCTTTAAGCAGATTACCTATGTTCGGGAACAGTACCCGAATGCGAAAATCTATGTTTTTTACATCGACCTAAGAACACCAGGGAAATATGAGAAATTCCGTGAGGCTCGAATGGCCGATGCAAACGCCTCCTTTATCAAGGGCAAAGTAGCCGATATTATCGTTGAAGCCGACGGTGGTGTAACTGTTGTGGCTGAAAATGCACTGACCGCCGAAAAAATTTCACAAAAAGTCGACATGGCCGTTCTTGCTACCGGAATGCAACCATCTCTCGCGCTGCAAGGTGCCCCTGCTGAGCTGAATCTTGATGCCAGTGGTTTCATTATTTCAGATTTTGATAAGGCAATGATATCAGCTGGTTGCGCAAAAAAAGCCGCGGATGTTGTTACTTGTACTCAATCATCAACTGCAGCTGCCTTAAAGGCAATTCAGGTTTCAAGGAGGTAAGAATCAATGGATAAAAAATATTGCGCCTATATTTGTGCTGGATGTGGCATTGGAGACGCACTCGATATGGAGGCACTTGCCGAGGTTGTTTCCGGTGAAATGTCGATGGAGTGCAAAACGCACAATTACCTCTGCGGAAGTGAAGGCCGTTCGCTGATAGAAGGTGATGTTGCCGGCGGTGTTAATACTATTGTGGTGGGTGCCTGTTCTCCGCGCGTTATGGCCCGGGAGTTCGATTTTGGTATTGATAAGATTACCGTCCGCGCCAATATTCGTGAGCAGGTGGTGTGGTCTGAGGTGAAGCCTGCTGACGGTCAAGCTCCTCACAAGGAAGCTGCAGCGTTTCTACAAGAATCTGCCTCGGACTACTTGCGCATGGCTTGCGCCAGGGCCAAAAAGACGCTCTTGCCCGAACCCTACAAACTTGAAGAAATCAATAAAACAATTCTTGTCATGGGGGGTGGCTTGGCAGGATTGACTGCTGCAAAAGAAGCGTCAGCTGCCGGATACCAGGTAATTATCGTTGAAAAAGAAGATAAACTTGGCGGCAAGGCTGCAGGATGGCGTAAAAGCTTTCCATCCAAGGCTCCTTGGACAGATCTTGAAGAAAATCCAATTAATACATTAATTGCCGGTGTTGAAGGGAATGACCGAATTACCGTTAAGACCTCCTGTGAGGTCGCTCGTATCTCCGGCGCACCTGGTAGTTTTGGAGTAACTTTTAAAGCACCTGGGACAATAACAGAGTGGGATGCTCCACGGAAGGTAACGGTTGAACAGCAGGATCTGATTACCAAAGGCGAATTGGAGGATCCAAACAAGGGATTACAAAAATATACCGAGATTAACCCTGATGCCGTGAAGGTGGGTGCGGTTGTGCTGGCAACCGGTTGGAAACCAGCTGATGTTTCCCAGTATGAGCACCTCGGCTACGGGAAAGTGAAGAACGTTGTTACCAATGCCGAATTTGAGAAGCTTGCCAAGGCTGGAAAAGTCCCAGCCAATGTTGCTTTTGTGCAGAGTCCTGGTGGCAAGGATAATGACAAAGATTTCCCGTATTGTAACTCAGTAACCTCTATGGTTGCTTTAAAACAGGCGCAATATGTCTGTCAAGACAATGCTGATGGAAAGGCGTATATCCTTTATCAGCATATGAGAACTCCAGGGCATATGGAGTTGTACTATAAAAGTGCTCAGAATACAGATGGTATTTTCCTCACCAAAGGAAATGTAATGAAGGTTGAGGAGAGTGGCTCTTCCTTGACTGTTGCTGTTGAGAACACCCTACTTGGTGAAGACTTGACCCTGCAGGTAGATATGGTTGTTCTCGCTGCCGGTATGGAACCTACCACACTCAACGAAGATTCTATTAATCTGGCTTATCGACAGGGACCGGCATTTGTCGACCTTGATCTTTTCGATGGCTATGCGGATTCGCATTTTATCTGTTTCCCCTATGAAACAAGGCGTACTGGAATATACGCCTGTGGTGGTGTACGCAAAGCGGAAACGATGGAAGAGGCTGTCGATGATGCAACTGGAGCTGCTTTGAAAGCTATTCAGTGCATCGAGTCAACCGATAGAGGTGTTGCTGTTCATCCTCGCTCCGGAGATGCAACCTATCCTGAATTTTTCATGCAAAGATGCACCCAGTGCAAGCGCTGTACCGAGGAATGTCCGTTTGGTGCTCTGGATGATGATGAGAAGGGGACTCCACTGCCAAACCCGACTCGCTGTCGTCGATGCGGAACATGTATGGGAGCTTGCCCCGAGAGGATTATCGGATTCAAGGATTACAATATTGATCTTATCGGATCTATGATCAAGGCTGTTGAAGTTCCGGAAGATGATGACGATCGCTTAAGAATTCTCGTCCTTGTCTGCGAAAACGATGCCTATCCTGCCCTCGATATGGCTGGCATGAAACGTTTAGGCATTAGCCATATGGCTCGTTTTATTCCGGTTCGCTGCCTTGGTTCGGTTAACATGGCATGGATTCGCGATGCGCTTTCTGCCGGCATGGACGGTGCGATGCTTCTTGGGTGTACCTATGGGGACGACTACCAATGCCATTTTGTGAAAGGATCAGAGATTGCCAACAAGCGTATGGAAAATATTGGCGATACCTTGAAAACCCTTGGCCTTGAGCCGGAAAGATGCGCTGCTAATCAGGTTGCCATCACTGATTATGATAAAATCCCACAGATTATTAATGATTTTGTCGATCTCGTTGTAGAAATGGGTCCGAATCCGTTTAAAGGATTCTAACTAACGGCCTGCCTTGTCCTGCAGCGGGAGAAGCCCTGCTGCAGGACATAATATCTGTGATGTGGTTGGTTATTGATACATGTTTTCCATTGATATATAGCAGGAGGAAGAAATGAATGTTCAACCCGATTTAGATTTTATCAGATCATTGAAGGGAGCGGGGGGTGACACTTTGAAGAAGTGTTATCAGTGCGCTACCTGCTCGGTTGTGTGCCCACTCTCGAAAGAGGGGAAGCCTTTTCCAAGAAAGGAAATGATTTGGGCCCAATGGGGAATAAAAGAAAGGCTAGTAACCGACCCGGATGTGTTTCTCTGCCATCAGTGTGGAGATTGTACCGCCAACTGTCCTCGAGGAGCAAAGCCTGGGGATGTTCTGAGCGCCATTCGTGCTTATGCCTATACCTTTTATGGTTGGCCGGCACCTTTGGCAAAGTTGGCATCAAGTGCTAAGGGATTGCCGATCTTGATAGGGCTTCCAGTTGTTGTCATTTTTGTAATGTGGCTGCTTTCAGGCGCAATGCGCTTTCCTACAGCTGAAGAATTTGCAAGCCACGGGTATCAGCAATTTTTTGGAACCTGGGATTTTCGCTGGTATGCTAAAAATATCTTTTTCATAGTTTTGATTATGGTTCCAGCTCTTGGACTTGGCTTATTTTCCGCATTCATGGGAATTAGTACGATGTGGAAAACAATGTGTGAGGATGCAGGATTGAATAGAGAATACCGGCCGGCAATTGTGCCGTTTATTAAGGAATTCATCTGGCCGTCATTGGTTGAGATTGTGAAGCACACTCGTTTCCGGGAGTGCAAAACAAACATTGATAGAGTGCAGGGGCATCTGCCGTTGATGCTTGCATTCATAGGTTTGTTTATTGTAACCTGCTGGTCACTTCTTAAAAATGATGTCCTTGGTCTTTTCTGGCACTCTTTACACGGACCGCTTCCGTTAACAGATCCTTTTAAAATCCTTGCCAACGTTTCTGCTATTGCCCTTCTCTTTGGCATCGGGGTGCTCTGGTCTAACAGAAAGAAAGCTGAGTGCGAATTGAATACCCAGGCAACGTTTTATGACTGGTTTCTTATCTGGGAAATTACAGCAGTAGGTGTTACCGGGCTGGGATCAGAACTGTTACGTTGGGCGGGAATGCCGATTCTTGGGTATATCGTTTATTTCCTGCATCTGGTTTCTGTAATGATGCTGTTTTTGTATCTACCCTACACTAAATTTGCCCATCTGCTTTTCAGAACAACAGCGTATGCCTTTGAAAAATATCGTCAAAGTGCTTTTGGTAAGAACTGTTGATTGTTATCGATAACAATTTATTTATCAACACGGGTACTACCAAAACATAGCAGTGTTGAAGGCCTGGTCCAAATGACCGGGCCTTTTTTTCGTCAAAGAGAGAACCTTAAACCAGAGCGCGCAAGAATATCATCTGCGGCTCAGGGAAAAGTTGAAAAAAATAGATGTTGAATTTTAAAATATTAGTGAGTATATTCTTTGTCCTTGTAAGCTGGCGTAGCTCAATGGTAGAGCTCCTCACTTGTAATGAGGTTGTTGTGGGTTCAATTCCTATCGCCAGCTCCATAAAAATATTACTTTACAAAGTGGTAATAAGAGTTTAAAGAGATCTGTCTTGTTCAGGCGTTCTCCATGGAGGGGTTCCCGAGCGGCCAAAGGGAACAGACTGTAAATCTGTCGGCTCAGCCTTCGGAGGTTCGAATCCTCCCCCCTCCACCACGACTCTTCTGTTTTGCAAAGAGAGATATAACGGGCGGGAATAGCTCAATTGGTAGAGCATCAGCCTTCCAAGCTGAGGGTCGCGAGTTCGAGCCTCGTTTCCCGCTCCACTGGTTTATCTCGTGTTGCAGATGGTCGCCCACGTAGCTCAGTTGGTAGAGCGCATCCTTGGTAAGGATGAGGTCACCGGTTCGACTCCGGTCGTGGGCTCCATGTTAACACTCGCAGCAATCTTAGAAAAAATATTCAACGGCCTGAGGAGATAAGAAAATGTCGAAGAAAAAATTTGAAAGGACAAAACCGCACGTCAATGTAGGTACGATAGGCCATATTGATCATGGTAAGACCACATTAACCGCAGCAATTACTCGTGTCTTATCGTTAAAAAATATGGCGACGTTTATCGATTTCTCCGAGATAGACAAGGCGCCGGAAGAGAAAGAGCGTGGTATCACCATCGCGACTGCCCATGTTGAATATGAAACGGTGAATCGTCACTATGCCCATGTTGATTGTCCCGGTCATGCCGATTATATCAAGAACATGATTACCGGAGCAGCGCAGATGGACGGTGCGATTCTTGTTGTTGCTGCAACCGACGGAGCTATGCCGCAAACCAGGGAGCACATCTTGCTTGCTCGTCAGGTAGGGGTACCGGCGATGGTCGTGTTTCTTAATAAATGCGATATGGTGGATGATGAAGAGCTGATCGAACTGGTGGAGATGGAACTGCGCGAACTGCTTGACAAGTATGAATTCCCCGGAGACGATGTACCTTTTGTTAAGGGTTCTGCTTTAAAAGCATTGGAAAGTCCTGATGACCCGGAAGCTTCAAAATGCATCTGGGAGCTTATGGACGCGATTGACACCTATGTGCCACAGCCGAAGCGGAATGTTGAACTACCTTTTTTGATGCCTGTTGAAGACGTGTTCTCAATCTCTGGACGAGGCACTGTTGCCACCGGCAGGATTGAGCGAGGAGTTGTTCATGTTGGTGATGAGATCGAGATAATCGGCATTAGACCAACTACCAAGACGACATGTACCGGCGTTGAAATGTTTCGAAAATTGCTTGATGAAGGACAGGCTGGCGATAATATCGGTGCACTTCTTCGAGGGATCAAGCGTGAGGAGGTTGAGCGTGGGCAAGTTTTAGCGGCACCAAAATCAATTACCCCACATACCAAATTTAAGTGTGAGTGTTATATATTGAGCAAGGAAGAAGGTGGTCGTCACACTCCATTTTTTAATGGATATCGTCCGCAGTTCTACTTCAGGACCACCGACGTAACAGCGGTTGTCAGTCTTGAAGCTGGCGTTGAGATGGTGATGCCTGGAGACAATATAACAGCGTCAGTCGAGCTCATCACTCCGATTGCAATGGATATCGGTCTTCGTTTTGCGATTCGTGAAGGCGGACGTACTGTTGGTGCCGGTGTCATCAGTGAAATCATCGCCTAGTTAATACGAAAAATAAATTGCTCTGCATTCCCTAATAATTGGGGCAGAGCAATTTTCCATATGGGAAAAGTCAATGAGAGATATAGTCACCCTCGCATGTGGAACATGCAAACGTCGCAATTATACAACGACAAAAAACAAAAAAAGCACACCGAACAAACTTGAGTTCAGTAAATACTGCCCGTTTTGTAAAGGACATACCCCGCATAAAGAAACAAAATAAAATATTTTCGTAGGCCAGTAGCTCTAATGGTAGAGCGCCGGACTCCAAATCCGGATGTTGGGGGTTCGAATCCCTCCTGGCCTGCCAAAATTCTAATCAATGTTACAACAAATATATTGAATCGTTCGATATACGAGCGGTTTGAACAGTGACGGCATGGAGGCGGAAGTTGCTATGGCAGCGAGCACTAAGTTGAAAAAGAGTAGCGCAGTGAAGGCCGAAGAACCTTCACCCTTCTCGCCGACTCAAATAAAGAAATTTGTTGAGGAAGTTAAAGCGGAATTTTTCAAAATTGTCTGGCCGGATAAAAAGACAACTCTTGGATTAACCGGAATAGTTGCGACTCTTACCGTTATCATGTCTCTCTATCTCGGTTCCGTTGATCTACTTCTTGGAAAGCTCATTGGTATGTTCTTACGTTAATACCTGTAAACTTGCGTATTACTGGAACACCTTGTATTTCAACTGTATCCTTTATCTAACTTTTTACTTACAGGTCACATGGCTAGACAATGGTATATACTTCAAGTCCACTCGGGCTTTGAGGAAAAAGTGAAGGCTACTCTTGAAGAACGGATCAAAAAGGAAGGCTTAGAAGAGAACTTTGGCGAGATTCTTGTGCCAACTGAGCAGGTAGTTGAGATGATCAAGGGTTCTCGCAAAACTTCCTCTCGCAGATTTTTTCCGGGATATATGTTGGTGAGCATGGATCTGAACGATCAGACATGGCATACCATTCACGACAATATGCCGAGAGTTGTTGGATTCGTCGGTGATGACCGCGATCCGATGCCCCTCTCAGATGCAGATGCGGCAAAAATAATTGGTCGAATCCAAGATGGCTCGGAAAGGCCGAGGCCTAAGGTTGTTTTTGATGTCGGTGAGGTAGTAAGGGTAATCGATGGCCCTTTCGCCAACTTTCAAGGTGTGGTTGACGAGGTTTTCCCTGAAAAAGGAAGAGTGAAAGTTATGGTCTCTATTTTCGGTCGGGAGACACCGGTCGAATTAGAATTTGTGCAGGTATCCAATACCTGATAGCAATGTGAAGTTGTCACTTCCCCGGTAGAGCTTAGCGGAAGTATTAGGACTCGGGAAGTATGTAATTAATTGTTAGTTGGAGTAAAAACAATGGCCAAAAAAGAAACGGCTTACATCAAATTGCAAATACCCGCCGGCAAGGCGAATCCATCTCCACCTATTGGGCCTGCTCTTGGACAACGTGGGGTAAATATAATGGAATTTTGCAAAAGTTTTAATGCCAGAACTCAGTCTATGGGGGATACAATTATCCCTGTAGTAATTACAGTTTATCAAGATAGATCCTTTAGTTTTATAACCAAAACACCTCCAGCTTCCATATTATTAATGAAGGCTGCCGGTCTTAAGAAAGGGTCGAGCAATCCTAAGATTGAGCGTGTTGCGGAAATAGGCAGGGACAAAATCAGAGAAATTGCTGAGCTGAAAAGACCAGATCTTAATGCCTACGATGTCGAAAGTGCAATGCGTATTATTGAGGGTACTGCACGAAGTGCCGGAATTACAATTGTAGATTAATTACTAAAAATACTGCTGGTAGGAATATTTGATCCTATCCTTGTAGGAGGCTGATATGCCGAAGCACGGAAAAAATTACAGAAATAAATTACAAGGTATTGATCGCGCTATTTTGCGTAGCGTCGAAGAAGGCATAGATTTGGTACTCAAATCAACATACGCAAAGTTTGATGAAACTTTCGATGTTGCCATGAAACTTGGTGTCGATCCAAGGCATGCCGATCAGATGATTCGCTCATCCGTTGCCCTCCCGCACGGTACCGGCAAAATTACTCGTGTTCTTGTTTTTGCCAAAGGAGCTAAGGAAGCAGAAGCTTTAGAAGCAGGAGCTGACTATGTTGGTGGAGACGATCTTGTAGAAAAAATTAAAGAAGGATGGCTTGAATTCGACAAAACCGTGGCAACCCCTGATATGATGGGTGTTGTAGGCAAAATTGGTCGAATCCTTGGGCCACGAAACCTCATGCCGAATGCTAAGCTCGGCACTGTTACCTTTGATGTGGCAAATATTGTCAAGGAAATTAAGGGCGGAAAGGTTGACTTCAGAGTCGACAAGGGAGGTATTATCCACAGCGGTATTGGAAAACTATCTTTCGGAAAAGAAAAAATGACTGATAATCTTTTAGCTTTTGTACAGAGGGTAATTCAGCTCAAGCCATCCACCAGCAAGGGTATTTATATGCGATCGATAACCATCTCCTCGACCATGGGGCCAGGTGTAAAACTCGATCCGTTAGCGGTAAGATCTTTATTGTGATTTAATATTGATATGATTTCGCCCCCTTTACGAGGGTGGTGATAATGTAGAAGTCGAAGACAGCAGGCACAAAACGTTTAATCGTGCTAGGACGACCTGCCGAGATGGATGAAAATGAAATATTTATACGAAACTGTATAGTATAGTTCCGATCAGCCAAGATCACGTTGTGCCTGCTGTTTTACCGTTTTTTCAATTTAACCTAGGAGGAGTGCTTTGAATCGTGATGAAAAAGTGACAATTGTCTCGGACTTGAGTGAGTCGTTCAGCCGAGCCAAATTAGCAGTTGTCGCTGACTATTGTGGTTTGAAGGTTTCCGAGTTTCAGAAAATTCGTGTCGAATTGAGAAACTGTAATTCGGAAATCCGTGTAGCCAAAAATACTCTCCTGAGAAGAGCAGTGACGGATACCGGTAATGCGGCTTTAAGCGAATATTTTTCCGGTACTACAGCGGTTATCATGGCGTATGCAGATCCTGTTGAACCAGCCAAGGTTGTAACAAAATTTGCTAATGATAATGAGAAATTCAAAATCCGATCTGCTGTCCTCGATGGGGAAAAAATTGGAGTCGACAAACTTGTCGCTCTCTCTAAACTTCCGAGCAGGGAAGTCTTGCTGGGACAATTGTTGTCAACGTGGAAAAGTGTTCCGACTGGCCTTGTACAGGTACTCAGTGGTGTGCCACGAACTTTTGTCTATGCATTGCAGGCTATAAAAGACCAGAAAGAAGCAGCGGAAAATTAACAGGTATTAGATAAATAAACATTTTTAATTTTCAATAAGAGGGTAATGATCATGGCTGTATCAAAACAAGACGTAATTGATTTTATTGCTAATATGTCAGTTCTTGAGCTTTCCGAGCTTATCAAGGAATTCGAGGAAAAATTCGGTGTATCTGCTGCAGCACCTGTAGCTGTAGCCGCAGCTGGTGCGGTTGCTGCTGAAGCCCCTAAAGAAGAACAGACTGAATTTACTGTAATTCTGGCAAGTGTCGGAAGCGAAAAAATCAAGGTAATCAAAGAAGTCCGTGCTGTCACAGGCCTTGGTTTAAAAGAAGCTAAGGAACTTGTTGAATCAGCACCTGCTCCCTTGAAAGAAGCCACTACCAAGGAAGACGCAGCTGAGATCAAAGCGAAAATCGAAGCGGTTGGCGCAACTGTAGAGATCAAGTAATTGCTGGTAACGCTAGGTTGTTCATGCTTTTGAGCAACGGCAGCTTGATAATAACACGCTACGAGCTTGGCCTCGTAGCGTGTTGTGCTTTGTGGATAATCAAAAAAACTTCATTTCACTATTCAAATTTTGGTTGGTTTTGGTTCAGGCGAGGAATGGTTACAACGTGTAGGCAAAAAATAGCAAAAAGGAATACTACCATGCTAAATTACAATGCTTATGATCTTCCTGGATTTACTCTCTGCATCAACTGTCATTCTCTATCAGAGCATTCCCACTGCAGTGGCAAATATTTTATATCTGCCACTACAAATATTTAGCTCAACAGAATCCTGTCGAGCTGGTCTGTCAGTTAAACACTATAGTACGATTCAAAGGCAATTTCGAGGACAATTATGGAACGAGTGAGAAAGAACTTTGCCACGGCAGAGACCATCCTGGAACCGCCACATCTAATATCAATGCAACGTCTCTCCTATGAGAAATTTCTGCAGATGGATCATGACCCCGATGATAGGGAAGATTTTGGTTTGCAAGCCATTCTGAAAAACGTATTTCCAATAAATGACTTCAACGGACTATGTTCTCTGGAATTTGTTAAATATAAATTCGGCGTTCCCAAATATACCGTTCATGAATGTCTCCAGCGGGGAATGACCTATGAGATTCCACTGAAAATCGTTGTTCGGCTGATTACTTTTGATGTAGATGAAGTGACAGGTGTTCAATCAATTCGTGATATCAAAGAACAGGAGGTGTTCCTCGGATCTCTGCCACTAATGACCGGCGATGGTGTTTTTGTTGTTAATGGCACGGAAAGGGTCATCGTTTCACAATTGCAGCGATCTCCTGGTCTGTTCTACACCCATGATAATGGGAAAAGTCATTCGAGTGGGAAATTGTTGTACTCTGCACGGATTATCCCTGTTCGTGGATCTTGGATTGATCTTGAATTTGATATTAAAGATTATCTCCATGTAAGAATAGACAGGAGAAGAAAGTTTCCAGTGACCACCCTTCTAAAAGCACTGGGATACTCATCCGAACAGTTGCTCGAAGAATTTTATCCTACAAACTTAGTTGTTAAGGACGGGGAAAACTTTAAAGTCAGTTTCGATGCCGAGTTGGTCAAGGGGCAGAGACTTGAATTTGATATCATAAACCCAGCCGATGGGGAGATTCTAGCCAAAAAAGGCAAGAAAGTATCTAAAGTACTTTGTAAAAAACTGGAATCTGTTGGTATAAACTTTCTTCCTTTGGCACCTGAATCGCTGGTAGGCGAAACTCTCGCCAGTATCATTGTTAATGAGCAGTCAGGCGAAATGATAGCAGATTGCAATACGGAATTGACCGATTCATTGCTTGAGACACTTGCGGCAAATGGTATCAATGAATTCAAGATTCTTCATATTGATGGTGTAAAGTTTTCAGATTCTTTCAGCAGAACATTAGCCCTCGATAAAGCTAAAAGCAGTAAAGATGCACTGATCGAAATCTACCGGAGGCTCCGGCCATCCAGTCCTCCCACCGCTGAGGTTGCAGAGTCTTTTTTCCAAAATTTGTTTTTTAACCAGGATCTTTATGATCTTTCCGAGGTCGGCAGGTACAAAATCAATGCCAAGTTAGGATTGAGCATTGATATTTCTCACCGAGCTCTGACAAAAGAAGATATCATCCATTCGGTGAGACATTTAGTTCGGTTGAAGGATACGCAAGGTGGTGTTGATGATATAGATCACCTTGGAAACAGGAGGGTTCGAACTGTCGGCGAATTGGTTGAAAATCAATATCGTATGGGACTTGTGCGAATGGAAAGGGCCATAAAGGAAAGAATGACCCTGCAGGATGTTGAGACATTAATGCCGCACGATTTGGTAAATCCAAAGCCGATTTCGGCAGCTATTAAGGAATTTTTCGGAACTAGCCAGTTATCACAGTTCATGGATCAGACTAACCCCTTGTCTGAAGTTACTCACAAGCGTAGGTTGAGTGCTCTCGGACCTGGTGGTCTTTCAAGGGAGCGTGCTGGGTTTGAAGTTCGTGATGTCCACCCTACCCATTACGGGCGAATCTGCCCTGTCGAAACACCTGAAGGTCCTAACATAGGTCTGATTGTTTCTTTGGCCACCTTTGCTAGAATAAACCCCTATGGTTTTATCGAAACGCCTTACAGAAAGGTAAGCGACAGGATTGTCACATCTGAGGTGAAGTACCTGAGTGCCCTGCAGGAGCAGAACCAATTTATTGCCCCGGCGCTAACTCCAGTTGGCGAAGATTACAGAATCACTCAAGAAAACCTTATCGTTCGTGAAGATGGAGAAGTTGTCACTACGGTATCTGAAAATGTTACATACATGGATATTGCTCCGAACCAGATGATTAGTATTGCCGCTTCGCTTGTGCCATTTCTCGAAAACGATGATGCCAACCGTGCGCTCATGGGATCGAACATGCAAAGGCAGGCTGTACCACTCATGGTCACCTCTGCGCCACTGGTAGGTACCGGTATGGAACGCTATGTTGCTCGTGATTCAGGGGCCTGTCTTTTGGCTGCTGGGGATGGCGTAGTTGAAGAATCAGATTCAAATCGCATCGTTGTTAGGTATGATGAACCAGGCACCGATGGGTTTGATACCGGGGTAGCCTTGTATCGTCTTGAAAAATATAAAAAATCTAATCAAAATACCTGTTTCAACCAGAGGCCTATTGTATTGCCTGGGACTCGCGTCAGCAAAGGAGTTGTGCTTGCTGACGGACCATCTTGTGAGGCAGGTGAGCTTGCTATTGGCAAGAATGTCACTATAGCGTTTATGCCTTGGCGTGGTTTCAACTTCGAAGACTCGATACTGATTAACGAGAGACTGCTGAAGGAAGATACTTTCACTTCTGTCCATATCGAGGTTTTTGAAACAATGGCCCGAGATACCAAGCTCGGTAAAGAAGAAATCACCCGGGATATTCCTAATGTCAGTGAAGAGACCCTAAGAAATCTGGATGATTCCGGAATTGTTCGAATAGGCGCCGAGGTTAAAGCGGGGGATACCTTAGTTGGAAAGGTAACTCCGAAGGGTGAAACTGTTCTGTCACCTGAAGAAAAGCTGCTTAGGGCAATTTTCGGAGAAAAGGCTCAGGATGTTAAAGACTCCTCACTCCGAGTTCCGCCTGGGATTAGTGGCGTTATTATTGACGCCAAAGTTTTTTCCCGCAAGGGTGTAGACAAAGATGAACGTTCACTGTTGATTGAAGATCTTGAGATTGAAAAACTCAATCAGGATAAACTTGATGAACTTCGTAGTCTTAGGCATGGTGTATGTCGCGAGATCGGCAATCTCCTTGAAGGAAGAACGGCCAAGACTGATATAGTCGACAAATACGGTGAAGTCATCGTCAAACTCGGCAAGAAGATTTCTGCTGAGCAGGCGGAATTAATTGGTTTCGAACGCTTAAGGGATATCGAATTCTCTGAAAAAGCTAAACATATTGAATTAATTGATGCGGTTTACGAGAGATATGGCAAACAGGCAAAATTAATCACTGAACGTTATGATGGCATAATTGATCGCATGAAGAAAGGGGATGATCTGCCCCCTGGTGTTGTCAAGATGGTCAAAGTATATGTCGCGACCAAACGCAAACTCTCCGTAGGGGATAAAATGGCAGGAAGGCATGGCAATAAGGGTGTCGTTTCCCGCCTGCTTCCTGAAGAAGATATGCCATTTTTTGCTGATGGCACTACAGTTGATATCGTCCTCAATCCTCTTGGTGTTCCTTCCCGTATGAACGTCGGGCAGGTACTTGAAGTTCATTTGGGTTTTGCCGCAAAAAAACTCGGAGAACAACTCGAAGCATTGGCTAAGCAAGAGGCCGCTGGAGAAATTCGCAGTAGGCTTCGCAAAATCTATTCGGATAAAGAATATGATATCTTGACCAAAGACAAGGCCGACCAAGATATTATCGATTGGGCACGGAGACATCATAGAGGGCTGCACATGACAAGCCCTGTATTTGACGGTGCACCTGAGGAATCGATCAGGAGATTGCTTACTGAAGCCGGTGTCGATGAGGTAGGACAGGTTCAGCTGTATGATGGACTTACAGGCGAGCCATTCGCAAATAAAGTTACTGTAGGTGTCATGTATATGCTGAAGCTGCACCACTTGGTAGATAATAAAATTCATGCTAGGTCTACAGGCCCCTATTCTCTTGTTACTCAGCAGCCTCTTGGCGGTAAGGCCCAGTTTGGTGGTCAGAGACTTGGTGAAATGGAGGTCTGGGCGATGGAAGCTTATGGAGCTGCATACACTCTTAAAGAATTTCTAACAGCTAAGTCCGACGATGTTGAAGGCCGGACTGCAATGTATGAGAGGATTGTAAAAGGAAACAACTTTTTGACAACGGGATTGCCTGAATCTTTCAATGTTCTTGTCAAGGAACTGCAGGCCCTTTGTTTAAATATGGAACTCATTGAAGAATAAGGAGAGGTGTTCCTGTTGTATAAGTTGGAACCCTTGGTCCGGTATCGCAAGTCTTGACAGACCTGCTTTCTGCTTAATATGGCAAAAGTGTTGCCGGTAAAATCCTTTAACATTAGGGAGAGGTGATTTCGTGGAAGAATTATTTAATTTTTTTCAAAAACCGAAAGCTCCAGTCAAATTTAAGAGTGTAAAAATATCGCTGGCTTCTCCTGAGAAAATCATGGATTGGTCGCATGGTGAGGTTAAAAAGCCTGAAACCATAAACTACCGTACATTCAAGCCCGAAAGAGATGGGTTGTTTTGCGCAAAAATATTCGGTCCTGTTAAGGATTTTGAGTGCAATTGCGGAAAGTATAAACGAATGAAGCATCGCGGCGTCGTCTGTGAAAAATGCGGTGTTGAGGTAATCCAGTCTAAGGTCCGTCGTGAACGTCTCGGCCACATAAAACTTGCAGCTCCGGTTGCTCATATTTGGTTTCTCAAAAGTCTGCCGAGTAAAATTGGTGCGGTTCTTGATATGACGCTCAAACAGTTGGAGAAAATTCTCTATTTTGAGCAATATGCTGTCACTGAATCTGGCGTTGATGGGATGCCGCTTGGCACGCTTCTTACGGAAGAAAAATATCGTCAAGCTTTAGAGGAACATCCCGGCAAGTTTCGTGTTGGTATTGGTGCCGAAGCAATCAGAGAGCTTCTTTCAGCTCAGAACCTTGTTGCTCTTTCCATTCAACTTCGGGAAGAGATGCTGGCCACCAATTCACAGACTAAACGACAAAAATTAGGGAAAAGACTTTTTGTCATTGAGGCTTTCCGGGACTCAGGTAATAAGCCGGAGTGGATGATTCTTGAGGTCATACCCGTCCTCCCACCAGACTTACGCCCACTCGTTCCATTAGAAGGCGGTCGATTTGCTACTTCTGATCTCAACGATCTTTATCGTCGGGTTATAAACCGCAATAATCGGCTCAAGAGACTTCTAGAGCTTGATGCTCCGGATATTATTATTCGTAATGAGAAAAGGATGTTGCAGGAAGCTGTTGATGTCCTCTTCGATAATGGCCGGCGGGGTAGAGTTATTACCGGCGGCAATAAAAGACCGCTCAAGTCCCTGTCCGACATGCTCAAAGGAAAACAGGGCCGTTTTCGTCAAAATCTTCTTGGTAAGCGTGTCGACTATTCAGGTCGTTCAGTTATTGTCGTCGGCCCTCATCTTCGCCTACATCAGTGCGGTATCCCAAAAAAAATGGCATTGGAGCTGTTCAAGCCTTTCATCTACAACAAATTAGAAAGCAAGGGATATGTTACCACTATCAAAAGTGCACGGAAGATGGTGGAGAAAGAGGTTAAAGAAGTTTGGGACGTACTTGAGGAGGTCGTAACCGAATACCCTGTTATTTTGAACCGCGCGCCCACCCTTCATAGGCTGGGTATGCAGGCCTTTGAAGCAATGCTTATTGAAGGCAAGGCTATTCAGTTGCATCCCTTGGTCTGTATGGCCTTCAACGCCGACTTTGATGGGGATCAAATGGCCGTTCATGTGCCTCTCTCGGTTGAGGCGCAGGTTGAAGCACGTGTATTGATGATGTCGACCAACAACATCCTCTCTCCAGCCAACGGTGAACCGGTCATTATTCCTTCCCAGGACATTGTTCTCGGTCTCTATTATATGAGCCGAGATCGCATGAATGTTCCAGGTGAAGGTAAAGTATTCAGCTGTGTTGAGGAGGCTATTATCGCCTACGATTATGGCGAAATTCATCTGCAGGCAAAGGTAAAAGTTCGTAAAAATAGTGAACTGATTGATACAACCCTGGGGCGCATCCTCCTAGGTGAACTTTTGCCGGATGCCGTGAAATTTGAGGAAGTTAATAAGGTTCTCACTAAAAAAGCCCTGGCCAAGCTTATTGATCATACCTATCGACACGCCGGCACAAAAGAGACGGTAATTCTCGCAGATAGGCTAAAGGATATAGGATATGAGTATGCCACTCGAGCAGGAATATCCATTTGTATTAACGATATGAAAATCCCTCTCGGCAAAGAGGCGTTTGTTGAGAAAGCTGAAACCGACGTACTTGATGTTGAACAGCAGTATACTGATGGACTTATTACCTCTGGCGAAAAATACAACAAAGTAGTTGATATTTGGTCCAAGGTTACTGAAGATGTAGCTAATGCGATGATGGAAGAGATCAAGGTTGATTTCTTTCTCGACAAAGATGGTAAGAGAGTTGAAGGCCCAAGTTTTAATTCGATATTTATCATGGCTGATTCTGGTGCCAGGGGTTCCCGGGATCAGATTCGTCAGTTGGCTGGTATGCGTGGTCTCATGGCCAAGCCAAGTGGGGCGATTATCGAAACCCCAATTAAGGCTAATTTTCGGGAAGGACTTGGAGTCCTTGAATACTTCATTTCTACACATGGTGCCCGTAAGGGACTCGCCGATACCGCGTTGAAAACAGCAAACTCCGGATACCTTACAAGGCGACTTGTGGATGTCGCACAGGAATCTACAATTGTCGAAGCAGATTGTTTGACCCTCGATGGCATAGTCGCTGAACCGTTGATGGATGGTGGGGAAATTATTGTTCCTCTGGGAGATAGGATTCTTGGCCGTGTTGCTCTTGATGACGTTGAAGATCCCTTTACAAATTTAATCATAGTAAATGCCGGCAACGAAATTACGGAGGAAATTGTTGAGAAGATAACTGCTTCAGGTATCGACCGAATACCTATTCGATCAGTGCTCAGTTGTCGCTCAAAACGCGGAGTCTGTGCTGCTTGTTATGGGCGTGATCTTGGTCGGGGCCATATGGTAAATCCCGGTGAAGCGATCGGCGTAATAGCCGCGCAATCGATTGGTGAACCTGGAACTCAGCTGACAATGCGTACCTTCCATGTTGGTGGTACTGCAAGTCGATCGGTTGAGCAAGCAGAACTAAAAACAAATATCGGGGGCACAGTAGCCTTCAACAATTTGCATTCAGTAACTAATGCTGAAGGTACCAAGATCGTAATGAACCGCAATGCTGTCATTGCTGTTAAAGACGAATTCGGTCGTGAACGGGAAAAATTCAAAGTAAATTATGGCGCCCAGCTCCTCGTCAAAGAAGGTGAAGTTGTAGTAAGAGATACTATTCTTGCTGATTGGGATGCATACACTATTCCGATCGTTGCCGAGGTGGGCGGCGTTATTAAATATGGCGATATCATTGAGGGCGTTACAATGCAGGAAAAGGTTGACGTCGTTACCGGAAGGTCGTCGTTGGTGATTATTCATACCTCAACCGGTTCTCAATTGAATCCCCGTATTTCAGTAAAGAATGATCGTGGTAAAACAGTTAAAATGCCCGATAGCGAAACCTATGCGCGATACAGTCTGCCGATTGGTTCGATAATATCGGTGAGTGAAGGTGATGTGATTCAACCAGGGACTATTGTTGGAAAAATTCCCAGAGAAACGACGAAAACGAAAGATATTACCGGAGGCCTACCACGGGTTGCAGAATTGTTTGAGGTTCGCAAGCCGAAGGATCCTGCAATTATTTCGAAGATTGATGGAAAGGTTAGTTTTGGCAAGGAGCTGAAGGGCAAACGTCGGGTTATCGTTACCCCGGAATATGGCGAAGCTCAGGAATATCTTGTTCCCAAGTCCAAGCACATCATTGTCCATGAAGGCGATTATGTTCAGGCAGGTGAGGCGCTGATGGAAGGTACCATCGTACCTAATGATATTCTTTCGGTTCTTGGAGTCAAGGAACTTGCTAAATTCCTTGTGAATGAAATTCAGGAGGTTTACCGTTTGCAGGGTGTGAAGATCAATGACAAACACATTGAAGTAATTGTTCGGCAAATGCTCAAACGAGTAATGATTACATCTTCAGGTGATTCCAAGTTCATGATTGGAGAACAAGTAGAATGGTGGAAGTTTGAAGAAGAGAGGGATCGTCTTATCGTCGAAGGAAAGAAGCCTGCCGTTGCAGAACCACTTCTCCTAGGAGTAACTAAAGCATCACTTTCGACGGAGAGCTTTATTTCTGCGGCTTCCTTCCAGGAAACAACAAAGGTTCTTACAAATGCCGCGGTAGCAGGTAAAGTAGATGAATTGCTCGGTTTGAAAGAAAACGTAATTATGGGTCGACTCATCTCTGCAGGGACAGGATTGGAAGGTAATCACTCAGGAAGATGAACAGCTTCATGGCTGTTTTTTTCCTTGACACTGCAGTGCCGTTAGGGTAAATATTACCACTTTCGTGTTTAAATCGAGTGTCTAGCTCTGCAACTGAGATATAATGTTTCATTAAATGGGTATGTAAACAGGAGCAGTTAACGTAATGCCAACTATTAACCAACTTGTACGGATCGGGAGAAAGAAGTCTGTAAAGAAGACCAATACTCCGGCCTTGAAAGGATCACCTCAGAAGCGCGGAGTATGCGTGAGGGTATACACAACAACGCCGAAAAAACCAAACTCAGCTCTTAGAAAAGTTGCGAGGGTAAGGCTTACAAACGGGATTGAGGTCACTTCTTATATTCCAGGAATCGGTCATAATCTCCAGGAGCATTCGGTGGTTTTGATCCGAGGCGGCAGGGTAAAAGATCTCCCGGGTGTGAGATATCATATCATTCGCGGTACGCTTGATACATTGGGTGTTTCCAACAGGCGTCAGGGACGTTCAAAATATGGTGCAAAGAAATCCTCTTGATGGATTTCTTTTTGTTGAGGGGTTAAGAAATGTCACGCAGAAGAACTATTGAGAAACGTCCTATTGATCCGGATCCTCGTTTCAACAGCGTATTGGTAGCAAAGTTTACCAATGGGTTGATGGAGAGAGGGAAAAAATCCCTTGCCCAAAGAATTCTTTATGATGCAATGGACGTCGTTCAGGATAAGGTGAAAGATGATGATGCCTTGACCATTTTTGAGGGTGCTATGGAGAATGTTCGCCCTCGAGTTGAAGTCAAGTCAAGACGGGTTGGGGGCGCTACCTACCAGGTTCCGATGGAAGTCCGACAGACTAGAAGGAATGCTCTCGCTATTCGCTGGATCATTAATTTCTCAAAATCAAGATCCGGCAAGTCAATGGCTGAAAAACTAGCTGCCGAACTTATCGATGCTTTTAATAATCGTGGTTCTGCAGTGAAGAAAAAAGATGATACACATCGGATGGCGGAAGCGAATAAAGCCTTTGCTCACTATCGTTGGTAATCGTTGAAGTTGCTTGTAGAAATGTTTTTGAGGAGTGTGGGGCTGACTGAAGTGGTTCAATAAGAGTCAATACTGATATGACAGCCCCAATAGATTTATCCGAAGTGCGCAATATAGGCATAATGGCCCATATTGATGCTGGGAAAACTACAACTACAGAAAGGATACTCTTTTATACAGGGCGTTCTTATAAGTTGGGTGAAGTTCATGAAGGCACAGCCGTCATGGACTGGATGGAACAAGAGCAGGAACGAGGTATTACGATAACCTCAGCAGCAACCACCTGCTATTGGAAGGATAAGAAGATAAATATAATTGACACTCCTGGCCATGTCGATTTCACCATTGAGGTGGAAAGGTCATTAAGGGTGTTGGACGGGGTGATTGCGGTTTTTTGTGCTGTTGGTGGAGTTGAACCACAGTCGGAAACAGTCTGGCGGCAAGCCGATAAGTACCGGATCCCACGGATTGCTTTTGTAAATAAGATGGATCGTATCGGTGCTGATTTTCATCGTTGCGTCCTGATGATTGCCAAAAGGCTTGGGGCAAATCCTTTGCCTGTTCAAATGCCGGTTGGCAACGAAGCACATTTTGAGGGTATTATAGACCTCATAGAAGAGCGGATGCTGATATTTAACGAGCAATCGCTTGGTCAGGAAGTTACAGAACTAACTATTCCTGAAAACTATAAAGAAAAATTCACGGCCGCACGTTTGATGCTCCTGGAGAAGTTGGCCGACTTCGATGAGGGCATCATGGAAAAATACCTAAATAATAAACCGGTATCTGCGCCTGAGATATATTGTGCTCTACGCAAGGCGACAATATCTCTTGATATTGTACCTGTGCTTTGTGGCAGTGCATTTAAAAACAAGGGTGTACAACCCCTGCTTGACGGTGTCATCAATTTTCTTCCCTCGCCTCTCGACGTAAAAGACATTGAAGGAGTTGGAATTGGTGGCGAAAAAATAAGCAGAAAGTCAGATCCAAAGGAAAAACTTACTGCACTCGTCTTTAAGTTGATGAGCGATTCCTTTGTTGAGAACCTCGCTTTTGTAAGAATTTATTCGGGTAAACTCAGCCTTGGCGACAAGATATATAATCCTGTTAAGAATAAACAGGAAAAGATATCCAAGCTCATGAAGCTACACGCAAATAAACGCGAGGAAGTGCAAGAAATACTGGCTGGAGATATCGGTGCTATTGTTGGGTTAAAATTCACCACCACCGGTGACACCCTCTGTGAAAAGGGAGATCATATAATTCTTGAAAGCATGGACTTTCCGGAACCGGTGATCGGGGTTGCAATTGAACCAAAAAGCAAAGCGGAAGAAAAAAAACTCAACGAATCGCTTGCAAAAATTGCATTAGAAGATCCATCCTTCTCAGTTTCCAATGATAAAGATACTGGGCAGATGATTATCTCTGGAATGGGGGAGTTGCACCTTGAAATTATAGTAGATCGTTTACTCAATGATTTTAAAGTTGCTGCAAATGTCGGAAAGCCCCAGGTAGCTTATAAAGAGACAATTGAAATTCCCCAGAGAAGTGAAGGGAAATTCGATCAAATGACCGGTGCCAAAGGGCAATATGGTCACGTGATCATAGAGGTTGAACCTCTTAAACGTGGTACAGGTGTTGTATTTATTAGTTCAGTGGAAAAAGAGCTTATTCCCGATCAGTTTTTAAAGTCTATACAAAAGGGCATTGTTGACAGTCTCGACTCAGGACCATTGATCGGCTATCCCTTGACGGATATTCTTGTGAAGCTTGTGGGTGGTTCTTACCACGAAGAGGATTCAACCGAGATGGCTTTTGGAGTAGCTGGTGCAATGGCTATCAGAAGGGCAACATCTGAGGCAGAGCCTAAATTGCTCGAACCGATTATGGATATTGAAATTACCACCCCTGAGGAATACATCGGGGATGTAATAGCAGATTTAAACGGGAAGAGAGGCAAAGTTGTTGGAGTATCTGCAGAAGGCCATCTACAGACGGTAAAAGCTCACGCACCTCTTGCAGAATTGTTTGGTTATTCTACTTCAATACGATCTGCAACTCAGGGAAGGGCGAATTTCACAATGCAATTTTTGCAGTATGACGTAGTACCTTCAAATAGAGCTGAGGCAATTGTTAAAAAAATTAGAGGAATTTGATTTCAAGCATATTGAGGAAAGATCATGTCGAAGAAAAAATATGAAAGGACAAAACCGCACGTCAATGTTGGTACGATTGGGCACATTGATCATGGCAAGACCACATTAACAGCAGCAATTACTCGTGTCTTATCGTTAAAAGGTCAGGCGACGTTTATCGATTTTTCCGAGATAGACAAGGCACCGGAAGAGAAAGAGCGTGGTATCACTATCGCGACTGCCCATGTTGAATATGAGACTGTTAATCGTCACTATGCCCATGTTGATTGTCCCGGTCACGCTGACTATATCAAGAACATGATTACCGGAGCAGCGCAGATGGACGGTGCGATTCTTGTTGTTGCTGCAACCGACGGAGCTATGCCGCAAACCAGGGAGCATATCTTGCTTGCTCGTCAGGTCGGGGTACCGGCAATGGTCGTGTTTCTTAATAAATGCGATATGGTGGATGATGAAGAGCTGATCGAGTTGGTGGAGATGGAATTGCGCGAACTGCTTGATAAGTATGAATTCCCCGGAGACGATGTACCTTTTGTTAAGGGTTCTGCTTTAAAAGCACTGGAAAATCCAGAGGATCCGGAAGCTTCAAAATGTATATGGGAGCTCATGGAAGCCATTGACACGTATGTACCCCAACCAAAACGAGAGGTTGACAGGCCGTTCTTGATGCCGGTTGAAGATGTGTTCTCCATCTCTGGACGAGGTACGGTTGCGACCGGCAGGATTGAGCGAGGCGTTGTCCATGTAGGCGATGAGATCGAGATAATCGGTATCCGACCAACTACCAAGACGACGTGTACTGGCGTTGAAATGTTCCGAAAATTACTCGATGAAGGTCAGGCTGGCGATAATATTGGTGCCCTTCTTCGGGGAGTAAAGCGCGAGGAAGTTGAGCGTGGGCAGGTTTTGGCCGCTCCAAAGTCGATTACTCCACACACCAAATTTAAATCCGAGTGTTATATTCTGAGCAAGGAAGAAGGTGGCCGGCATACCCCGTTCTTTAATGGATACCGTCCGCAGTTCTATTTCAGAACCACTGACGTAACAGCGGTTGTCAGTCTCGAAGCAGGAGTTGAGATGGTAATGCCAGGAGACAATATTACCGCGTCAGTTGAACTTATCACTCCGATCGCAATGGATGTCGGTTTACGGTTTGCCATTCGTGAAGGCGGACGTACTGTTGGTGCCGGCGTTATCAGTGAAATTATTGCCTAAAGGTTAGTAATGATACCCACAGAAAAAATCCGAATTCGCTTAAAAGCTTACGACCATAAACTGCTCGATCAATCAACTACTGAGATAGTCGACACTGCCAGAAGAACTGGATCGGCAGTTGCCGGACCGATTCCTTTGCCTACTACAATAAATAAATTCTGTGTTCTTCGGTCGCCACATGTAGATAAAAAGTCACGAGAACATTTTGAAATGAGGACCCATCGCCGCTTATTAGACATTTTAGAGCCGACTCAGCAAACCATCGATTTGCTCATGAAGCTTGAATTGTCCGCGGGCGTCGATGTTGAAATTAAGTTGCCTTAATCGGCACTACCTAAAAGTTAATTGAAGCATCGGGTAAAGTTATGCCAAAGTCAATGGGTATTTTAGGGAAAAAAATTGGAATGACCCGGGTGTACAGCGAACTTGGTCAGGCTATTCCAGTCACTGTTATTGAAGCCGGTCCGTGTAAAATTCTTCAGGTTAAAACTGAATCCAAGGATGGCTATAGCGCCATTCAGGTAGGTTTTGCTGAAAAAAAGGCTTCCAGGGTCAACAAGCCAATGTCCGGTCATTGCAAAAAATCTGATTCTCTAGGTTTTTATTTTGTCCGTGAATTTCGAGTCACTGACTCCGCGCTTTATGAGGTCGGCCAGGAAATCTCTCTTGACGCTGTCGTAAAAGTCGGCGATAAAGTCGATGTTCAGGGCACAAGCAAAGGAAGGGGATTCCAGGGGGTCATCAAACGTCATGGATTTAGTGGTGGTGGCTCGGGACATGGTTCTATGTTCCATCGTGCACCTGGTTCTATCGGTTGTAGTGCCTACCCTTCTCGGGTTATCAAAGGGAAAAAGATGCCTGGCAGGATGGGAAATGACAGCGTTTTAAGAAAAAATGTTGTTGTAGTTGACATTCGCACTGAAGAAAATGTTGTTCTTTTGAAAGGACCACTTCCTGGAGCGAAAAACGGCCTGTTGAAGATTTATACAAAACAATAAAATTTGGGTCTTAACAGGTGCGAGGAGATTATTATGTCTACTGTAAATATAGTTAACACCAAGAATGAAAGTGTTGGCGAAATCGAGTTGAATGACGAAGTCTTCAATCGAGAAGTTAAGGAGCACGTTCTGCATGAAGTTGTCCGTATGCAACGCGCTGGCAGAAGAGCAGGAAATGCTTGCACCAAAACGAGAGTTGAGGTGAGTGGTGGCGGAAGAAAGCCATGGCGACAAAAAGGCACAGGCCGTGCTAGATCCGGAAGTAACACTTCGCCTCTGTGGCGAGGCGGTGGGGTGGCATTTGGACCTAAGCCGAGAGATTATAGCTTTAAGCTTAACCGCAAAGTGAAACAACAAGCGGTAGCAATGGCTCTCAGTGCTCGTTTCCAGGAGGGAAATCTCATTGTCATAAATGATTTTACTTTAGAGCAAATAAAGACAAAGGACTTCATTAGTATAATGAATGTTCTTGATGTCGCAAACGGCCTGATCGTTACTGACAACGCTTCTGAAAATCTTACCAAATCATCAAGTAATGTAAACGGTTATAAAGTGCTTTCTGCAGAAGGTCTCAATGTCTATGACATCCTTCTTCATAAAAAGTTGATCTTGGTGCAACCGGTAATTGAAAGCCTTGAAAAGAGGTTAATGGCATGAAAAACATTTACAGCGTATTACAGGGCCCTTGTCTGACAGAGAAAGCCGCCTTACTGCAAGAGAAAGATGGTAAAGTAATTTTTAAAATCCATCCTAAGGCGAACAAAATAGAAGTAAAGAAGGCAGTAGAGCTTATGTTTAATGTCAAGGTCAAGGATGTTAAGACTGCCAAAATTCATGGGAAACAGAAAAGGGTTGGGAAAACTGTTGGCTTTACCAGTGATTGGAAAAAGGCCTATGTAACCTTGTCAGAAGGGAAAATTAATTTCGCAGATGATCTATAATCAGATATTTCTTTGATTGAAATTTCATCATCACCTTCTATCTGAATGATTCTATCTAATCTAATATTGATGGAGCGATTGGGAAATCATGGCTATTAAAGTATACAAACCAACATCCGCTGGTAAACGACAACACGTGTCGGCGAAGAATCCAGATCTGGCAAAGAATGGGCCTGAAAAAAGCCTTGTTTGCAGTCTGACAAAAACCGGCGGAAGAAATAATTATGGCAGAATAACTTCTCGTCACATTGGTGGGGGGCATAAACGCAAGTATCGTCTCATTGATTTCAAGCGGAATAAAACAGATATTGATGCAAAGGTTGTTGCGATCGAGTACGATCCCAATCGCTCAGCAAATATTGCTTTGTTGAACTACGTTGACGGAGAAAAGAGATATATTTTGTCACCGGACGGAATATCGGTTGGTGATACCATTGTTGCAGGTGAAAATGTAGATATTCAACCAGGAAACTGTCTTCCTTTAGTCAATATCCCCCTCGGTACTATTATTCATAACATTGAAATGAAAATAGGGAAGGGTGCGCAATTGGTTCGTAGTGCTGGAGTTGGTGCACAATTGATGGCCAAGGAGGGTGGCTATGTACTTGTTAGATTGCCTTCCGGAGAAGTCAGGAAGTTTAACAACCTCTGTCGTGCTTGTATAGGTCAGGTTGGCAACAGGGAACATGAGAGTCAAAAACTTGGAAAAGCTGGTAGAAATCGCTGGAAAGGTATTCGTCCTCATGTCCGTGGCGTAGCGATGAACCCTGTCGATCATCCAATGGGCGGTGGTGAAGGCAAAAGTTCTGGCGGAAGACATCCATGTAGTCCTTGGGGTATACCATCAAAAGGCTATAAAACCAGGAAAAACAAGTCTTCTGACAAGATGATTGTTAAGAAGAGATCATAAGGCACAAGGAGTAAGGTATGTCGCGCTCAGTTAAAAAAGGTCCTTTCGTTGATGATCATTTGATTAAAAAAGTGGTTGAAGCTGCTGAAAGTGGCTCACGAAAAGTAATCAAAACCTGGTCAAGACGTTCAGATATCGGCCCGGAAATGGTTGGACTAACCTTTGCCGTGCACAACGGAAAAAAATTCATACCTGTTTTTGTAACCGAGAATATGGTTGGACATAAGTTGGGTGAATTTTCTCCAACAAGAACCTTCTATGGCCACGCTGCAGATAAGAAAGGTAAAAAATAAAAAGAAATCATTGATTTCTGGTTGGACACTCATCAGGAGTAAGATCTATGGAAGCGAGAGCCGTAGGAAAAAATATTAGAATTTCTCCACAAAAGGCAAGACTTGTAGCTGATGTGGTAAGAGGCATGGGCGTTGATCAGGCTATAACAACCCTTCGCTTTATGCCTAAGAAAGGTGCTGGTATAATTAAAAAAGTCCTCGAATCTGCGGTAGCTAACGCCACCCAGAATGAACAGGCTGATGTTGACAAGCTTTTTGTTAAAAAAATTACTATTGATGGTGGACCTTCCCTTAAAAGGATTAGTCCAAGGGCGCAGGGCAGAGCTACGGGTATCATTAAAAGAACAAGTCATATTACTATTGTTTTGGATGAAAATTAATTAATTCATCTTTTGATGACTGTAAACTCTTTATAACTCTTAATTGAACAATGGAATTGTTGGAGGTCTGTTTTGGGGCAGAAGGTTAATCCACAAGGACTTAGATTGAATATTACCCGGACATGGGACTCGATCTGGTATGCGGATAAGGAATACACCACTTATCTGATTGAAGATCAAAAAGTCAAAAAGTTTCTTAAAAAACGACTCCAGCATGCTGGACTTTCTAAAGTAAATATTGAA
>JAHJLI010000127.1 GCA_018821785.1 Pseudomonadota bacterium
AAGTAACGATTCAATAGTAAGCCAAACTTTATTTATCCTTGCTGAAAAACTCGTCAACGAAACAATAATTTCCTCATCAGTAGACTTACCCATATCCTTCAACTGAAATTTCTTGTTCCATCTTGTGAAATAAAAACATGCAGGCAACAAAATATTTACACATCTAACAACTATTCGAATGTATAGCGAATCTACAAATTCGTTTTTAAATCTTAAAAAATAGATCTTATATAAAAATTGATACATTAGCTTTTGTTTTGTAAGTTTTTTTATTTTCAGGAATTCAAGCTTTCAATCTTTTGTTCCAGAGAGAGTCAAGCAGCAGGCGAATTTCACGCAAATCGTTTCTCACGGATGGACATACCAAGTAAATTATTATAAAAAGGCTACACCCCCCTAAACCACAAACAAATATTGTCAATAATGGATGTAAAGGGGAAATTAAAAAACGAACACCAGCAATAGCTATCCCAACAAGGACACTCACACAAAAAGGCCTAGCTGCCACCTTATAAACATCACAGGGCGTTATTGGACTTTCTTTGGTGGCAAAAGCCAGTTGTGGATGGGCAAGCAAAATTATGCAAGCTGCATAGCTGGTCGCAACACCCATAACTCCCCAAGGCAACCCTATAATGAATGAAACTGCAATAAGCGGGCATGCGATAGCTCCCCACATCGCCATGCGTCGTGTTTGACCGAGTGAAACATATATCCAACCAACCGTGCTTAAAATCGGTTGAAACATGGCAGCCACAGCCATTATACGAAATATCGGAACAGCGCCCATCCATTGATCGCCCAATATCAATGCCACTACTTCCTCCGACAGAGCAGCGAGTGATATTACTAGAGTAAAAGAGAAATAACCTATAATTTTGATCGCTTGGAGATAATAACGGTGGTACCGCTTTGGATCAAGTTGCAAATTACTTAATGCCGGAACAGCCACACTGGATATAGGTGCTGTAACTTGTGCGATGGGGACAAGCAATAAGGAATACGCCCTGGAATATATTCCAAGAGGTTCTGCACCTAAAAAACGCCCTATCAAGATATTATCAAATTGTCGAGCAAAGAAGTTCATAAAATTAAAGGTGGTTAAATATGCACCAAACTTTAGCATAGACCTTACCCTTGGCTGGCTTACAAGCCACCCAGGACGCCAGCTACTAACAGTCCAGACTCCTGCACAATGCATGACAACCGTGACTATCTGCATTCCAACAAGCGCCCAGTATCCCCAACCAATTATGGCACAGAGAGTTGCCGTCAAAATACCTGCGACTACTGATAAAATATCTATGACAACTATTTCCGTTAGACGCATCTGGCGACGAAGGAGTGCCTCATGTTGTACCGTGAGCCCTCCAAAAAGAAATGCTATTGAAAGTACTGCGGTAACTGAGGTCAAACGGGGATCTTTATAAAACCAGGCTACCGCCGGGGCTAAGGCCAAAGTAATACACAACAACAGGCCACCAATTGCAACATTGATCCAGAAAAGAGTGTTTACCTGATCATGGTTTATTTCAGATTTCTGAATTGTGGCTGCTGAAAGGCCCAAATCCTTAAATATATTAATAAAACTTGTTATGGCCATAACCATAGCAACAAGACCAAAATCATACGGTGTCAACAGGCGGGCAAGTATCATGGTTGAACCTAGATTTAGGATGAATTTAATCCCTTGTCCAATAGAGGTCGCAACGCCTCCGCGAACGGAACTGCCTTTTAGATCATCCAACAGGTGGTTTCTGGAGAATTGATTATTCTTTGACATTATTTCTTAAATATTTTCTATTGGAGATGCTGGGTTCAAGTAATAAGTGCAACACGGCTGCCAACAAAGGCTTCCAAAAGTGTTACCCCTCCCAATACTCTTCTTGGTGTCAAATTCAATAACAGAATGTTATTGTCAATCTCTGCGCCTGTGAGGGTTGCCCAAGAATCACCTATTCTCCCCTTCAATAGCTCCCAATACCTCAAAAAACACCTTAAGAGCAAGCGAACCTAAAGAAATCCCGGCAATTTAAACTAAAATATTTTCGCCTTTAATATCGTTATCTTATCCAAAGATTGCACCACTGGTTCGGCGTGTCATACCGGCCAACGCCGGGAGCTAGCCTGAATGACTGGGACTTTCCGTCAGTGAAACGGGTCCGCCCGATCTGAATACCCCACGGATACTGTTTTGTAGGCCAGGTATTCCCCATATCTTCTGTTGGAATCATCATTTCGATCTCCCAACGATCGTCGTACTTCTTTACGGCCGCCTGGGTTCTGGGATTCCAGAGTAGCGGGAGCGTATAGCGGTCAACTATTGTTACATCCTGTGATTCATCCCATATCGCGCCATTGGGGTTCACGACGCTCTTGAAAAAGCTGCGCTCAGGGGTGTTGACGTAGATTTCCAGTACGTCGTCATCGAAAATGGAGGGGGCGTCATTCACTTTCGTTTCTGCATTGAGACTGCCCATGTTGTTTTCATAGCAGATCGCTGCCACATACAGGGCTTTTCTGTCTTCGGAAAGCGACACGCTCACCCTCGTGCCGTTGGTCCTCGCGGGTTTGTTCGTACCACTCTCGTACAGATCTTGCCAACCATATTTGTACTTTGATAAATCACCGTCAACTTTCGTGCCGTTGGGCACGACATATGCTCTAATTTCGGGGCCTTTGCGCTGCAAATTGACAAATAGGTTCTTCAGCGGCACATACGCCTTTTCCATATCGACAATGCGCTTATCGTAGACCGTATCCTTGCCGGCTTTCGCACGAGCACGGGTAAGTATATCGAAGTACTTGTCTATGTCTTCCTGCTTCAGGAAACCGGTGGTGGTGGTTACGCTTCTGGACTCCTGACGGCTCCAGACTTCTTCCGCAAACTCGTGGAACTCCTTCATCTCATCTGCGGCGGGGCCGAAATAGAGTTGGTAATACTCTTCCAGTATCGCGTTGCGGTCGGCATTCGGATCCCAGAACAGTCTGCTCTGCCAGTAATACATCAGATGCGTGATAGCCGGTTCCCCAATCCGCGCACCTTCCTTTCCCTTGGCACCGTTGGACTGCGATGCAATGTTGATTTCTATGAATTTGCCGTCAGAATAGGGCAGCATTTCCTGCATTTCATACTGAAGATGCTCGGTAAAAAATATAGGAAAACGGGGATGACTTGGAAAGCGGTAGTAAAGATAGTAATCCCAAACAGGCGATTTGCCCCTCTGCTTGTAGGCGGAAAGCCATTTCTTGCGATCAGAGAGGACATGGTTGTCCTCGAACTGCAGAACACGGTAGGCACTATAAGTTTGAGCAAATCCCAGTATGATATTATCCGGATCGTCCTCCTTGATGTTGGTTGGCACTTCCTCCGCGCCGGCGCCGGCCATATAGAGCAGAAACTTGTCGGGATGCACGGCTTTCAGTTTCTTCGCCAGGAAGACATGATAGTCCCAGACGTAATTTGATGCCTTCTGTTTCTTTGTATCACCCTCCTTACCATACAGATCTATATCGCGCGCGTCAACCTGTACCCCGCCGTCAGGCGGACCGAGAGCAACCGCATGAAGCTCCGGAGATGCGTCGAACAGTTTATTCATCAGTACGACGCTCGCTCGGCGAAAATCGGGGTTGGTATAACGAGGTACACCACCTGTATCAGGATCACTTCCGCCGTAGGCTCTTGGGTAAGGCTTGCCTTGCGCATCACATGCGAGGTATTCTGGATGCAGTTCGTGCTGTTCTTTTGAAGCGTAGATGGCAACCGTTGTATGATTAAAAATGATGGGCGCATAGTTACCGGATTTCAAGCGTTTAAACCACTCAATATTCTCGGGTATGGTGTCGGCCTTATAAGACCATTCACGCCGCCCAAAAGACGCCTCGCGTTTGAGTACTTGCTCTTTGATAGCGACGTTTTCCATTTCCGGAACAACAGTCCCGTTTTCATACGGTGCGTAGAAGCGCACTCCAAGCTGTTCAAGAAGCTCTGACGCGGCATACCAGGTACCAACATCGTCGTTTTGGTATATTTCCAACTCCGAATTCAGTTTCCCTTTTCCGCCGAAATCCAATTGCGCCGGCGTGAATTTCTCACCACAGAAGTCCTGCCATGCCTTTAGTTTCGCGGATGGGAAATCCTTCGGCTTAGGCGCATTGCTGTTCAGATATCGTTTTTCGGGAAGTGTCCATCCGAAAGGAGTTTCCTTGCTGAGGCGATCAAGCCCGGCGAGAATCACATAGTTCGTTTTCGCAACGATTTCATAGCCGCTTGTTTTGAAGTCAGCAGGGATAAAACCAAGTCTCTTCGTGAATTCACTTGCACCGGAATAAACTTGGTTGTTCACTCCAGTCGTGGGGGAGTCGACAATGGGGAGGTCAGCGCCAGACATCTGTTGCAGGTATTCTTGAATATCTTTCGCAGCCAACTTCATGCTCTGATTGGCATCCTTCGCAAGAACGATTTCGGCAACCGCCTTTCCGTCCTTCACGAGTTCAACCTGCCCTTCAGCCGAACCCAGCGAGAGCGTCGTCGCAAAGATCAATGCCATCAAGAACGCTTTCATGCTATCTTGTTTCCTGGATAAGTGATAAGAGACCACTGCTTCAAGCAGGTCCAAGCAAGGGGGCACGTCTGTCTTTAGCTCTTTAACTTCGCGGCTCAAGCACCTAATATAATAACAATAAATATAATTGGCTTTTCTGGATGGCAACCTTGTCAAATCCCCATATTTCCCATATACCCACTCTGCAACCTATTCCAGACCTACCTTACCCGACAACAGAGCATCATAGCCAATAAGTGGATGAGGCCCGCAACAGTCAAGACCGGTAGTTTCAATTGTTGTGCTTGAACTGACCATTGTTTCTCAGAATAGTTTCCTATCCTTATGATCTGGTTTTTGACAAATCATGAATTTGGTAATTATTTTGTATCAATATGTCTTGATCCGATGATAGATTTTACATTAAAATCAGGCTGATATTCGGGAATTATTTTCATTAGTACCTCTTTAATCCCTCGCGCATCATGAGATTTTGCCTTTCTTGCCAACTCACTTAGAAGCTTTTCAATTTCATGATAGGGTTTGCAGACACCACGCAACACCATGATTTTTTCATGCGTTGTCGGGACTATGCCTTCACCTTCGGTGATAAGCTCTTCCCTAAGCTTTTCTCCAGGCCGAAGACCGGTGTAGACAATTTTTATTTCGGTTTCCGGTTCATAGCCCATGAGTTTAATGAGATCAAGAGCCAACTCGTTAATTTTTATCGGGTTTCCCATTTTTAAGAGAAAGATCTCCCCACCGCTCCCCATAGCCCCGGCCTGGAGGATGAGCTGGGCGGCTTCCTCAACACACATGAAATATCGGGTGATTTCCGGATCGGTAACCGTTACTGGACCACCGTTTTCTATCTGGTTTTTAAACAAGGGGATGACCGAACCGGAAGAACCAAGGACATTGCCGAACCGAACAGCCATGAAGGTCGTCTGATGGGAGGCAGTGGCAGAACTTTCTGTATCCGAGTCTTTGCAATTCTCCAACATTTTCTTTTTACCGTTTGTGCCCAACAATTCGACCCACTGCTCCTGGCAATACGCAAACATAAGGAGTTCAGTCAGCCGTTTTGTGGCCCCCATGACATTGGTCGGACGTACTGCTTTGTCAGTAGAGACGAGGACAAAACGTTTGGTTTTATAATAAATCGCTGTCTCGATCAAGTTGCGAACGGCAAACACATTATTAAAAATGGCCTCCCATGGATTGGCTTCGACCAGGGGTACATGTTTATAAGCGGCCGCGTGAAAAACAACAGAAGGTGCGTACTCGCAGAAGATGGCGTTTAGCAGGTCTCTGTTCTGAATCTTACCCAGAACCGGGATATAGCAATGAAAATGATGCTCGTATTGCAATTCCATCTGGATTTTATAGAGATTTTCCTCACCGGCATCAAACAAAATGATTTTTTGCGGTTCGAAATTAAGAATCTGCCGGCACAACTCGGAACCAATTGAACCGCCAGCTCCAGTTACGAGGATGGTTTTACCAGTCAGATATTTACCGATCTCCTTTTGATCGAGGTGCACAATGGGCCGACCCAGTAGATCACTATAGGATATCTCACGAATGGAGGTGACGCTCAGCCTGCCTTTGATAATCTCTCCTATACTGGGCAGCACCTTGAATTTGGTGTTTGATTGCTGACAAGCATCGACTATCCGTTTCATCTGTTCCCCGGTTGCTGAAGCAACTGCGATCAGTACTTCCTCGGCCCTGGTTCTGGCAATACACTCGTTCAATTTATCGACGCCACACAATACTGGTATGTCGTGGATTTTCAATCCTCGTTTTTTCGGGTCGTCATCGACCAGGCCGACGACCTGGTAAGGCACGCTGACATTATCTCCGATCTCACGAATAACTTTTTCGGCGGCGGCTCCTGCACCGATGAGCAGCAGCCTTTTCTTTCGCTTCTTTTCATTATTCGGAGCAAACCATATTGTCAGATCCTTATTTTGCAAGAGATAGCGAATTGTGCCGCGATGACAACAGATCAGTAAGAAGGTAAATACCCCGTCCATAAAAAAGACTGACCGGGAGAGGCCGGTAAAGCGATTCAGGTACAGAACGCTCATAATTATTAAACCCGATGATACCGCAACGGCCTTGGTGATGTTGAGCAGATCGGCAATACTGGTATAGCGCCACATACCGCGATAGAGGCCAAACATGTAAAAAACGGGAATTTTGGTCACTATCAGGACTGGAAAAAAGAAGAGGATTTGCGAAATTTGGTCGACGATTACCCCCTCGAACCTGACCATATAGGCCAGCAAATGGGCAATCAAGATTAGGGCACTGTCAATCAGAATAACAATCCAGAAATTAATCCGCCGGGCGAGAGCCCAAAGAATTCCTGGTTGTTCATTGAAGGCGTTGATGAGTTTTGTTCTCATAAATTCATTCCCAGCACTTATCATCAGAAGCATTAGGCTTCCAACCTGTTAAATTGCCTTTCGGCAAGGCCTCTATCTCTTCACTGACTGCAGACGATCTATCAAAGGAGGCTTTTTTGCAATTCCCAACGCCAAGCCAAGCAGGTGCCGAGCCTCGGATTCACCATGCACCAACCGTATCTCTTTTGGTGGTTCGGGCATTGCAGACACCCAATCGGCAAGCATTTGCCGATTGGCATGGGCTGAATAAGCGGTCAAGGAATGGATACCTGCTTTAACGGGAATTTTTTTCTCGATCATTTTTCTTCCAGGGGTACCCTTGGCCTGGTATCCAACAAAGAATATGTCATTTCTTGGATCTTCAAGGCAATGCTTGAGATGCTCGACAATACGCCCGCCGGTGCACATGCCGCTCCCGGCGATGATAATGGCCGGGCCGTTTATATTCAACAACTTTTGATGCTCCTGATATTTCCCTACCGCATACAGTCCTTTGAAATCAAATGGGTGGTCGCCTTTTGCCTTGAGTTCTTTTGCCTCATTATCCCAATAGGTCTCCATGGTTGAGTAAATTTTGGTGATTTCCAATCCAAAGGAAGAATCGACAAATACCGGGATTTTGGGGCCAATCCCAGCTGCCCTTGGTCAACCTGTTCTTGTGGATGACGAATATGTTCGGAAAGAAGAGGCAAATATATTCGTCGAGGTAGAACCACTTGGCGGAAAGCGAAAGGTAAAAATCACAGAGCGGCGAGCTCAAATTAATTGGGCGCATTTTATCAAAAAATGCTTGAAGAACGCTATGCAGATGACGACAAGGAGGTTCTGGTTATAGACAATCTCAACACTCACAACATAACCTCGCTGTATTTGGCCTTTTCTCCCGATAAGGCGAGGAGACTGGCGAATCGCCTGGAAATCCACCACACGCCAAAGCATGGTAGCTGGCTAAAAGTTGCGGCGATCGAACTCAGTGTTTTAAAGCGGCAATGCCTTTCTACTCGATTCGATTGCATAGAAAAAATACGGGAAAAAGTGTCCGTATGGAATAATGATCGCAATAACCGACAAACGACAGTGGACTGGCAATTTAAAACTGACGACGTTAGAATCATACTAAAGCGGTTGTATCCAAAAATATAAAATATACAGTATACTAGTTGACCGGCGAGCTTGTTGCACATATTAAATAAATCCAACCTCTTTTTATTACAAATAAAAAACAGGGCTTTAAGGCCCTGTTTTAATGCTCAATATATTGCGAATACCATATTATTTTTTTCGTCTGCGTACAGCTCCTGCCAACCCTAATATTCCAGTTCCAAAAAGCAGCATAGTAGCTGGCTCAGGGACAACTTCAGAAACACCAACCGTGACACCATGCCAATCTTCTTGCGGTGTTGACAACCAAGAAATCGATGTAATAGGCCCACCAAACATTATTGCCCCATGGAATTCGTTCCCTGTTAAAGTATTTCCAAGTATACTGTATGCTCCTGCATTCCCAGCATTTGAGTAACTCCAATATCCTACACCGCCACTCAAAAAAGAGAATGGTTGATTAAAGGCGTAAGAAACTGGACTCGATGGTCTACCCATGCTTACAATTGCCATTACAGGGTTGAGCACTGCCTCACTGAACGTAATCGTATGTGTAGCGGATGAATTTAACGCAATCATCTCTGATGGTGTCGGAGCATTATCAATTAATGCGCTTCCTGTGTAAGGTTCCTGTCCGGGGTTCGGTTCTGTCCAATAGTTTTCTCCTGTTCCCAATTGAGCGAATGAGTAATTACCTGTGTAGGTGACGCCAACACTCCCCATTGAGCCTGTAACTGTCCCTGGTGTTGCACTCTGCCAGTCTGTCCAAGTGATAGTTGATGCCGATGCCGAATGAACCAGGAACAAGCCTAAAATTAAACTTATTAAGATAGATTTTTTCATTTTTCACCTTGCCAAATGGTTTATGCGAGATAAAACCAAAAGAAAAAATATTAGAATGATTGTTCTGCAACTCCCCCAAACCAATTTCGTAGTGGCCATTAGCTCTTGTAACCACCTACTTGGTTTATTAATACCCTAGAGCTACATGCATAGAATGCATGCAATATTAATGCCGAAGAAGCAACCTGTTAACTACCCTTAATTTCTCACTTATACAAACACTGCATCTGGCTACTTTCCTCAACCGGCAAGCAGTTTTCCGGAAATCAGAAAACATTAACGCAATTCCGGAACAATAAAGGGTTCAGGTCTCAATACTTGACACATCGACAAACTGTGATATATCCAAATTGGCTCAGGAAACCAGTTCAATAAGGAGGGTTGACATGGCTCGACCATTAAGATTGCAATATCCCGGTGCATGTTACCATGTCACCTCACGGGGGAATGAGAAGAAGTACATTTTCAGAAACCAAAAGGATCGAGAGAAATTTCTGGCCTATCTGGAATCGGCAGTTGTTCGTTATGGGGCGATTATTCTTGTGTGGTGCCTTATGGGCAAACATTACCACCTCTTTTTGGAAACCCCGGTCGGCAACCTTTCGCAGATCATGAGACACATTAACGGAGCTTACACGACCTATTTCAATGTCAAATGGAAAAGACGGGGCACCTGCTTCAAGGGAGGTACAAGGCCATCCTCGTCGAAGCCGATCATTATGCCGCCGAGCTTTCCCGGTACATTCATCTCAACCCGGTAAGAGCGGGAATTGTCGATACGCCGGAAGGATATCTCTGGTCCAGCTATCAGAGTTACATAAGCCAAAACACTGCGCCAGCTTGGCTAAAAACAGAATTCATCCTCGGCTATTTCGATGGCAAGACGGCGGACGCGAAAAACGGATATAGGAAATTTGTCGAAGAGAGAGTGAAGAACGAATACGATAGTCCATTACTGGCAACGGTAGCATCTACCCTCTTGGGAAGCCCGGAATTTGTCAGTGATGTAACTGCTAGATACCTCGCGGAAAAACTAGATAACCGTAACGTCCCGGCTGCGAGAGAATTGCGGCAGCGGCCTTCAATTGATGCAATTCTCCAAAAAGTACAGGCGGAACTCTCTGGAGAAAAGCTCCTGAAGAACACAGACATATATTGTTGCCATTGGTACAGCGGAGCAAAATTGCAGGAAATCGGAGACTATTTCGGGATAAGTTGCGCTGCAGTATCCCAGGCAAGCAGGCGGCTGGTGTTAAAAGCGGAGACAGATCCGCTTTTAAAGAAACTTATACAACGACTGGAGGATACACTGGGTTTTGTCAAGTGTTGAGACCTGCCCCCCCTATCCTATTCAATGCCATTGCAAGAGCCTGCCGAGCTTTATCTTCACCATGCACCAGCCTAATTTCCTTGGGTGGCTCAGGCATGGCATGCACCCAATCGACGAGCATCTGCTGATCGGCATGGGCTGAATAGGCAGTAAGGGTATGAATACCTGCTTTAACGGGAATCTTTTTCTCGATCATCTTTCTGCCGGGTGTTCCCTTGGCCTGGTATCCGACAAAAAATATGTCGTTTCTTGGATCTTCAAGGCCATGCTTGAGGTGATCGACGATTCGGCCGCCGGTGCACATGCCGCTGCCGGCAATAATAATGGCCGGGCCGTTGATATCCAGCAACTTTTGATGGTCCTGGTATTTTTGCACGGCATACAGTCCTTTGAAATCAAAGGGATGGTTGCCAGTGGCCTTGAGATTTTTGGCCTCTTTATCCCAGAACTCTTCCAGGCTTGAATAGATTTTGGTGATTTCAAGGCCGAGGGGGGAATCGACAAAGACCGGAACATTGAGGCCGATTCTGTCCAGCTCGTACAGCAATTCCTGGGTTCTGCCCAGGGCGAATGCCGGGAAATAGACAATACCCTTGTCGGCAAGGGCCTTTTGCAGCAATTTCTGCAAAGCCTCTGTCCGACCTTTTCTGCTGGGATGCAGTCTGTCGCCGTAGGTCGATTCGAGGATAAGGAGGTCACAGCTTTCGGGCAGATCGGGGTCCGGCAAGATGGGTGTATCGGTGCAGCCGAGGTCGCCGGAGAAGATCACTCGGTAATCCTTGGCATTGGCATCGGGAAAAGTGATGAGGATAAAGCACGAGCCGAGGATATGGCCGGCATTGCTCAGCTTGAAGGTAATGCCTTTTTTCAGGGTAAAGGTTTCAGAGAGTTCAAAGCCCCAAGACAGTTCATCAAGGAGCGTCTCCAGGCGCTGGATGTCTTTATCGGTTCTGGCGGAAAATGACATGGCATCGCGAAGCATAGGCAACAGCAGTGCCTTGGTGGCATGGGTGCAGATAATCTCGCCGCGAAACCCAGCATCGATCAGCTCCGGAACCCGGCCGATATGATCGATATGGGCGTGGGTCAAGAACAGATAGTCTATTTTGTCGGGTGGCACAGGAAATTGGTCGAAGGGCAGCACCGGGTCGTCGCCTGCGGCGGTGCCGCAATCGACCAGGATATTGACGCTGTCGGAGGAACCAGGCTCGGTTTCTACCAAGTGGCAGGAACCGGTGACGCAGTCTTTGGCACCGAGATGGGAAATTTTCATGCTATTTGGTACGCGACTTCCTCGCTGCTGGATAGACACTCGTTAACACACTCCACTTACTTATAGCATTACTTGGCCGAAACGAAATCTACCCACCAACAAAGGGGCATAAGTTCTCTTTAAGAAATGAATTTCTAAGGTACCTAAAATAAGAGGCGGGGTCAGGTCTCAACTCTTGACATCCAAGGGTTCTCTGGCTGTCAAGAGTTGAGACCTGACCCCGCTAATTTGACCGTAATCCGGGAAAGGTGTTTTTTATCGTAGGAGAAAATTTCGCTGACATTATGAGATTCCATTACCGCCGCGATATAACCGTCGATAAAATCAATATTCCGCTCCATATAGTGTTCGACCGCCTTTTCCACCAGAGGGCCGTTTATGACCTCAATACCCGGCGTGGCGAGGATGGCTTTGATCATCGGCCCAATCGTTGTATTACACAGTTTATAGAAGGAATCAAGAACCCAGACCACCTCGGCAATGACCAACTCGGTGGTCATCAATCGCTCTTTCCCCTTGGCTGCTAGATCCAGGAGTTTTTCCACCTTATCTGCCTTAACCGGATCATCATTGGTAAAATAGCGGATAAAGATATTTGCGTCGAGGAAACTTACCTTCATGACATTTCCTCTATAGTCCGGTGGCTTACCGCATCCTTGGCTGCCCGCCGTTCCTCGTCAAGGTTTCCGCTCCCGGTTACTGAACCGCGAAAATCACGGAGAGTTTTCACCGGAATGAGGATAATTCTGTCCCCTTCGGTGATGAAATCGACTCTGTCATTGGCACAAAGTCCATATTTTTTTCTAATTGAGACCGGAATCGTAACTTGGCCCTTTGTGGATACCGTCGATATCATTTCTTACCTCCTTCAATATGACTTACTTTTACAATATGGTAAGAAACGCAAGATGTCAAGAGAGTAATATGGGGGTCAGGTCTCAACTCTTGACATATCGATAAACTTTAATATATTCAAATGGACTAAGGAAGCCAGTTCAATAAGTAGGACGACATGCTGGTTTTTATCAAGAGTTGAGACCTGATCCACAGCCCCTTATTCGCACAGATTCAACAGATCCCACCTAATAACTATTTACAAATGTTTACTAAATCGTTTACAGTTTATCGTATATAGTTATCTTCAAGTAGTTAGGTTGTTTTCCTCAGGAGGTTCTTTTCAAAATGGCAAAAATTGATAGTAATATGTTTGAAATATTTGCTGCTCACAAATCTGAACTTCACGAGAAATTCCATGTTAAATCTCTTTCTGTTTTTGGATCCGTAAGCAGGGGAACGGCGACTTCAAGTAGTGATATTGATATATTGGTCAGTTACCAAAAAACGCCAGGTCTTTTTGCTTTTCTTGATTTAAAAAAATATTTGGAAGATATTGTTGGGCGACCAGTTGACTTGGTTACAGTAGGGGCATTAAAAAAACAATTGCAAGATAAAATTCTCAAGGAAGCAGTACGTGTCGCCTAGGAATTGGAAGTATCGTTTGGAAGATATAGATGAAGCCATAGATCTTATTTTCCGATACACCGAAGATTTGAATTACAACTCATGGAAGAAAGATAGAAAAACTATTGATGCTGTTATTCGCAATCTCGAAATTATTGGTGAAGCAGCAACTCACATCCCATCCGAAATTACGGAAAAACATGCAGATATCCCCTGGGCTCAAATGAAAGGGATACGTAACGTTCTCGTCCATGAATATTTTGGAGTTGATGCAGAAGTGTTGTGGAGAACAATCACTGAAGACTTGCCTTCCTTGAAAAATCAAATTCAACAACTGCTATTAAAAGTGCAGGCACAATAATTCCGGGGACATCCATGACAATAATTGTCAAGGGGGAAACGGAGAATTCCCGTTACCACCAAGTAGTTTAAGGCTTGTTTCTGCGCCCGATATTTCATTTTTGCGAGTCGGCGGAGAATCCGCCGCACCAGTCACCCATCAGGATCAAGGCTTACGAAACGAAGCGTGGAGATGAATCATTCCATTTTTCGCTCTTGCCCCTTCCGCCATTTGGCGGTCCAGAAAATCAGCAGTTCCATGCCGTGTCCAAGACAAAAAAATCGCACAGATCAAATGGTTTTGAACCAACCCTATGATGGTTCACGACATGGACGGTGAAGTAAACCAAGAGATAAATAAGGGTCAGGTCTCAACTCTTGACACATCAACCAACTTTGATATATTCAATTTGGTCGTATGACCACGGATTTGGGTCCTGCTCTGACATGCAAACGACCCTCGGCAGAGAATTTATTGTCATTGTAATTATCCCCCCACAAGTGGGGAATTTCACTGCCTGCAAATAGCAAGGCAGACATTTCCTCCTATATCCCCAATGTCATTGCAAGAGCCAGCCGAGCTTCATCTTCACCATGCACCAGCCGAACTTCCTTAGGCGGCTCAGGCATGGCATGCACCCAATCGACGAGCATCTGCTGATCGGCATGAGCTGAATAGGCGGTTAGGGTATGAATGCCTGCTTTAACGGGAATTTTCTTTTCGATCATCTTTCTGCCGGGTGTTCCCTTGGCTTGGTATCCGACAAAAATATGTCGTTTCTCCGGTCTTCAAGGCCATGTTTGAGGTGGTCGACGATTCGTCCGCCCGTACACATGCCGCTGCCGGCGATGATGATGGCCCTTGTAGAAAATGAGGGATAGGATTCATACCCGCTCGACTTACAACCTTGCCAAGCCGATCTGGAGGCCTGGACCTAACATTGCCTTTCGCATTGGGATGAGTTATTACAGGACGATGGCATCATAATAGCACTTCAACTGCCTCGTTGTATATTAAGTACACCGGAACATCGCTTATGGTCGCCAGGGCGTTGCAAATTTTCGGTTTTTAGTGTCTTAGAAATTATTTAAGTCCCCTTTGTGGGGAGCTAATTCATTCACTTTATAAAAACAACATGAAACCACTCGATAAATTCCTCCCACAAATTCACGACATCACAAGCCGATATGGAGCTTACAATATCCGCCTGTTTGGTTCAATGGCCAGAGGTACTGCCACAGCGTCGAGTGATCTTGATTTGCTGATTGATCTAGCACCCAACAGAGATCTTTTTGATCTCATCGGTATTAAACTGGAAATCGAAGCTGTTACAGGATTTAAAGTTGATGTAGTTACTGAAAAAAGTCTCAGCAAACATCTTCGAAAAATAATCCTAAAAGACGCCAAACCACTATGAAAGAGGACTTCGTCTATTTGCTCCACATTGCAGAGGCGATTACAGACATTCAGAGTTATGTGTCAGGTGGCAAAGACGCGTTTTACTCGAATAAAATGATTCAAGATGCAGTTATCCGTAACCTTGAAGTCATCGGAGAAGCCGTAAAAAACATCACCCCGGCAACTCGCAGCCATGCGCCTGAGGTGCCCTGAAAAAAAATTGCCGGTTTACGAGATGTTCTCATTCATGATTATTTTGGTATAGATCTTGATACGGACTGGCTTGTCGCGGAAAATCGGCTCCCTGTTCTCTCTCAGCATGTATCACTGCTTCTTGAGGAAATTGGCTGATCGTACACCAACATAAGGGGCCCAGCGTGTTAATCCCACAGAGCATCCAGCGACGTTTAATTTGCTGATTGATCCTTTCCGACAGAGATTCTTTTTTGATCTGCTGTATGCCACTTTTGGTAAACGGTTGCAGTTAGTTCATCTCTATCCGGTCAACCAGTGATATAAAAAAATCTGTCGACCAGATATCCAACGTCTTCGGGTTGCGTATAAAGTGTCACCACCGACAAACAATTGACCCACCCACCACCGATAAACTGACCCACCTGATCGTTATAATCCCCACCTCAAAAGTATCTGTTCAAGCCCCACCTATTTATTTTCAAGTTGCCCTTTAAAGTCCTATCATGCCTCCCTGATATGTAACAATCAGCCGTACAGAGAGGGGTCAGGTCTCAACTTTTGACATACAGAGAAGCTTAGTTTGTCAAAAGTTGAGACCTGCCCCCTTGTTTACTTTCTACATGCATAACGATTGCATCTTCATGCATTATAAAGTATCATATGTGATCAACTTAACAAAAAATGGAGGTCCGTTTATGGCAACGCTACAAGTCAGGTCAATCGATGATCAGCTGTATAAAGCGCTCGGGAAGATGGCTGCAAGGGATCATCGATCCATTAGCCAACAGGTTATCTCTATCTTGAAAGAGCACCTATCACAACCGGCGCGGCATACAACCGCTACGGAAGATTTTCTGGCTCTCTGCTCCACATGGAAAGACAACAGAACAGCAGAAGAAATCGTCAGGGAGATCCGAAGGAGCCGTAAATCTACAACCCGGTTCAAGGAGATTCTCTAGTGTACCTGCTTGATACCGATACTCTCATATATTCGCTTAAGGGCGAGTTGACTGTGCTCGACAACTTCAAGAAATACTCATCCGAGCCCAAGGCCGTTTCCGTTATCACCTACGGGGAATTGGTTTTTGGCGCTCAATGCTCGCAGAAAGTAACCGAGAATCTTGCCAAGGTATATAGGCTCAAAGAGATTTTTCCCCTTATTGATCTTACGCCAGCCATAATGGATATCTTTGGTGCACTCAAAGCAGATATGCGGAGAAATGGTACTCCGATTGACGATTTTGATCTCCTTATAGGATGCACAGCCATTACCATAGGGTACTGTGTTGTGACCAACAATGAGCGGCACTATTCTAAAATCCCGGGATTGGAGTTGGTCAACTGGACGAAGCAAGAATAATGAGAACAAGGGGTCAGGTCTCAACTTTTGACAGCCAAGGATTCTCGGATTGCCAAAAGTTGAGACCTGATAATCATATAAAAGGCACCTCCCTCAGATAGTCAGTGAGATACTCCTCTGCTATACTGAAAAGAAAGCGACCAAACTTTCACCAGGAGGTACCATATGCAACTATACGCCGGAATCGATTTACATTCAAACAACAATTACCTGGCAATCATTGATGAACATGACCAGCGAGTCTATCAGAAACGATTGCCAAATGAGCCCGATGTAGTGCTGGCTGAGTTGGCACCGTTTCAGGAAAAACTCGTTGGCGCTACAGTTGAATCGACTTTCAACTGGTACTGGCTGGTGGATACCTTGATGGACAATGGCTATACAACACATCTGGCCAATCCTGCGGCAATCCAAAAATACAAGGGATTGAAATACAGCAACGACAGTCACGACGCTTTCTGGTTGGCCCATCTTCTCCGCCTGGGGATATTGCCGGAAGGATACATCTATCCGAAAGAGGATCGACCAATACGCGACCTTTTGCGGAAACGAGGTCATCTGGTCCAATTGAGAACATCTCTCATCAACAGTTTGCAGGGAATTATCAGCAGAAATTGTGGTAGCAACCTGAGCGGCAACAAAATCAAGAGGTTCAAGGAAAACTATATCGCGCCGCTGTTGGCTGGCCAAGAAGATCTGGAACTGAGCGGCGAAGTGAGCAAGGATACCATTGATTTTTTATCGAGACAAATCGTGAAAATAGAGAATACTGTTCTCAATAAAGTGAAGCTCAGAAAGCAGTTTCTCGGGCTGCAAACCATCCCTGGGCTCGGCAAGATTCTGCCGCTGACTATTATGCTTGAAACAGGTGCTATTGAACGGTTTGCTAAAGTTGGAAATTTTTCCTCATATTGTCGTAAGGTTCCAAGCGAATGGAAAAGCAACGACACAAAGAAAGGGAAAGGAAATGTAAAAAACGGCAATAGGTATTTGGCTTGGGCATTTTCTGAGGCAGCGGAATTTGCCCGTCGTTACAATGAGAGCGCCAAGGCATTTTTTAATCGTAAGGCCAGTAAAACCAATCGAATGATCGCTCATGGTGCTCTGGCTCATAAGTTGACAAGAGCAGCTTATTACATAATGAGGGATAATGTAGCTTTCGATCAGCAAAAGCTTTTTACATGAGATTTGGACAGGACGGCGAACCTGTACAGAGGGTTGGCGAAAAACCATCAGATCTGATTGGCAACCGTCCCGTCCATTGGTTTTTGGTTTGCTTTACCGCCCATGTCGTGAACCATCATAGGGTTGGTTCAAAACCATTTGATCTGTGAGAATTTTTTGTCTTGGACACGGCATGGAACCGCTGATTTTCTGGACCGCCAAATGGCGGAAGGGGCAAGAGTGAAAAATGGAATGATTCATCTCCACGCTTCGTTTCGTATGCCTTGATCCTGATGGGTGACTGGTGCGGCGGATTTTCCACCGACTCGCAAAAATGAAATATCGGGCGCGGAAAGTTGCTGAAAACCAACTACATAAGACCATTCACACAGAAACCCTTGCAAGGAAAATTGTGTTTTTTCTTGAATGGGGGAGTTTATTCATTGACAAGGGGCCTTTTAATGGGTGACCC
>JAHJLI010000128.1 GCA_018821785.1 Pseudomonadota bacterium
CGACCTTGACGAGCAAGGCCTTCACCTCCCGGCTGAGCTCGGCGGCATCGCGGTCAATGCCGTCGATACGCTTTTGCAGATCTTCAGCCTCTTTCAGTTTAGCAAAGCAGCCCTGCAAGGTTTCAAGGAGATCGCCTGCTTCAAGAGGCGTCACTTCAACCTTCTGCCCCAAGTCGACTAACGCGTTTCGCCACTGCTCCCGCCATCCGGCCAGAGCCTCGCGGGCAGTCTGGAGATCTTCCGCCGCCTGCTGCATATCTTTTGCGGCCTTTTCCCGCCTCTCTTTACATTTTTCCAGCTCCTTTTTTCGGGAGGCCATTTTCTCCAGAACAGCCTCGGCAGTAATCATCACAGGACCAAGTTCGTGGCCGCCGGGGGCAATCTCACCGATAGCCATGAGTTCTTTTTTCAACGCTCCCTTGAGACCTTCGCGTCGCTGCAGATCCCGCCCTAGCTGCTCTTGCTTCGTTAAGAGATCGGCCCCTTTGAAACGCAGTTTATCAATCCCTGCCAGCCAACCGATCATTTCCCTCGGAGACAGCGGGACAATGCAAGATGGCTGCCATACACGATTCCAGGCCATAGCCTGCTCTTTTGCGCTGAGCAGCAAGGCCTCCTTCTCATGGTTGTTTTCGACCAGGGCCTCCCCCAAGGCTTCCATCCTGGCACGCAAAGCGGCCGCCCCCGCTACCCGATCGGCCTCACGGCGCAGGCGGTCAGCGATGGTGTCGGCCTGGCCAACATAGCCCTCATAAGCCTCGGCCAGCGGCTGTTCAACGGCATACTCCCGACTTTTTTCTTCAATATCTTCGCCGTCAAGCCACTGTCGCCGTAAAAGTCGCCAACCCTGCTGGCGCTTTTCACGGGTCAGGGCCAGCTCTTCTTCCGTGGGGACAAGGCCCGTGTATTCGATCTTTCGGATTTCCGCGAGGACTTGGTGCAGATCTTTTTCGTAGTTTTTCCGCGCCTTTTCAAGCTCACGCCCGGCATCGCTTACATCTCCATAACTCTTTTCGAATTTTTGCACTGTTTCAGAAAGCGGTAGGGCCAGTTGCATCAGTGCCGTCAACTCACCGGTCCACAAACCAAGTCGTCTCAGTTCGGCAAGACACTCCTTTTTCTGCAGTTCGAGATCGCCGCGACTTTTGGCCAACTGGCCATCTATATCGCCAACCTTCCTGGCCATCCCTATCGCCTGCAAGAGACTGCCTGTCTCGACGGGTGCAGCTGTTGCCGCAAGGCCGGCCTCCGCCTTTTGGTACTCTTTCTCTGCCGCCCTGCCTTGTTTTTCCGCCACCGCCAGCTGTTGCTGTATGGCCGCATAGTGGGTGGTTAAAGCCTGCACTGTTCTCTTTTTGGCAAGGGCCGGCCGCAATTCCTCAACCTTTTCCAAGGGCAGATCCGGCCGCACCTGCTGAAGCAAGCGACCCGCCTCGGTACGCAGACTGATGCGCATGCCGTTTCTCTCCGGCCGGTCCTTCTGGCCTTTTCGGTATTCGCCAAGGCGCTGGTGAAAATCATCCACCCTCCCCGCCTCCAGTAAAAGCTCTTTATTTATAGAAATGACCTGTCGCCTCTCCGCAAGTTTTGCCAGGCGCTCCCGATCACTTTGCAGTCGCTGGCCGGTCTCCCGCATATCTCGGCTGACTTTCTGATATCTCTCGGCAAAATCAGGGTCGAGAAGGACAGCTTCGCCTAAACCCAGCAGACTTTCCCGCCTGGATTGCAGCGCCGCCAGCTCAGGAATAGCTTGGCGTAATCGTTCGAGACGGTGGAGTTCGGTGCTCTTTTGATCTCTCTCCAGTTCGAGCTTGGTTCGTGTGGCCTCAGCATCCTCCAGCGCTTTGCGATGCTCTTTCCAGTCCTTGACGGAAAGACCTGCCACTTTCATATCTTTTTGTAATTCCCTGAATTTTTTAACCGCCACATTAATAGCTGGCAGCTGGCCTGTTGCCTTAAACAAATCCGCTGCTTCTTTTTCAAGCTGCAAGACGACTTCGCTGACCGAGGAGATGCCGGCTCCAGCGGCAAAAAGAGCTTGGCCGACCTCACCTTTTTGGGCAAGAATCTCTTCGCCGCCGCGAACCAAAGCGTCATGATCGATGCCGTAGAGAGAGGCAAATATTGTCGCTTCAAGGCCGCGCAAAAAAGGTGCCAGGGCTGATGCATCGAGTGGATTTCCGGCAGCATCGAGTATATCGCCGAGGCGTTTTTTGCGACGCTGAAAAGAGAGTTCATGCCCTGAGCTGCTGCGAAGACAACCGGCCACCAAGAGCTGGTCATAGTTGTGCAGGAAATTATCCGGTGTCTGCTGCGGAAAGCCATACAACAGGGCCTTGAGCGCCCGAAGGGAACTGCTTTTCCCGGCCTCGTTTGCGCCGAAGATGAGGTGCAGGCCGGGTGCCTTCGTGGTAAATTCCAGGCTTTTATCGGTGAAGGGGCCAAAGGCTTTCAGGTCTAGACGGATGAGTCTCACTGGCTCCCTCCTCCAAGGTGCAGCAGTTTGGCGATCAACAGTTCCCTCACTTCGGCATGCAGTTCGGCGATTTTTGCAGGTGTGGAATCAAGAAAAGGTTCGTCGCCGCTATCGACTTCGGCCGGCAATTTGGCTTTAAGAACCGCCAGTTCCGGTACAAGAGTAAGAAGGGTATCACCATTCAGCTCCAGCTGGTGAATGGTCGCGAGAAGTCCGGCAAGGGGGGTATCCTCGCCAAGGATTTCCTCAAGTCGTACTTGGCGCTGTGTCTGAAAACGCACCTGCTCCAGCCACAATTCACCGAGTCCGGCCGCAATACCCCGAAATTCCTCCGTCAACTCGGCTGTCCGGGCAAGAAGTCCGGCATGGACAGCTGAATTACCGGTCAGCACCAGGCGAAACGCAAGGGTTCTCCCGTCGACTTGGTCGCGTTCTCGAATAAAAGCCTGCCGTACGGCGCCATAAACACTTTCCATGCTGCCGCACTCGGACAGATCCACCCGACATGTGGCCCAGCGCAACACATCAAGCGAACGTTCCTGCACCTCGGCAACGCGCCCGTCATGGACGGTCACCACGGTGACACCTTTAGCGCCATCTTCCCTGATGTGGCGCCCCTGAAGATTGCCGGGAAAGACAATCCATGGCTCCTCGGCAACGATTTCCCTCCGATGAACATGACCAAGCGCCCAATATTCATAATCTTTTGCCTGCAGTTCGGTGACGCTGCAGGGCGCATAGCTTTCATGCCCCGGCCGACCGGTAAGCGAGGTATGCAGCAGGCCGATATTGATATAGCCGGGCTCTTTGCGAGGGAAGTCTGCAGCCAGATTATCGGTGACGGCTCGGAAGGAATAGCTCTGGCCATGGATGACGATCCCCAATTCTTCAAGCTTTATCGATTCGGGTTTCCGTGAAGAAAATACCCTGACATTGTCCGGCCAGGGTATGGCCTTGGTGATCTGGCTGGCAGCATCGTGATTTCCGGAAACGATGAAAACCCTGATCCCGGCCCTGGCTAGTCGGCCCATCCGCCCGGCAAAATATAGGCCGGTATTATAATCCTTCCAATCGCCGTCATACAGGTCACCGGCAATAAGAACAAAAGCAACCGCCTCGTCGATGGCCAGATCGACCAGGGCGTCAAAGGCTCGCCTCGTCGCCCCGCGAATCTCGGCAACCGGTGCATCATCGTATGTTTCAAGTCCCCGAAGCGGGCTGTCGAGGTGAATGTCGGCGGTGTGGATAAATTTATGCATAGCGCGTACCAATACTCTCTTTTTTTCTTAATTAAAGCAGATGACTGAGCGTGGGAAATTTTTCAAGAACAACAAAAAATAGATGTCAGTCAAGGCATTACGAGTGGCTTTGGCAACGGACGAATGCACCGTGCTTTCCGACCTGTATATTTCTTTATAATACCCTCCTTCAGGATGAGGAGAGAGTCCCAGGCTTTCGATTAAATTTCGGGCCCTGTTTTTCATTGCGGTCTTTTAAGGTTCATGGAGGCAAGCAAATCAACGGCTGCAATCAGCGCAACCGGGGCTTTTGGGGTAAGCAAATTCGCCCACATAAAGTTATGGTGGCCAATAATAGCTTGCGCATCCAGATGCGGGCGATCGGCGGTTGTATGGCCATCTACCACGACAACAACATTCAAGTTATGACTTACCGCAGAGCGAATGGTTGTATCAACACAAAAATCGGTGGCACAGCCGGTGATGATGATTCTTTCGGGAACGAGTTTTGCCAGGGTGTCGGAAAGATCAGTGCCGTAGAATGCGTCGCAGACGGTTTTTCCAATGACCATGTCGGCTGGCTGAATTTTAAGCGCCGCAAGTATCTGCCAACCTTCGGAGTGCGGGAAAAGCCCTTCAGCCTCAGTGCCATTGTGTTGAATGAAGATGACTTGCCCCCCATTGTGCCTGACGGCCGCGGCAAGGCGATTGATATGGATGATGACGGAGTCGCTGTTTAATCTCGGAATGCGAAAGAGAGCTTCCTGCATATCGATGACAAGTAAAACATCCATTATAAATTCCAGATGAAATGTAGTTGCATCCGAATATTCCAAGACCGCTCATGTTATTATCGAAGTCGTGTCTCAGAATCGTGTTTTTTGTTAGTGAAGATTCATAAGAAGCCCAGGGTTTACAGTCAAAACATGATACATTCCGTTTATGTTGGCAATCATATCCCGAAAGAACTCTCGCATCGCTTCCTCGGAAAATCCATCATCTCGCAGGTCTTTCATCTCCCGCTTCAGAGCAAGGTCGAGTGCTTCTTGTGGTGATTTGTAAAGGCAAATGCCACCAAAGACATTCCAGTGCCTGCTTTTATCCGCCCCATCCTCTTTATTTCCTGGAAGAAGAAAATTATCGAGGGCAAGAGAGCTGGGCAGCGCCTCTCGAGGGATCGACTTGACCCACGAATACGGAATGCGGATGGCTTCATCAAGAAGACCGACAGCCTTCTTTTTATCACCGTTTTTGATCCGAAGTGCCTCACGAAGAAGAAGTACCATGGGGAGGTTGTGGTTTTCAACAAGGGTATCCTGGAACCTTTTACTGGTCCTGGCAACCGCATGCAGGTAGCGCGGGTCATGCTGCGCGTAGCCGACGAGTTGACGAAAGTCATCTTCGCTAGCAGTGCTCTTGTAATACTGCCACTCGACGCGCTGTAGATAGTTCGCCAGATCGGTGAGGTTCCTCGGCGGCCCAAGGGTTTCAAAAGCATAGACAAGACCAAGATCGGTCTGCAAGTAACGGGCAACATTCTTCAGCACGACACGCCAATCCTGTCGCCCCTCTTTGAAGTCGGCAAAAATGTTGGAACCGAGCAATTCGCGCAGGTGGTCGCGAAAAACAAGAAGTTTCAAGGGAAATTCAGGTTGATCGCGGACAGTGAGTGTCTCAGCATCCTCGACAAGCTCCATCAGGGCAAGGAGCAGTTCATACTGATTATTCGTTAAAAAAAGCGTTTTGACTCTGGCCAGCTTCTTCTCGACATATTCACGCTCGATGGGAAGAAGTTGGTCTTGTCTTTTCCGCCAACCTTGATCGAACCGAACAGCTTCGTCATATATCGCTGCGGACAGCGCCTCGTCATAAGAACTTTTCCTTGCCGGTGGCGATAGGGTTCCAAGCCAGTCAAGAACCGAGTCTGCCGCAAGAGGATAGGAGAGGGCCCAAAGCGGCCGAGGTCTGTATTCCTCGAGCGAGAGATACCGGTAGAGCTCGCGCGGGCGAGGAAAAAGTTTCTTACTCGCTCGCGCTTTTTCTTCAGCAACATACGGATCACTGCCTGCATCAACCAGGTCTCTGAGGATATCTATATCTTCCTTGTCGATTATGCCGTTTTGATTCATGTCAAGGCGCAACACGCTGCTCTTCATGACTTCGAAAGGTGCCTTTTGAATGGTAGCGGATTTTTTTAGATCGTCGGCAGTCCAACGATTGTCACCATCCAGATCGCCCATCATCACAAGCTCCGAACGGATATTAGCACGGTGGTTAGGAATGGCCAGTTTCCAGTAGACACCACCGAGAATGGTAAAAAGGCAGAGGGATAAAAGCAATCTTTGCCGGAGTTTCATTGATAATCACTCGTTTTCTTGTCCTGCGGCACCACCTTGGTGATGCGACACAGAATCACGAGTGTTACCCGCTGTGACAAACGATCGAGGATGGTGCCCGGACAATGTTTTGGGCGTCACTTGCGGACGTGTTTTACCACCTGACACAAGCCAGCGAAGAAGTTTTACCCAGGACGACCAAGCATGCATTTGAGGAGTCTGGCCAAGTGATGCCTGGGCATACGCAAGAGAGTCCTCAAGCAATGCATCATGCAAGGGGCGAAAGATCAGTGGCCAGGATAAGATGGCCGGACCATGTGTGATCATTTGCAGGGTGTGCCGGAGTAGAACCGACTTCTCTGAAATGTTGACAATCGAAAAACCGTGAAACCCATCAAATCCCTTCGGCCCTGTGAAACGAAACGTTATTGACCGCCCAGGCAGATATTCTTCAACAAAGTACCTGATAGGTCCATGCCCTCCAACCGCACCGACTCCGAGAGGCTGATCAAATTCCATTCTCGGCCAGGAATGCCATGGCCACAAAACGTCTGCTCGCGAAGCAAGCGAATCGATCAGATTGCCGACGCTCTCAGATGTTGCTGGCAACTCACGTTCATGAATGTTGATTACTTTCATATGAATCCGCCACTTGCAATTGATCAAGAATTGTAAGATTGCCCAAGTCGCCTCTCCCTTAAGATGCTTTTGTGAGTTCGCGATATCCTGTCACACTTTTCTCTGTAGCAACTCCCTTCCATTGAAACAATGGAATTTCTCCCAACAGTCGAAACAATCTCATGCCATCAGAAGACCACCTTGAAATGCTTACCACATTTTTATTAATTATCGACGTTTGTATCCTGGTATCATGATATTTTTTTTGGTATTCTACTCTTAAACAATGAATTATGGTCGAGGATTTCGGGAAATGAAATAGCCAAGCCGATAATTGTAGGAGAAAGCAAGAGCGACTTCCAAATGGATAGTAGAAACGCATTCACCATGCAAAGATTACATTCCGGCAACAAATCGGTATTTGGGCGATTTCATCGACACTTACTTACAACATCACAAATTATTGAGAATCTATCAGGAGGAACAATGAAAAATCTCTGGTTTGTTTACATTGCTTTGTTTTTTCTTTTCTCGGGAATCAGTCCAGCTGGTGCGGCCTCATCGGAACCTGCACCTCTTCTTCCGGAAAGCTTGGCCGCAAGAAATGAAATGGCGGCAAATCAAAAAACACTTACTGTTTTGGTTCGTGAAAAAGACTTGGAGAAAGCAGCAGACCCGGAAAAAGCAATTCCCCTGCTCAACAATTCCAATGATGCCTACGCCAAAAAGGGTTGGAGTGTTTTCTCTATCTTGCCATATTATAATGATGGAGAATTCCAGGGCTTTTTTGTTACCTACCATAAAAGCCTGATCATAGAATAACATCGAACAAACTTGTGGTGCTATAATGCAAAAACTTGCTTAGCACAAGGAGTTGACTTTTCATGAAATGTCATAAGAAAAAGATTCAAGGGGGAATCTACCCATGTTAAAAAATATCATTTATGCTGGTCTCTTGGTTTGTGCATTGATTATGTCGGGATGCGCAACAACTCAACCAATTACAGAAATACGAACAAACCCTCCTGGGGCAACCGTGGCAATCGATGGCCTGAAAGCTCCCCAAGTCACACCATTCCCTTATACATTCGATTTTCCTAATAAAAATGAATACGTTTTGATGGTTTCCAAAGATGGTTTTTTTGAACAAGAGTATCTCGTCAACAGGGAAACTCCTTCTCTCAGCAAGGGGGAAGTCACCATCGATCTCACACCGAGCCCACTATGGGAAGCCACGAAAACATCACCGGCAACCAACAACTGGGTGCAAATTTTGGTTGGTTCAAATCTTGAAGCCAAAAATGCCTGGCAGATCATGATTGATGCTGTTGTCAAGCGTTCTTCAAACGTTAAAGAACTCAACTATGAATCCGGCTACCTGCAGACCAAGCATACAGTAAAAAAATTTGATACAATAAACGGTGAATTCCTCCTCCGTTGTCAACTCATAGCCACTCTGGTTTCATCGGAGCCGTTGATATATCGAGTCAAGGATGTAGCTGAATGGTCTGGAAACGGGGTGCAGTGGCATCCTTACAACAGAATATTCACCGAACATGCCGAGATGATAACCGAGATCCAAGATCGCCTGCAAAGCAACTGATGTTTTCCCGGAGCCGGGCTTTCCATTCCCGGCTCTTCTTAATTTTTCAGCGACCATTAACCAGCCGTTTAATGATAAATCATGTTAAAAATGGAGGTTCTACGATATCCCCATTCGAAGCCCCCGCCCAGATGGGCAAAAACCGACTGCTTCTTCATACTCATGCATGACATGGAAATGCTTGGCGATACTCTTTGCTCATCGTTTGACAAGTCCATGAAGAGTTGTAATATAACAATGACAAGATCTTATTGTGGAAACCGTTGCTTAGGTTTGTTTTTTCCCAAGGCAGGAGATGCTCATGGTAAATAGAAATTCCCTCCTTATCTCTATATTAATAACCCTTCTTATTGTCCTGTTTGGCACACAGAGTTACGCTGAATTCAAAAAAACTAAAATTGCCGTGCTTGATTTCGAGCTGCGCGGAGACACATTTAAAACTCAAGACATGGGGGGTATTGTTGCGGAATGGTTCACTACCGCCCTGGTCCAAGATGGCCGGTTTCAAGTTGTCGAACGCGCCATGCTAAAAAAACTCATCGACGAACAAAAGCTCGGGATGACCGGACTAATCGATGAAAGCAGTTCTGCTCAACTTGGAAAACTATTAGGCGTAAAGACGATTATTTCCGGTTCGGTATTGCAGTTTCAGAATACCATCGAGGTCAACGCCCGAATCATCAATGTCAGCACCGGATCCATAGTGGCAGCTGAAAATCTGCGCAGCAAAACCTCTGAGAATCTCAAAGATTCTATCGAAAGTTTGACATCCAAAATAGTAAAGAATTTTCCTTTGACCGGTTATGTGGTGAAAAAGCGAGGCGACACCGTGCTGATCGATCTCGGCGCTACCTCAGGCTTACAAATAGGCATGGAATTCATAGTTTTCAAGGAAGGCAACGTTATTAAACACCCTAAAACCGGTGAGGTGGTAGAGGTCGAACAAATTCGTACTGGGCTTATCAAAATAGCAGATTTTAGCGCCAATACTGCCACTGCTGATATCATCGAGGTAGAGCCAAAACAAGAAATCCGCTACGGTCAATTGGTTCAAAGCGTTCGTCAAAAAGAGTCCCAGACGGAAGAAAAAACCGAACCGGCAATGGAAAAACAAGAAAGCATCGTTAAGAAAGAACCTTCTGCTGAAGAAGAAAAACCGCAAAAAGAATCTCCAAAACCGACTTCAGAAAAAGAAAGCTCCGGTTACCTTCGATCAGAATTCTTACCCGGAGAGAGAGATAATCTCGCTGCAGGTGGACAAGGTCCATCACTCTTACCGCTTCCAACCGGCACCTTTATGATGGGTAGCAATAAATTCTCTGAAAAACCGGTCCATTTTGTCAAAATCGATCGTCAAATTTTCTTTATGGTTACAGAGGTGACATTTGAAGAATATGAAAAATTCTGCATTGATACAAACTCACCATTTCCAAATGATTCGGGTTGGGGGGGAAAAGATCGTCCGGTAATCAACGTCAGCTATCATGATGCACAAGCATATGCCAAATGGCTGACCAAACAGACCGGTATTACTTATAGACTTCCATCTGAAACAGAATGGGAGTGGGCGGCTGGGGCTGGAACTGGAACGACCTATACTTGGGGAAATAATTTTAAACCTGACATGGCTAATTGTAAAACCTGCAATTCGATCGGGACGGCAACCCAGACTTTGCCGACAAGAAGCTTTGCAGCCAATAAATTTGGTTTTCACGATATGCCCGGAAATGTTTGGGAGTGGGTAGAGGACTGCTGGGTAGAGAACTACATTAATGCCTCAGAAGATCAGTCACCAAGAAAGGTTACTGGAAAATGCAGCAACTTTACAATTCGTGGTGGTGCCTGGAACTCCCCGGAAAGGCAGATAAGCACAACCTCCCGACTTGGCATTTCTGCCGATACCAAAAGCAATTACATTGGTTTCCGCTTGGTGAAAGATTCTGCCGCACCACTCCAAACTAATGAACCAGCACCCGGCAACTTGCCCACAACACTTCAACAATAGACAAAAAAAACCCATTGTAGTGGAAGATCAGCGAGAAAGAACAAACTTGACAGTGTCTTAGAGATGGAAATGATTCATCTGCAACGAGGGCTGATGCCCAACCGGAAACACAGGTTTCGCCATGGTTATTGTGCTTAAAGGAAACTTAACAACTAGGTGACAATAGTGAAGAAGCGTCTTGCATTATTATTGGTACTCACATCATTGTTCTGCGGCGTTGCTGTGGCCTCAGCCGGGAATTTGTCACTCATCGAAAAACGGTTGATCGAACTCGATAAACTCAATAAACAGGCTATTGAACAAGTCGGTGAATTACCCAGAAACGGCTCGGCTGAAATAGAGGCCAAGGTGAGCCCTGGTGAAACCAGTTCCGAATCAACCCCAGGATCTACAGGCAAACGGTTCGACTTCAGTAAGAAAACGGTTCTGGCCATAGATGAGAAGGTCCCATTCACCGTGCAAATCAGTGCAAGCCGCTCGCAACAACAATGTTACAGGGTAGCCGCCATGCTGAGAAGAACCGGTTACCCGGCATTTACCAGTTCGCTGAAGTTGAAGGATCAGGGACTTTGGCATCGAATCTTTATTGGCTCCTTTGCGACGATGGAAGAAGCGGAAAAGACCCGTCAATCACTAGAACAGGACGAAATTGCAGATAGTTTGATCAGGAATATGCCTTATGCAATTCAAGTTGGCAGGGAAGGCTCCCTGGCTAGTTTCAAAGATCTTCGCGAAAAGCTCGTCGTAATGCAACATATGCCATACACAAGCTATGTCAGAGATGTGGCAACTAACGCCACACAAATTCGTTTGCTTCTCGGGGCCTTTGAAACAAAAGAAGATACTGCCACCCTACTCAACACTCTCCGAATGGAAGGATTGGAGGCAAGAATCGTTAACCGATAGCTGACTGCCACAATGCGGAAAAAAGGAGAAACAAAAGTCATTTGAACAAAACTTTCTCTGACCAGTGCATAATTGCTTTCTAACGTTCAGTACCTTAGAAGTTCATTATTTGTTTTTTCTAAACTAATTTCGTGAAGGTGCTTACCCCGTTTACCGGGGTGAGATATCAAATGCCACATTGGACTTGAAAACCTTGACAGTTTGGCCTTTAGAATGATAATATTTTCAGGTAGGTATTTGTTATGATCGAGTTGTTTTAGAAAGTCCGTCAAAACTGAAATGGAGATTTAACAATGAGGAAAATACCGGTATCCTTCCAGTAGATGACAAAAACTCTGCCTTTTTGATAAGCGATAGCTGCTTTCCTTTCATTTTTTCGCGGAGCACGTAGACCATGAGAACATCTCTCTGTAGCGCTTTAATATTTCTCCTGACACTGGCAACATTATCCGTTCTGCCCGTTCTGGCAAAACAACCCAACATAGCAAAGTATTCCCCTCCGGCAGAACCAACCGGGAATGTACCCACCTCAACCTTTCAGCAACAATCCATCGTTGTTGAAGATCTCGCAGCCGAAGTTCACTCTGACAGCGGGATAATCACTATAACTGCAAAAATCAAAAACGTCTCAAGGGCAATGATCAAGGGATATGCAACAGTCCATCTGTTATCAGGTGAAGGAAAGAAGATGCTCTCATACGAGGAAGAGCTCAATAACGGTGAGGCATTTGCCCACGGTACATCTGTAGAGCTTGAAATAACAGCCCGAGTCGGTGACATTAAAAGTATTTCTTCAATAAGTGTGGATTTTACAAAATTTTGAGGGAAACGTTATAAATTTCGAGCAGATTTGATTGAATATTTTTTGATAATCTTTTCAGTACTATCAACCATTGTTTTCCTATCCAGCAATATTTTTGTGCCTCGACTGACAACAATATCAAGATATTCAGAGGCACCGTTTTCGACAAGCTCTATGAAGTGTTTAAAATTGTCAATTTTTTCCCCGTTCACACTCTGCACGATATTATCGCCAAGCTCGTGATAGCCCACATTGACTTTATCGGCTAACACTTCGGAAAGAAAAACAATTTCTTTTCCTTGGAAATCAAGTTCACCGTTTACATGGTAATTCGTTAATTCCACAGGGGCATTCTGAGCCCAGTTGACACCTCCCCCGAATTCATACAAGTAATTTAAGCTAAGCGGCTGAAAAACCAAACCTCCTAAAATATAATACCTTGGTTTCTCTTCATATTTGAGCGGGACTAACTTTGCAAATCCAACAGGTTGAGTCAATGGAACAGTAACTTCTTTTATCTGACCGGCCCGCTTGATAACCAACCGCACTGAATCGCCGAGTTGTTTTTTCTGTATCAGGTAACCAAAATACGTTCTTTGATCTTTTCTGAAGGCAATTGTTCCATCATAGGCGACATCCTCTTCATCCACCGTAAGTATGACGTCTTCATTGTTAAGTATTCCCTCTCCCGGTGAGCCTGGCAAAATCTTAATGATGAGTGCACCATTTTCATTGCCAGTCAGATGAAAATATTTTCGTAAATACGGGCTTTCCAATTTTTGCATGGTAATGCCCAAGTCAGGAATTCCTTGTACGGAACCATCCTTAACATCTTCCAGAAACTGCTCAACAACCGGCGAAGGAATCATATATCCTATGTTTTCATAGTTATAGTTCATTCCCTGAAAAGCAATCCCTGCCACCTGATTCTCATATATAACAGGACCTCCAGAGTTGCCTGAATTTATAGGAGCATCAATTTGACAGGCAAGCAAAAAGGCTCCGCTGTATGCATAACTAATGTGTTCAATTCGAGACACCACACCTTCGGTAATAGACAATTTATCTCCACCATCAGGAAAACCATAGACCGCCACTTTATCCCGCACATTCGGCAACTTTCCAAACGGCAATGAGGTCACATCCTTAAAAAAATCGGCGGCATCAACCTTAAGCAGAGCCAGATCGCTTGCATGATCAAAAAATTCCACCTCAGCCGGAAATTTCTCTGTCTTTCCCGCCCGCTGAACGTGAATAAAAACACTGTTACTTACAACATGGGCATTGGTTAAGATCCTTCTGCCTTCCACTATCACCCCAGTAGCGTTGGCAGAACGATGGCCGATATTCTGCCATGGCTGATGAAAACTAGGCGGATTACGAACAACCTGGATTTTAACAACGACTTCGGAGGGGTTTGGCTGAATATCTGTATTTGCACAAAAACCAAATGTTGGTATCAGTGTCAAAACTAAAAGGAGGGTGAATTTAGTGAAGAACATCACTCCTCACTCTTCGGGGGAACATTCACTCGCATCAACGATTTGTACTTTCACTGTTTGAGGGTGGCCGCGGTAAATAATCGTACTGGCGTCACTGCCTTCCCCAGTAAGGTTTTCAGTAACATTAACATGAGCTGTTGCTGCATCACTCGCCTTGACAGTAACAGACTCAGCCTTGAGCTGAAACGCATCAAGCTCTGTGCTGTCTTGTAGCGACATATGAACATTTTCCACACTTCCCGAGACAATCATCGAACTTGTGCCGCGAAGATAGATAGCCAATTTACCATTTGTCGCAGAATTGCAATTGACCACCAACTCACTGCTGCCATCTGCAGTGACCGATGCAAGTTCGGGAAGGGTGATGTCAGCAACGAAAGAATTTGTCGTACAATATGAACCTGAGGTGGAAAGATGTAACTGACCGTTTTTAACAACCGCTGATATCAAAGTATGCAGATTTTCGTCGGCCGTAATGGAAATCCCTGGTTTTTGGCCACAAGAAACGTTAACGACAAAAATTCCATCAACCACGATTTCTTTGAACTGTTCGACAGCCAATCGCTTCGCGCTCAAGTTGCCATTACCCTGTAGACAGTTTCCGCCGACGATTTTACCCGTATTCACTTGATTATTAGTACCAATGTTAATCTCGGTAGCTCCCAACAGAAATACCAGCAGCACACATAAAGTTAAAATACCTGCAAGCGCATACAGCCGAGATACACGTTTTTTATTGAATGGCATTAAATGGTTTTTTGAGATCATTTTTTGATGCCTCACTTTTGGGAACATCACCATAGGTGCGGTAATAGACTGTTCTTGTTTCTCCAGAGACGGTATCCAAGACAAAAGCTCCAACCACAGC
>JAHJLI010000129.1 GCA_018821785.1 Pseudomonadota bacterium
GACATCACCCGGTGTTTTGAAAATCTCCTCCAAATTTCGCCGGTCAAAGAGGTTGACCTGGAGCAGTTGGAACATCTGTTGGAGGCTGAAGCCAATGCCGGACTTGAACTTGAGCCAAGCGAGGATGAGATAAGCGATCATGGCCACGTAGACCTGGCTTAGAACGGCGTTTTCCGAGGTGCCTACGAAGGATTTGAGGCGAAGGTTCTGCTTGATGAGCCGGAAGAAGGTCTCGATCTGCCAGCGCTCCTTGTATATGTCGGCGATGGTCTTGGGGGAGAGGTTGAAATGGTTGGTCAGGAATTCGTAAAATTTTCCGGTTTCCGGGTCTCGGTAGCCGATGCGGCGAAGCCGGAGTTCCTCGCCCCGGATGGTGACGCTGATCACGTGGTCCGAGGTCACGCCCGTGCCTTTCCTGACGGAGCATCGCTTGAGCACCTTGTAGGCGGCGTTGGTCTTGAGCCTGGTGACGAAGAACAAGCCGGAAGCTCCCAGCGTCCGGAACCAGGAGTAGTTGATGTAGGCCTTATCAAATACGGCAATGGAACCCTTGGGTAGCTTGAGCATCTTGACCATCTTGGAATCGTGCAGCCGAGCCTTGGTGACTCGTACGAAGGCAGGCAGGTAGCCATCGTGATCAAGAACAACATGGAGTTTCATCCCGCCCCGCTTGGCGCGGAAGTCGGCCCATGGGAAGGCGGACAAGCAGAGCTTGACGACCGAAGAGTCGAAGCTGAAAAGCTTGGCTTTGAAACGGAACTTATGGCCCGGAGCCACGGTCGTGCATCGTTGATACATTTTGCCGAAGAGCGCTTGGAAGAACTCGGCTGGGCGCTTGGAATTGGCATCGGCAAAGGTGGAGCGGGCTACGACACGCAATCCCAGATGGTACAGCTGCCTGATGTTGGCTCCCAGGCTCCGAATGCCGTCGCGCATACTTTTGCGGCCTGCCAGGTGAATGAAAAGCAGGCAGGAAAACTGATTCCACCGGGAGAAAACCCGGGAACGCCTTCCAGTACTGTGTTTTCGGGCCAAGGTCTCGAATTCCGCCCGGGGAATGAGGGATAGCACTTGATGAAAGATCGTGTTAGCATGAGCCATGTCCGAAATCTCCTTTTGATGCAGTTGCTTAGATACCTTCTGCATATCATAAATAGAGGAGATTTTGGACATTTTCTTTTTCAAAGGGCTGTCAAACATGTCCATCAAACGGCCTTTGCCTGAAAGGTCAACGCTCATGCGAAAATCCACGAATACCAACGGTTCCCAACCGGACAGCAATGATCATGGATGTAGCCGCTAAAAGGGGAATGTTTAATCTCATGAAAAGCTCGAGTTGATCGTTTAAGGGCTTGCGGGATGCCATTTTGTTCAACCTCAGGAAGTGCAAGTAGTTTTCTTTTCACAATGTTATCTAGGCGGTAAAGAACTGTTTTGTCTGTTATTTCGGAGTAGTAAAAAAGCCAACCATAACGTTTCTTACTGCTTATTGCTCCAGTTATTCTTTCGTTCAAGGAATCTATGAATGCTGTGAAAAGCATATGGTAATCAACAACATTTTCTTTTTTGTTTTTTTGATACCAAGAAAAAATATCAGAAATTTTTTGTATATGTCGCTCAAATGAACTATCTCTGACTGTTACTTTCTTGTCGACGAATTGGTATCCGAGGAAACTAAATTTTTCTTTTATGCTGCACTTTTTTGATTTTTCTTCGCTGAGAGCTAGGGCTTTATCTTTAATGAGACGCGATAGTGTTTTGTCAGCCTCTGTTGCTTCATTGCTGTCACTGCAGATTATTAGTATGTCGTCGACGTATCTCCAGTAGTATTCGTGATTTTTTTTCATTTCAACGTCAATGTCATGAATATAAATCTCTGCTAAAATATTTGATATAGATAGTCCTTGAGGAACGCCTGTGGTGCTAAATTTATCATATGCACAGCGTTTTGTCCCTTTGGGGACGGTGGGTGTATTCAATGCATTTTTAATAAGAAGTAACTCTTTTAGAGGTACATTTTTTTCCATTTCTTCAAATAATTTGCCTTTGTCTATCGAAGGATAGAAATTTGCTAAATCATATTTTCGTATACAAACTGTATCATTAGAGTTTTCAAGACATTCTTTAATTTGTTGTATTATAGTGTTTGGCAGTGATTCACGAACACAGCTTGGAAAATGATACTGAAGACACCTATTTATTGCGGTTAATGTAATTTTATCTCTGATCGTTGGTATAGATATTAATCGAGGTGGTTTATGACGACCTTTTGAAAAAAGTGTTTCTAAGTAAGGAGTGAAAATGTAAGAATGGGTTGTGACTTTATTTTGAATATAATGAGTTATTGA
>JAHJLI010000130.1 GCA_018821785.1 Pseudomonadota bacterium
ACTTGCCGATCGGAGCGCGGATAGGTTTGGGATCAATGCTTTCTTTCCCTGCAATCTTCTTCGGGTACCACCTGTTTTCGGCGTTGATCGAATACATCCGCGTGGCGAGCTTAAGTGAATGGCTGACCGCCCTGCCCGGAATTCTGACAGTCATGGCGCTCTTCCTGTTGTTTGCCATCCCATGCTGGGCGATCTTTTTGGGTCGTCACCAAGTGATTCTTGATCTGCCTCGCGGCAGAATCCTAAAGGTGTTTGACCTTCGCACTTACCGCAGGATCAAGAGCTATCCGATAGATCAAGTTAAGCACGTCAGCGTTGTCCGACTGAAGGACCGGCCGAGCGTCTACCGTTCAACAGCAAACAGCCAGGTTCATCTTCGACTTAACAGTGGAAAGCCGATCGTGGTCTCACGCGGAGATCGGCCAGACCATGCGCGAGTGGTTGCCGAACAAATCGCCGGTCATCTTGGGGTCCGTGCTTTGTAGCTATCCTCCCTCATCGCTGGCACCTTCTGATGCAACACTGGGGGGCTTTCTTCTTGGGCGGTGAAGATTTTTATGGTAAGGCATAGCTGGTAAAGAGACCGAAAGGATTAACCCAATTTACACTCCTGGCAATAGCTCAACTCCCATCAACATTCTTTTTATAATTAAATAATTATGCTTAACAGACCACTGTTTTTTTTTCTCGCAGGAATGCAACTTTTACCGTCTTTAGTCTTGAGTGCTGCCGGAGCCACAGCAAAACATGAAGATACCGGAATAGCCATTGATACTCCTGCTCCGCAAAGGTTTGTGGCGAGAGGTTCGGAAATCGTTGACCTGAAAAGCTCGGCGCCGGTGTTTTTCCGAGGCATCGGTTATTCGCCCTATCTGCCCAACGAAACACCTTTGCGCGGCGATCCGCCGGGTGACGACACTCGCTACCAGGAACATCTTGGCCTGATGCAAAACATGGGCGTCGATTATCTTCACGTCTTTCCAATGAAGATGCCGCCGAAATTTTTTGCAGCTCTGGACAAAACCGAGATGGTGTATGGCCAGGACATCTGGATCTGGGCCTACGAGGAAGACTTTCTGGCAGAACCATTCCTCGCCAAAACCATGGAAGATATTAAAGCGGCCATTGATCATGTTTATAAAGTGGGGCGCCCCGACCGGCTGGTGCTGTTCAGCGTGGGCGATGAACTGCAGGCCGATTCGGTTGTCCGAACCGACACCCGCCATCCCGAAGTGCGAAACTTCAAAGGTAAACACCTTGAAGTATCCAACCGAACTCCCACCGAAATCGCTATCGCCAGATTGATCGACGGGGCCATGGATTATGAGTTGAATCAATACGGCCAGCGCCATCTTTATTGTCATACCAGCTGGACCCATATCGGCCCGATCACCGACCGGCCCGATATCGAGGTTCCAAAAGAAAACGCCATCAACCCTAATTTAGGCGACTTGGTCTGCCTGAATATCTACACCTACGCCCGAGGCGTGCGTACCTCGTCACCCGGCTCGGTAACCGGCTCAAGCTATCAGGGTTATCTTGAGGATCTGGCCGCGCAGTCGGCAAAACCGATTTTTATCACCCAGGTCGGTCTGTCCACCTCCCCTTTTGAGCCGAAGTCGTGGGTTCCCGGTTTCGGTGGCCACAAGGTGGAAGATGTGGCCAGTGACTTCACCGCCATCTGGCAGGATATTCGTACCGCTAAAGGCAAAGAAAAATTCTGCGGTGTTTCTTTTTTTGAACTGCAGGATGAATGGTGGAAGAGCGGTGAGGATCCAACCGACTCAACTCGCCATGAAAGAGAAGATCCGGAGGAGTGGTTCGGCCTTTACGAGGTTGGTGCTGATCTCCGTCTGGTGCCGAAAGGGAAGATTCCTGAGACACTCGGGAAACTCTATAAAAATCAGTAAAATAATCAAAATCTTAGCGTGATGGGGTTTTTGCCGGCCCCCGACTCACTTCAAAAAAACATTGTGCACCGCTCGTGTCATAACCGGTGCACAATCGCAGTAATGCCCCACCAATACTAGAAGGCGGCAGAAAATATAATTTTCGTCCGCCTTTCTCTCTCGTTACACCGCTTGAAGAGCCTTGATCCTGTCCTCAAGAGGTGGATGACTTCTGAACAACAGAGTCATGCCACCGGTCTTCGGTCTAATGCCAAAGGCCGCAACCTGGTCGGGCAGATGCGAAGGTTCATGATGGGCCTGGAGCCGCCGCAGGGCACCTACCATTTTCTCCTTGCTGGTTAGATATGCCGCGCCCCGATCTGCAGTGTATTCTCTCTTACGTGAGAACCACATGACAATAATCGAGGCAAAAAGTCCGAGCACTATCTCCAGCACAATGGTTACAGCCATATAGCCAAAAAACCCGAGTCCCCCGCCGTCCTCGTCGCGACTGAGAAAATTGTCGATGACATTGGCCGCAAGCCGCGACAGCAGGATAACAAAGGTGTTCAATACTCCTTGGATCAAGGCCAGCGTGACCATATCCCCGCATGCGACATGGCTGATCTCATGTGCCAATACAGCTTCTACCTCATCTTTCGACATGTTCTGCAGCAGTCCGGTGGAGACGGCCACCAAGGCATCATTTTTCTTCATCCCTGTGGCGAAGGCATTCATGTCCGGAGAATCGTAAATAGCAACTTCCGGCATGCCGATCTCGGCCTGTTCTGCCATCCGCCTGACGGTAACATACAGCCACTGTTCCGTTGGATTGCTGGGATTGACAATTACCCTGGCACCTGTCGACTTTTTGGCGATCCATTTTGACATGGCCAGTGATATAAATGAGCCACCCATACCAAATAGTGCCGCCATCACCAACAATCCCGAAGTGCTCCGGGAGTCTACCCCGAGAATACTCATTACGATGCCAAGCAAAACTATGATGGCCAGGTTGGTCGCCACAAACAACACAATTCGCAACACGATGATCCTCCATTCTTGTTATTTCTTTTTCGTTCTGTGGCTTTTATGCCTCAGAGCCTTTATTTACAGCTACCGGAATTCACTATTGTACTGCAAACACAACCAATGCTCCATACCTCAAGCTTCGATTTTCTTGTTCAATTTTACTGGTTCGCTGCTTTTTCGGCGGTGCACCCTGATGTTGAGCAGTTCGACGATGACTGAAAACGCCATCGCAAAGTAGATGTACCCTTTCGGCACATGCACATCAAACCCTTCAGCAACCAGGGTAAAACCGATCAACATGAGAAATGACAGGGCCAGCATCTTGATGGTGGGATGGGAATCGACAAAAATGCCAATGGACTTGGCCGCAAATAACATGACCACTACCGCACCGACAATGGCAATCACCATTATAGAAACATGCTGCACCAGTCCCACTGCGGTAATAACCGAATCAAGGGAGAAGACGACATCCAGGATGGTTATTTGCATAATGATTGCATAAAATCCGCCATAACCTTCCCGGGCTTTATCCTCTTCGCCAACAGCCTCCAGGCTACCGTGAATTTCATGGGTAGCCTTGGCCAAAAGAAATAGTCCACCAAGGATAAGCACCACATCTCTGCCGGAAATTTCCTGCCCGAACACGCTGAACCAAGGTTCAACCATGCCTATAATCCACGTCAGACTAAACAGCAAGGCAAGCCTGGAGACCATAGCAAAACCTATCCCCAGGATTCTGGCCAGGTCCCGTTGTGCCTCCGGCAACCTGCTGACCAGGATGGTGATAAAAATAATATTATCTATGCCAAGAACGATTTCAAGAGCAAGAAGAGTTGTCAGAGCCACCCAAGCCTCGGGCATGAATATCCATTCAAACATGTTGTTCATTCCTTATAAATTCGTAGAACATGATTTTTACCAAGCTAAGGTATTAAAAGGGTAATCGTGAAGTTGCAAAACAAATAAACAGTGTTATCACCTTGAACAAATAGATAATAGTAACATGTTCATTCGATAAAATCGAAAATATGAGTGGGATGCAAAACAGAGGAATTCCTTCTTCAACTTTCTGGAGACCGAACCAAATACTTTTCCCAAGCGACCAGTTCCTGGCAGGGTGTTGCCGGGGTCCATTTTTCAATTTCATGCTTCTGCTTTTTCCACGTGCTAGGTTTCCAACCCTTGCCAGCCACCACCTATCTTTTTTATTGTGAAGTTCGATTTAAATGAAGTAACACTCTTGCGACTGAATTGACGTGGCTCCGCACTCGCAAAAAACGGCGACGCCCGACAACTAAAGCAAGAAACATTGCCTTTTATTGATAATTTATCCGAATTCACAAGGAAAACATATGGAAATAGTGCCCTTCTCATTCGTCAGGAGTTTGCTTTTTGTTGTTGTAACCCTTGTTTTTCTTTTTATCTCAAGAAAAGCCTTGCGGAACCCCAAGTGCCACGGCTTTTATCGGTTTTTCGCCTTCGAGGGTGTATTGTTTCTGGTGTTGCACAACTATCCGTTTTGGTTTATCGAGGTATTCGCACCGAGGCAAATCGTCTCCTGGCTACTACTGTCGGCCTCTATTCTGTTCCTCATTCAGGGACTGCACATGCTGAGAAAGGCTGGAGGGTCGAAGACCAGGACCGAAACGCCGGAAAATTTCGCTTTTGAAAACACTACCACCCTTGTTACAGGTGGAATTTATCGATACATCAGGCACCCAATGTATGGCTCGCTGCTCTTACTTACCTGGGGGGCATTTTTCAAACACCTGAGTGTCTCAGGCTTGGTGGCAGGGGCCTTGACGACAATTTTGCTCTTTGTCGTCGGGCTGATCGAAGAAAAAGAAAACCTGGAATTTTTCGGTAACACCTATCTTGAATACCGGAAACCGACGAAAATGTTCCTGCCTTTTTTGTTTTAACGAAACAGGGAGACTATGCCCGTATTGCCTCGATCATCCGAAGGGCTTTACGGTACAGGCTCTCCGCCTGGTAGGAACTACGAACGAAGGGACCAGCGGCGACTCCGGCAAAACCCATGGCCAGTGCCTTTTCGGCGAGTCCCTCGAACTCTTCCGGCGGCAGAAAGCGTTGCACGGGGAGATGCTCGGCGCTTGGCTGAAGGTATTGGCCCATTGTCAGGATATCGCAACCTGCATCCCTCAGATCGAACCATGTCCCTTCAATCTCAAGGCTTGTCTCACCCAGACCGAGCATGATTCCAGACTTGGTCGGAATATGCGGATGGCTTTCCTTGACTCGGCGCAGCAGGTCGAGGGAGCGTCCATATTCGGCCTGGGGCCGGACTTCAGGGTAGAGTCTCGCCACCGTCTCGATATTGTGATTGAGGACATTGGGCCCGGCTTCGAGGATGGCTAAAAGCGCCTGAAGATTGCCCTGCAGGTCGGGAATGAGCACCTCCACCAGGGTTTTTGGCCGACGTCTTCGTATGGCGGTAATGGTCTCGGCGAAAAGGCCGGCACCACCGTCAGAAAGATCGTCACGAGTTACCGAAGTAACCACTGCATACCGCAGTCCGAGAAGGGCCACAGCCTCGGCGACCCGATCTGGTTCCTCGGGGTCCGGCAGCGCCTCAGGGTGGTGCCCCACCGCGCAGAACCGGCAGTTACGGGTACATTTCTCTCCTAAGATCATAAAGGTTGCCGTCCCCTGACCATAACATTCAAACTGATTAGGACACTTGGCCTCCTGACAGACGGTGGTCAGCCCATGGCCTTTCAACAGCTTGCGGATTTTCTCATACTCCGGTCCGGTCGGCAGGCTGCGGCGCAGCCATTTGGGTTTGCCTGAAGGGGTCCGGTTTGTGCATAATGGCATCGACGTGGTCCTTGGTTAGGGGGATAAACTTACGGCCGAAAATGTGTATCAGGTGGCCAATGAGATCATTTTTCACTTGATCCAGCGCCACTTCCCGACCACACTCCTGGCTGAGAGTGGTCATACGCACCCCGGATAAGCCGCAGGGGTTGACCCAGGAAAAGGGGGTAAGCTCAAGGTTGACATTCAGTGCCAGGCCGTGAAAGGCAATACCGTGGCGGATGGCGATGCCGACACTGCCGAGCTTGCGGTCCCCCACCCAGACCCCGTGATTGCGGGGATCGCGGTCGGCAACCACCCCGCTTGCCGCAGCAAGGCAGATCATTACCTCTTCCAGGCCGCTCACATATTCAGCGACACTGAGTCCCGCCTGGCGGAGATGGAGTATCGGATACAACACCAGTTGCCCAGGGCCATGATACGTGATATTCCCACCACGTTCGATATGCACCAGGGGGATTTGCCTGGCCGCCAGAAATTCCTCTGTAACCATGAGGTTGTCGAGGCCGCCGCGTCTGCCGAGGGTAAAGGTGCTTGGGTGCTCGGTAATGAGAAGCAGATCATCCGTCGGCGAACCGCTGCGTCTTCTTTCGACCAAGGCCAGTTGCAGGGAATAGGCCGCAGCATAATCGATCAAGCCGAGATCGACTATGCCTGCAGCCGTTTTTTTACTAGCCACAGAGACAGGGATGTCTGGCCGCCATGGTCTCGTCGAGGCGACGCACCTTCGCCCGCTGTGGCGCCTGCCGCAGCAGTTCCGGATTTTCTTTTGCTTCCCGAACGATCATCTTCATCACTTCGATGAACTGGTCGATATCGTCTTTGCACTCGGTTTCGGTCGGCTCAATCATTATCGCACCGTGTACAACCAGCGGGAAATAGATTGTCGGCGGATGGTAGCCGCAGTCTATCAAACGTTTTGCGACATCAAGGGTGCTGATCTTATCCTCCTGCAGCAGGGCATCGGAGAAGACGCACTCGTGCATACATGGCCGGTTATAGGCAAGTGGCAAAGTACCTTTAAGTTTTTCTTTGATGTAGGCGGCGTTGAGTACCGCCAGCTGGCTGGCCTTTTTCAGATTATCGGCACCCATGGTGCGAATATAGCTGTAGGCCCTGAGAAGCACCGCAAAATTGCCGTGGAAAGCATGCACCCTCCCGACCGACTCTGGGCCACCGTAGTCCAGCTGGTATTTATCACCCACCTTTTCCGCTCGCGGGGCCGGCAGGTACTGCGTCAACTCCTCGGTCACGCACACCGGACCTGCCCCCGGTCCACCGCCACCGTGCGGGGTGGAAAAGGTCTTGTGCAGGTTGAGGTGCATGACATCGATCCCACACTTCCGGGCGTTGATAATGCCCATCACCGCATTGAGGTTGGCACCGTCCCCGTACACCAGTCCCCCCTTGGCATGGACGATTTCTGCGATCTCGCGAATATTGGTCTCAAAGAGACCGAGGGTATTGGGGTTGGTAATCATGATCCCGGCGGTCTCTTCATCCATGACTGCTGCGATGGACTCGACTGTGAGAATGCCGTTATGCCCGGATTTGATCGGCACCGGCTTGTAGCCGCACAGAGCGGCGCTGGCAGGATTGGTGCCGTGCGCTGTATCGGGGATAAGGATCTTGGTTCGTTTTGAATTCCGGCTCTTATGATAGGCGGCAAAGATCAGCATTCCGACCAACTCGCCGTGTGCACCCGCCGCCGGCTGTACGGAAACTCCAGGCAACCCGGTGATGGTTGCGAGATATTCCTGAAGTTCGCACATAATCTGGAGGTTACCCTGCATCAGCGCATCGGCCAACATTGGGTGAGCGGCGGCAAGAGCCGGTGTCGTAGCCACCTTCTCGTTGATCTTCGGATTATATTTCATGGTACAGGAGCCCAAAGGGTACATCCCGGTATCGACCCCGTAATTCCATTGCGACAGGCGGGTGTAGTGCCGTACCACATCGACCTCGCTCAGGTCGGGAAAGTCGATTCCCTTTCCCTGCAGTTCGGCGGGGAAGGCAACCTCCGGCACATCGCTTGCCGGAACACACATGCCCCGTCGCCCTTTCTTGCCTTTCTCCCAGAGCAGGGGTTCATTCTGAACTATGCCGTTTACGCCCGGTACATTTGTCGTGCTCATGGCTTCACCTCACCTGCAACCGCATCAATAATTTCTTTGGCAGCCGTTTCCGTGACACAGAAAAGATAGCGCCCCTTATGCTCCGGGTAGTATTTCCCGAGTTCGAGACCGGCGACAATTTTCATCTTCAGTAATCGCTCATAGGCCGGCTGGAAATCCTCCTTGAACTCGACGACAAATTCGTTGAAGGTCGGCGACTCGAAGACAATTTTCGCACCCTTGGCCCTAAGCTGGGCCTTGAAATATTCGGCCTTGCTGTAATTGAGTCGGGCCAGTTCGGCAAGACCCGAACCGCCCAGAGAAGACATATACATGGCGGCGATCAGCGTACAGATGCCCTGGTTGGAGCAGATATTGGAAGTTGCCTTCTCCCGCCGGATGTGCTGCTCCCGGGTAGAAAGGGTCAGGACAAAGCCGCGTTTGCCGTCGAGATCCTTGGTTTGGCCCACCAGCCTGCCTGGCATGTTACGGACAAATTCATCGCGACAGGCAAACATCCCAAGGCCTGGTCCGCCGAAAGAGCGCGGCAAGCCAAAACTCTGGCCCTCGCCGCAGACGATGTCGGCGCCGCAGGTTCCCGGATTTTTCAGGAGTCCGTAGGCCAGGGGCTCGGTAAAAGAGGTTATAAAGAGGGCTCCAGCAGCGTGAATCTCTTTACCAAGGGCCTCAAGGTCCTCGACCACCCCAAAGAAGTTCGGCGACTGGATCGCCACTGCCGCAACATCGCCAATCGCGGCAAGACCACTGAGATCAGTGCGGCCATCAGGCCCAACCGGCAACTCAACCATCTCGTAGCAGGTCGGCTCCAGGTAGGCCCTGGCAACCTCGCGGTAATGCGGATGCACCGCAGAAGAAACCACCACTCTGGCTTTCTTCTTTGCTACCCGCAGACCCATCAAAAGTCCTTCAGCCAGCGCCGAGGCTCCATCATAGATGGAGGCGTTAGCAACATCCATTCCGAGTAACCTGGTAGTGAGGGTCTGGTACTCATAAATGCCCTGCAAAGTACCCTGTGCCATCTCCGGCTGATAAGGGGTGTAGGCGGTGAGGAACTCGGAGCGGCTCATCACTGTGCGAATCGTCTCCGGAATATTGTGATGATAGCTGCCGGCCCCGATCAGAACGTTATAGGTGTGGTTCACCTGCATGGCCTCGGCCAACCGCCCCACATGATCGGTCAATTGCCACTCGTCCATCGGTGCAGGCAAACCCATGGTCCCCTCGTAGCGACAGGCATCTGGAACCGAACAGAACAGCTCGTCCAGACTCTTTCTGCCTACCACCGCAAGCATTTCGTGTATTTCGTCATCGGTATGAGGTAAATAACGCATGATATTATCCTCGCAAGAGTTGGCGATAGGCGTCGACGGTCAGAAGTTGCTCGAGTTCGCTCGTATCGGAAGGTTTGATTTCGACAATCCAGTTGCCATAGGGATCCTGATTGATTAACTCCGGGGCGTCGCCGAGAGCGTCGTTTACCGCGACGATCTCACCTCCGACCGGCAGATAGAGTTCAGACACCGCCTTTACCGACTCCAAATTGCCGAATTGATCACCTTTTGCAAAGACGGTACCCACCTCCGGAAGTTCCACAAAAACAATGTCTCCCAACTGATCCTGGGCATAATCGCTTATTCCGACTTTGAGGGTTGCACCGCTTCCAGTCACCCACTCATGATCCTCAGTATACTTCAGCTCTTCGACAAAAATTACCTCACTCAATTCTTTCATGGCCTTATCTCCCCTGATTATGTTATCAACCCAGCATCTTGTCCATCGGCCTTCTGGCGGTCCTGTTCGGACGGACATCGGCCCGTATTTCTACGATTATTTTTCTTTTTCCATCGGTCAGCACGACCTTCTCCCCAGACACACAAGCCTGGTCAAGAAGCACAAAACCACAGCACAACCCCTTGGCCTGAAAATCCTTGTTACTTGCAACACTGACAATCGCACCATCAACTCGACCGATAGCCATGTCGGTGGTACAGGTCAGGATGGTACCGAGACGTTCGCCCGACTCTCTGGTTACAAAACTGCCCTCTCCGGCATTGATTTTACGAGGATCAAAGCCGGCAAAGGGAAGAGTGTGTTTCTGCCACCGGCTTTTCAGCAAGGCCGGTCCACCGATGAATTTTTTACTAAACGAGGTCATTGGTTCGTTCCAGGAAAGAGCGAACTGCCAGGGATTGTGCAAAAACGGCCAGGCCCCGATATCCTGATGGGACAAGGGCAAAACCGCCCCGGCTCTGAGTGAATCCCTGGCAGCCAGGCCGCAGGCAAGCATTCCTTGGTCCATCCCGGCGTCCATAAGTTGTGACCAAAGGGAGGGCAGGCAGTCAATTTCTACGAAAAGCTCAAAGCCGAATTCGCCGGTATAGCCGGTGCGGGAAACAAGAAGCGGTGTTCCATCGACGAGCGTCACCACTCTGTCGGATGCAAACGGCCCGAAACTACCTTTAAAGGAAAAGTAAGAGAGACGATCGAAAACACCGGCCGAATGAGCCAGGACTTTCGCCAGGATTTTCGCCGCCAGCGGGCCCTGGATATCCATTTTGCCTACCTTGTCGGTCAGGTCCTGAACATCCGCATCCTGTCCGTCCGTGTATTTCTTCAAATGGTCGGCAACAATCCCCCCCATGCCGGCGTTAACAACTACCATAAAAATATCGGAACGCAGTTGATAGAGGATTGCATCATCAATGACTGTGCCGTCTTCTGCGAGAAAGATGCCGTATACGCACCTTCCATCGACCAGAGCCGTTTTCCCCTTGCCGATACAGGTCTCTAGATCCTTACTGAGACACAGCTGCAGAAGGGCTCTTGCTCCCTCACCCCTGACCGTCACCACCGCCATATGGCTGGTATCGAAAATGCCCGCTGCGCCAATGACCGCCAGATGCTCGGCTTTTGCTCCGGTCTTGTACCACAACGGCATATCATAATTGCCAAAAAGGGCCATATTAGCCCCCTGTTCGACATGCCAGTCATGCAACACCGTCATCTTTGAATTTTCCATTTCCTCACCTTGTTGTCAGTTGAGTATCCGTCACGAAATATGGACAATTTTCACACCATTCAGCGGCGGGTCCTTGTGCCGTTGCCGGCATTCCTCCGGCCGTGTCATTATTCGACAACGGCTTCATAATGCTGCATCGCCCGGCCGCTTCATACCGGCAGGGTCAACGGCACCTTCAAATTGAAGCTCTTGTAGACGACGAAGGTTTCCACCGCTCTGACATTCTCGAGTTTGGTGACTTCTTCGGTATAAAATTTCAACATGGTGAATTCCCTGGTGAGGAGTACCGTCAGGATAAGGTCAAACCGGCCGGTCACCACACAAACCGAAATTACGCCACGCAGCTTACTGAACTCTTCACCTTTTTTTACCAGGTCCATGTCTCTAAGCCGCACCCCGACCATGACAACGGACTGGTCCGGCACTGCCTCGGGATCGACCAGGGCGGTAATATCCAGTACCCCCTCTTCTTTCAGCTTTTTCACCCGCGCCCGTACCGTCCCCTCAGAAAGGGCCAGTGACTCAGCGATCTGCTTGAAGGGCATCCTGCCGTCTTTGAGATGATTAATAATTGCCAGATTTATTTCATCGATATCCATTGTGAAAACAACCTCTTATATCCCAATAAAAATATTGCACCCTCCAAACGGTATCTGGAAAAATCCCGTTTATCGGACTGCGATGTTGAAAATTTGCAGAATCATACGATGAAAAAACTACATTGTCAATATCAACGGCTAATTTTTACGAATATAGTGGTTTCAACAGCAATATTTTGCGCTTTTCGTATTTGTGCATCAACATCTATTGAATTATATATCATTTAAATACTTGTTTGCAATCTGCCCACAGCGGTACTTGGACCCAAACGGCCAAAGGAAAGCATTGAGCCGATTACTCTGGATACAACAAAGGATCGAAAAAAAATATGCGGGGTCGGAGCGTTGTATTCAGGAACTGCGCGTTGTACAGGAACTGAGATCTATGAAGGTATTTTGGAGAAGCACTTGAAAACAACTATCAAACACCCCCCCACAAGGGGGATGATTCACTTAATAAAAAACTTTTGTGAGCTACTAAGCCGTTGTAAAATAATAACATGGCCAAAGAAATGCTTGGAACGGCATAAGGATCCGTAAGGCAATTGTCATAAATGGCCTAGTTATTTCCTAACGGCTCCTAAAGATATTTGGCGTATACTTCTGAGGCTCCATCGGCGTATGCGCGGCGTAGCGCTTTATCAGCCAGGCGATTGATGGCGGCAATATTGCCGCGGCTCAAGGAATGAATTTTACGGATAGTATCATAGGGAAAAAGGGCTGTAGAGTAGCTGCCGTCGCCGGCTGAAGCGAGCTGCAGGCAAAAACGAAGATAATCGGCGGTATCTTTAATATTCAGAGGTTCAAGATAGAGTTGGCAATTGGTCTCGTCTTCGAAATATTCAATGGTGGTGGCAACCATCTTGGTTTCCATTTCTTTGGTGCCCAAGAGAATCAGCTGCAACATCTCTGCCCCATCCGCCTCGCCATAGGCGTTGGTCAAGGTACGAATGACCCCTTCCATGGCAGCAGGGAACATCTTCTCGACATCGTCGACCAAGAGTACTACCCGTTGTCCGGCCCGCCTTTTATCATCAAGAACAGTCTTGATCCGGGCCAACAATTCACCCTGGGACGCCTCAACAACCTCTTTTTCGATGCCCAGATTCACCGCCACCTCCTGCAACACTGCGGCGACCGAACCACCCTGATCGGTTGCTATAAGAACCTCATATGATGCCGCCAAGGTGTGCCGCAATTTTTCAACCAGCAGCGATTTGCCACTGCCCGGCTCTCCAGTCACCTTGATAAGAGGTTTTTTCTTTTCCAAAAGCTGCAGGAGTTGGTTGTGCAAATCCAGACGTGCGGACCAGGGAACGTCCATGCAACAGGGTCTGACCCCTTCTTGAAATGCAGTGAGCAACAAACCCAGATCGACCATCGTTCCGGCATTACTTTCCTGTCTGCTCTTAGTAGAAGCGGGGTCCTTCATGCTACCGCTTTGCAGAGCACAGTCAAGAACGGCACCGGGCTCAACCGACAGTTTTCCGGTTTCCACCGTTCCTACATGGCGCCCACTTCGACGTAGAGCAAGTGAATCAGTGACCACGCTCCCTTCCATATGACCGGAACAGTCAATAGCTGTCGCCCTGATATCACCTGAAATCTTTCCGGTTTGACGAATATCGAGAACCTGACCGGCAAAGGAACCCTCGAGAGTCCCTTCCAGAACGACCCGTCCGTGACACTCCACAGTTCCGGAGATCAGCATGTACCGGGCGATTATGCTTTCATTTTCATCAACCATGAGCAACCCACATGTGCCCGCCTCGGGCCTTCTTCAAAACATCCTTTTCTCCACTTTGTCCCAAAGTAGCATTTTCAACGGCGGCTGCAAGGAAAACATGCATTTATTTAAACAATCATCATCCGTATCGCTCTCCTACAAAAGTGGCAACACAAATATTGTGATTTGCCGAGGAACAAGCTCAAAACAATGACTATTGTCGATAAGAAAGAAGGGCTGAACGGCACCGAATAAAGCAACGCTCAAGTCCATCCCCTACCCCATGGGATAAAGGAGATCAGCATGAACCTGGTCGCAAAGAATGAGCGTTTCCGGAGTCAAAGTTAGCTCCAGAGCTGCCAGAGAATCATCAAGCTGATCGCAGTTGGTAGCCCCGACAATAGTCGAAGCAACATAATCAAACTGTTTGCTCCAAGCTATTGCAAGAGTCGCCGGCGCAATTCCGAGGCCGGAGGCAATATCCATATACCTGGCTGTGGCTGCCAGAGTTTTATTGTTAAGAAACCGGCCGGCCATATTCCTGATGCGTTTTTCCGGCGAGGCAATGTACCGGGTAAAACGGCCCAGTGTTTCAGGATCACGGTTGTATTTGCCACTCAACACCCCTCCGGCCATGGGTGAGTATGCGAGAAGAGAAATTTTTTCTTCCCGGCACATCACCACCATTTCATCCTGAAACCGCCGATTGAGCAGAGAAAAATTGTTCTGAATCGATTCAAACCGCTTATAGCCATATTGCCGGCAGATCATATTGGACTTGGTCGTCCCGTAGGCCGTGTCGTTGGAGGTGCCAAGATACCGCACTTTTCCGGACCGCACCAGGTGGTCGAAGGCTGCCATACTCTCTTCCCGAGGAACGACGGTATCCGGCCAATGCATTTGGTAGAGATCTATGTAATCGGTTTTCAGCCGCCGCAAGCTGCCCTCAATTGCCTTGTTGATATGATGCGCGTCTATTGCGGTAAGTCCTGCGCGAACCGGCGGCACGAACCAGCCGGAAGCGGCGCCGGTCACCTTGGTGGCAAGGATCACCGTATCGCGATCCTTGGTCTGCAGCCATTCGCCGACAATCTCTTCGGTTCTGCCGACGGTTTCGCGCATCGGTGGAACCGGATAAACCTCTGCCGTATCATAAAAATTTATTCCAGCCTCATAGGCTTTGTCGAGGATTGCAAAGGACTCTTTTTTATCGGCAACACCGCCAAAAGTCATAGTCCCAAGACAAATAGGGCTGACCCGCAGCCCCGTCCTGCCGATATAGCGAAAATCCATTCGTGCGCTCCTTTTTTGATATTCGAATTAAGTAGGGAATTTTTCTGTCCAGCCCAAGTTACAACATTATACTGTGTCGATTAAAATAAGGGTTGATAACTGAATTGCAAATTCGTACTCTTTAATTGAGTGATCGGGCATTGCGCGAAAGCATGGTTGGAATTCTTCATTTTTTCTATTAGCCAAGGAGCAAGTATGGATACCCAGCAAGACAAAATCAACACAACGGAACAACACGACCTTGAAGATGGCGAAGCCATAGAAAAGGCTTTTCAGCAAATGGAGGTTCTTTATAAATCCCGCTGCGTCCAGGCTCCGCTTGGCGCAAATATCACAATTCGTGAAATTAAAAAGGAAGAATAGCCGCTTGCAGCCCCTGAAATCGCATGCCGAACATGAGGGAAAAGATGGGAGAAAAAAGAATAGGAGTTCTGATCGGCGGTTCTGGATTGCTCGGCGGCACAATCGTAAATTTTTATAAAACCAGATATCTCGACAGCATTGAAGTTCGCGCCCCCAGTAGTAAAAAAGTCTCTATTCGCGTAAAATCAGACATCTGTGACTACCTTGCCGATGTTAAGCCAGACTTCGTCATCAACGCATCCATGGCCAAACTCGGGGCTGGCAGCCAGTTGGCGTTCGAGGTCAACTATCTCGGAGTGGTAAATCTTGCCAGAGCCGCCAATGCTCTTGGGGTTCCTTTTATCCACATCAGTTCTTCCGCCACCATGCCGCCCGGCCTTAACCTCCGAGAAGACGAGACCCTTCCGCTCTCTCCTCATCTTAACCCCTATGCCAAATCAAAGCTCATGGCGGAGCTAACCTTGAAACGCATGGCCGAAGAGGAGGGTCTGGATTACACCTGTATTCGCCTGGCTATTGTATATGGGGCGCACGATCACAAAATCCAAGGCTTTCACCGCATGTTTTTATCCATAGCCGATAAATCCATGCCCTTTCTCTTCACCCAAAAAAATACTCTCCACTCATACAGCAATTCTAGAAAACTCCCGTTTTTAATAAACCACATGCTGGAAAACAGAGATGAATTCAGCGGTAGTACATATAATTTTGTCGATCAAGAACCGATCGATCTCACCACCCTTATTCTCACCATCAAATCCCATCTGCATCTCACCCTGCCGAAAGAAATACATATCCCCTCACTCTTGTCCAAAATAGCTTTTAAACAAAATACCCTCTCGGTGATTAGTGGTGTAAGATTTTTACGCCAATAAAAATTCCATCACCAAACACCAAAGAGGGTGCCACTATGATAAAAGGTTCCAGCTTGTTTAGTCAACTCCTTCATCATTTTCCAAGAACTGAATTTGCTCATCTGGTAGCCAAACATCAGGCTGAGCGTCGCTCAAAAGGTTTTGCTTGCTGGACCCAGTTAGTTTCGATGCTTTTCTGTCATATGGCACATGCCGATTCATTGAGAGAGATCTGTGGCGGTCTTGCCTGCTGCATCGGAAAGCTCAAGCATCTCGGAATTTCAAAGGCCCCGAACAAGTCAACTCTCTCCTATGCAAACCAAAATCGCCCTGCTGCTCTCTTTGAAGAGCTTTTCTGGACAATGCTCCAGCGGTTCAGAAGCAGCGGTAGCCTTGGCCATCGAAAGCGTAAATTTCGATTTAAAAACAGACTGCTGAGTCTCGATTCAACTACAATTTCACTCTGCCTCAGTCTTTTCCCTTGGGCCAAATATCGCCGGGCAAAAGGAGGTGTTAAAGTTCATGTCTTGCTTGACCATGACGACTATATGCCTTCATTTGCCCTTATCACTTCAGCAAAACAACATGACCGCTCTGTTGTCGGCAGATTCAATCTCAAGCCCGGGTCTATTGTCGCTTTTGACCGAGCATATAATGACTATTCCCTGTTCTCATCCTGGACAGCGGCCGGGATATTCTTTGTAACACGCCAAAAAGAAAACGCCGTTTACGAAACAGTAGAAAAACGCCGACCCGCATTCCATCGTTTCATTCTCTCCGATGAAATTATCCGCCTTACAGGTCCCCAAGCTAAAGAGAAATGTTCTTATCCCTTACGGCGAGTAGTCGTCTGGGATCGCGATAATAACCGCGAAATTGTATTGCTTACCAATCATCTCGACTTTGGCGCCAGTACTATTGCTGCAATCTACAAAGACAGATGGGAGATAGAGATCTTCTTCAAGACTCTGAAACAGCATCTCAAGGTTAAAACCTTTATCGGCACAAGTGAAAATGCTTTACGGATACAGATTTGGACAGCCATGATCGCCTTGCTTCTGTTGAAATATCTCCATCATCTGTCAAAATTTGGTTGGTCGATGTCAAATCTTGCGACCATGTTGCGCCTCAATCTCTTTACATATAGAGACTTGCTGGAGTGGCTGCAAAATCCATTTGCCCATCCACCAGCTATACCTTTTGTGCAGCTTCGCCTACCTGGTTTTGGACAGCAGGTAGCGGGATTAAATTAAAAAAGGAACTTGGTTTGCGAAAATCTATTTTTGCCTTCGCAAGGTACAGTAAAATCAACATTGATTTTTCAATTCTGTCCTGTTTTGGACAGCAGTG
>JAHJLI010000131.1 GCA_018821785.1 Pseudomonadota bacterium
GCTATCGATGGTCCACCGAATCAGTGGCCAGAGACAGGCTGCTCTTGAAGTACTTGGGAGTGGATACCAAATAGTGTACGCTTTATCCGACTTTCAAGAGATAATTGTAAAAGCAGTATGGAAGAAAAAAATCGATGGCTGGAAGGTCAGAGATCTCAGCGATTTTTTTTCGGAATCTTCGGAAAATCGCTCTTGGTGTTCACCCTTATTCAGCCGGTATTTTCTGTCGGTGAAAAATAGCAAAAGAGGTCTGCAATGGATGATTCTCAGGTCAAGGATGTTGTTGGTTTTAAAAACTATTCTTTGACTGACATTGTCGATATCAATGATCTGCAAAAACTTCAGGACTCTTTTGCCAAGGCCAACCGTGTCGCCTCAAGCATTGTAGATGTTAATGGCTCGCCAATCACCAAGCCGAGTAATTACAGCCGTGTCTGCACCCTCATAAGAGAAACTGAGAAAGGCAGTGCCAATTGTAGACGCTCCGGAAAAATTCTCGGTGATCTTTCATTACAAACCAACAAACCGTATTGTCACTTTTGCCAAAGTATCGGTTTTTTAGATGCCGCAGCTCCTATCGTTATTGAAGAAGTTCACGTCGCCAACTGGCTCATTGGCCAGAATTGCATCGGCGACGTTGATGAAAATCGAATCATTTCTTATGCTGAAGAAATAGGTGCGGACACTAACGCCATGCTTGAAGCTTTCCAGGCAATTGATAAGATTTCAGAGGAGGAATTCAGAGAAAAACTCGACTTTCTGTGGTTGATGGCGAATCATATATCGAGTCAGGCGTATCAACATCTCAGATATCAAATAATGCTCGCATCCCTTGAAAAATCTCAGCACGAACTCAATGATTACAAAAATAATCTTGAAAAAACCGTAACCGAAAGAACCACAGAACTTGAAAAAGCTATTGAGAAAATCAGGCAGATATCTGTGCGGGACGCCCTCACCGGGTGCTTCAACCGGGGAGGAATGAATACCTATCTTCCCAAAGAAATGAACAGGGCAAGACGATATAACAATCCGCTGTGCATTCTCCTCTGTGATCTTGATCATTTCAAACGGATTAACGACACCTATGGTCACCATTCCGGAGACCTCGTGCTGCAGCGTGTCGTCGCCCGGATGGAGGATCTTGTTCGTGCTGATGTCGATTGGCTTGCTCGCTATGGTGGCGAAGAATTCTTGATGGTAATGCCTTATACTGACCTTGCTGGAGGAATAAACACAGCAGAGCGATTACGACAGGCAATATCAGAGATAGTTTTTTCGTTTTCTGGAAAAACAGAGCATATAACTGCAAGTTTCGGGGTAAGCGGTATTGAAGATTGGCAGAGTGAAGGCACAGTTTCCCACGAAACCCTTTTAAATAGCGCAGATGTCTATCTGTATCGTGCTAAAAAGGAAGGTCGCAACCAAGTTATTTCCGGTCCCCCTGTGTTCGACCGGAAGTGAGTGTCGAGTGAACTCATTAATTTCTATAAAAACATGAATATAAAGCCATTTTTTAAGAAACGCTGGGTTAAAATCAGCAGTGCCATATTTCTCACTGCAACACTTTTTTTGCTTCTTCTGCCGGTCGGTGCCAGATACTATCTGGCCCATTGGCTGGAGAAAAATGGGGCCGACAGCGCCACCATCGGGAGTCTCAGGTTCAATCCTTTTCTCGGCCGGATTATCATGGAGGGAATGGAGGTTTCCTCAGGAGGACAGCCGTTACTTCACAACGCCAGCATGGTTGTTGATTTTGGCCTGACATCCCTTCGCCACCGCGACATTCATCTGGAGACCGTCGAATACCGCGATCTGTCCATTGATCTTGAACAGTACGCCGACGGTCGGTGGCGTTTTGGTACATACACCATCGCGGCAACTACCGGCGGCACTGACAAGAAGCCAGAAAAAGCCAAAGAGGGGGTTACAGAATGGGCCTTGCTCGCCGATCGGGTAACCCTGGCCGATTGCCGCATCCACCTGAAAACTCCTGCGTTGGACATATTGATTGTTGTTGAGGCGGCTGAACTGGTGCGGTTTACCACCCGTGAGGGGCAACCGGCTGCAAGCCTGACCCTCACGGGCCTCATTGACGGCAGTCGTGTGGATCTGCAATTGGACAGCCTACAGCTCGTTCCTGAACTGAAAATAACCGGGAATATTGCCATCTCCGGCAGTAAATTGGCTGTGGCTGCGGGGTTATTGAAGGATATCCTGCCGTCTTTTTCCGGGGAAGCCGGATTGTCAGGCAAGATAGTTTTCACAGAGAGTCCTGAGAAGGGGATAGCAGTAGAATATAACGGTATCATTGAAGTGGGTGGGGCGGATATCGGCAACGGAGCTTTTAATGCCAAGGCAAAAAGCTTGAAATGGCAGGGGCTGGCACAGTATTCGGGACTACCGAAAAGACCGCTGATCATCGTCACCGATGGATCACTTGCGGCCCGTGACTTTTCATTGCAGTTGCCGGGGGCGTCGTTTGTCATGAAGGAGTCACTCATCGACTTGAGCGGCAAAACCACGGTTACGGTAGGCAAAAATGTGACTGTTGAAAACAGTGGTTCTCTGCTGATAGAAGGCGTTGATCTGCAGTTGCCGCAACTTGGACTGCAGGAAGAGCGGGTAGCCTGGCAAGGCAAAGTCCTGTATAACTCCGGCGACCAAGTGCAGCGGCTTCTGGTTCAAACCGAGGGTTTGCTTGATCTCGGCGTATTCCGGGTTGCAGGTGGTGAGCCAGCGGCGATTTTTGACGTTTCTGGAGCGCTTGCCTCCTGGCAGGGGAATGCTTCGGTTACGGTAGGCAAAAATGTGACTGTCGAAAACAGTGGTTCTCTGCTGATAGAAGGCGTTGATCTGCAGTTGCCGCAACTTGGACTGCAGGAAGAGCGGGTAGCCTGGCAAGGCAAAGTCCTGTATAACTCCGGCGACCAGGCGCAGGGGATTCTGGTTCAAACTGAGGGATTGCTTGATCTCGGCGTATTCCGGGTTGCAGGTAGTGAGCCGGCAGCGATTTTTGATGTTTCCGGAACTCTTGCCTCCTGGCAGGGGAATGCTTCGTATGGACTGGAAGAGGGAGGGCCGCGGCTAGGGGTCGACGGCACTTTCCTCGGCACTGCGCTACTGGCAAATTTTACCGAACCGAAAATCCGGTTCAGTCAGGGGGAGGTGGAACTGCACGCCAAGTCGACCATCAGCCTCGGCGAAAAGCCGGTTCTTGCCGGGCTTGCTTCCTTCAAGGCCGAGGAGCTCGATCTCGAGAAAGATGCTGCACCATTGCTGGCACTTGAAAGTCTTGTGGTAACCGACCTGGAAGGCCGGGGGGAAGGGGAGATTGCTGTACAAAGCCTGACGACAACCGGGTTGCAAGCTAATATTCCCGGTTCCTTGCCATTAGTTGTTACTCTGCAGGATTTCCAACTGAGCGATTTGACAACACCAGACTGGAAAGAGTTTGCCGCCTCTGAGTTGAGCCTTAAGGGCGCAGTGGCGAAGGCGGTGAACAGTAACCGCGAACTTGTTCGCTGGACTGACCTTGCCATAAAAGATATCCATGTTCAAGGTGGAGAGCAGGTAAACGCCGGAAATATCATTCTTGAGGGATTGACCGTTTTGGATACACCGGCAGATGCTCATGCAAAAGAAAAACCAGCTCTGTCGCTCAGCCGGGCCACTCTGTCCGAGGCCGGCTGGAGCAAGGCGTTGGGGTTGCAGGGTAACAGCCTGCACTTTGACGACCTGATGGCGGCCCTAATCCGTGAGAAGGACGGCGCTCTCAATATCACTCAGAAACTTGTGGCAATGCAGGTGCCGACAAGCCCAGCAGTAACCGATTCACAGCAAAACTCAGCCAAAGCCAGTGCGCAAGAGCAGACCCCTATCCGCTTGAGCAAGGTGGTGGTCGGCGGTAAGAGCGGCATCATTTTTACCGATCAAACTCTCGCCGTACCTCTCACTACGCATCTGGCAATTTCCCAGATGCAGCTGGGCGCATTTGATACGTCCAGGCCAGAGGACAAGACCCCCTTTCAATTCGCAGGCACACTTGAGGATCGGGCACCGCTCGAGATAAGCGGAGATGTGTCGCCTTTTCTTGAAAAACCAGCGCTCGATCTTCAGTTGAACCTGAAGAATTATCCACTCACCAGCCTGTCGGCCTATACCGTTCAGTCGGTTGGGACTGCCCTTGCAAGCGGTCAGCTGCGATTAAAAAGTCATGCCAAATTGGGTGATGGCGTGCTGGCGATGGACAACACTCTCCAACTGCAGAAACTGGCAACCGAGACCATTACCCCGGAGCTTGCGGCACAATTGAACAACCAGTTGCCCATTCCCCTTGATGCCGCACTGGCTCTGCTTCGCGACAGTGAAGAAAATATTGCTCTCGATATCCCCTTAAACGGTCCTGTGAGTGATCTCAGCGTGGGAATTTCCGATGTCCTCATCACCGCTCTTGGTAAGGCAATTATCCCAGCCGCTTCGGGGTATCTGATGTATGCTCTGGGCCCGTATGGTGCACTGGCATATGTCGGCATGAAAGTCGGCGAGAAATTGCTGCAAGTACAGTTGCCACCGGTCATTTTCCAAGCACGGGAAGTCGCTCTTACCGCTGAACATGGCCAATATCTGGAGAGAATTGCCATGATCCTGAAAGATCGCCCCGAAACCGACATGCAGCTTTGCCCGGTTGTCGCGTCGTGGGAGTTGATGTCGGAAAAGGAGAGGGCGGCAGTCGTCGGCGATGTGGTCGAAATTCATGCAGAGAGTCTGGAAATGTTGCTGGAACTTGGACAGCAGCGGGCCGAGGTGGTACGCAGCCATTTCGTTCAAAACTACGGCATCGACCAAGGGCGTCTACTGATCTGTGACACGCAAATCGCCAAGGAAAAGCAGACGGAACCGGCAGTTATCCCGCAGCTCTGAAACCTGCCCGCAACAGCATGGGTCAGTAACGAGCATCAACTCGTTTCTTTGCGGTCTCGAGATCGAAAAAGGACGGATCGAAATTTTGACCATTGGTCAGCTCGAAGAGGCGTTTGTGGTTTTTATGGCCTGGAGTTTCAAGAGCTGTGAGAAGCGCCTGGTATTCGTGGATATCCCCCACTGTTTCCGGAGGACAGGCCCTTTCTCCGGCTATAATGATCGGCTGTTTCAGCTCCCCGGTCGGCGGCACAACCTCTTCAAGGTGGATTTCGTGTTCCCAGCTCTCGCCTGCTCCGTACAGATAGGTAAACATGAAACCCATGTCTTCCTCCAGCATATAAAGCTTGTATTTATTCTCATCGAAACGTTTTGATTCACGCAGGTGAGTGCTCTTTCTGGTCGGTTCATAACAGATCTTGCCTACCAGAAACTGATGGACATGAGAATCGCTCCAGCCCATGCTTTGCTGGATGACGTCGTGAAGCTGGGACAGGGTGAATGTGCCCGGCACCTGGACGCGTCGCCAGATCAGTGGGTCGGAAAATAGTATCGAGATATGGAGAATATAGCTTACAACCGGCTTGTCGTCTTTTGTTGCTTCTTTGGCGATCGTTTTCGGAAAAACCCCTTGTATAACCTGTGCCATGTTCTGTTCCTCTGTCTCTCTTCCGTCTGATTGAATCAAGCGGGACGCCATGAATAATTACTGAGTTGGTAAAATATGGCAAAACAATACCAACTATTTTATGGAAAGAAAGATGGTTTTTGAAAAAATCCCCATCAAAGAGAGAAGATGTTTTTTTTATTACGTTTGATCACAAAACACCTGGAGAACTTTTTTAGGGGCCGTTAAGAAATAACTCATACTTTTCAGGGTTTCTTTAAGGCCCCTTATGCCGTGGAGAATATTGAATTGTATGATTGAATTTTGAACGACGGCTTGAGCACAATTGACATGGACCGGTGGGTCATTATTATAAGGGTTTGAGCACAAGCTGTGTTTTTCGCCATCACTTTAACGGAATCATATCATGAAGAAAAAAATATTTTTTACGATTCTCGGACTCCTTCTTCTGGCTGGGGGAATTGCCGGCATCAAAACTTTCCAGATAAAAAAAATGATCAACCAGGGAAAGACCATGGTTCTTCCCCCCGAGGTGGTGACAGCAGCTTTGGTGCAGAAAAGCGTTTGGGAATCAACATTGAATTCAGTGGGCAGTCTGGTAGCGGTCCAAGGGGTGACGGTCGCAGCGGAACTGCCGGGCAAGGTGGTGAGCATAGCTTTTGAACCCGGGTCCAAGGTTAATGGGGGAGACCTCTTGATCAAACAGGACAGTACCACAGAGGAAGCCCAGCTCCGCTCTGCAGAGGCACAGATAAAGCTCGCCCAGAGCAATTTCAACCGGATAGAGCAGCTGCTTGCCCGGAACGCCATTTCCCGAGCTGACTTTGACAATGCCGATGCGCAGCTGCTGGCCAACAAAGCTCAGGCCGATGCGATTCGCACGGCTATTGCCAAAAAGAATGTCCATGCACCCTTTTCTGGTAGGCTTGGACTGCGTCTTATCAATCTGGGCGAGATCCTCAAAGAGGGAACTGCCATCGTATCCCTGCAAACTCTGAATCCTATTTTTGCCAATTTCCAATTGCCGCAGCATCAACTCAGCCAGCTTAAAACAGGCTACCTGGTACGAGTGACCTCGGATGCTCTTGCCGGACAAGCCATTGATGGCAAGATTACTGCCATCAATCCTCAGGTGGACAGTAATACCCGCAATATTTCGATTCAGGCAACTCTTGAAAACGCCAAAGAGCTTTTGCGGCCGGGAATGTTTGTAGATGTTCAGGTAGTTCTTCCTGAACAAAACGAGATAATCGCTATTCCGGCCACCTCCATCCTTTACGCGCCTTATAGCGATTCGGTCTTTGTCGTTGACAACAAAACCGACGAAAAGACTGGCCAGGAGGGGAAAGCGGTCCGTCAACAGTTTGTCCGCCTTGGAGAAAAGAGGGGGGATTTCATTGCCGTGCTCTCCGGCTTGAAGGAGAGTGACACAATCGTCACCACCGGAGTGTTTAAGCTTCGGAATGGTCAATCTGTTGTCATCGATAATAAACTCGTCCCTGAATTTAAACTTGCCCCGAAACCGACAGACAGCTGATGTACTTCAGCCCGAAAAACCGGATTCTATTTGGGGATTTTGTATGATACCCAGCCTACACCAGTCAATTCCTTCGAGAGCATCGAATCCATGAAATTCACAGATATTTTTATCCGCCGACCGGTTTTGGCACTGGTGATCAGTCTGGTTATTGTCATCGTCGGTCTTCAGGCAATCCGTACTCTCAACGTGCGACAATATCCGCGCAACGACAACGCCGTGGTTTCTGTTACGACCGTCTATGTAGGCGCAGGCGCTGAGCTTGTCCGGGGCTTTATAACCACACCGCTTGAGCGGGCGATTGCCGCTGCCGATGACATTGATTACATTGAATCCCAGAGCGCCCAGGGACTTTCGACGATCAATGTACGTTTAAAGCTCAATTACGATCCAATCAAGGCTCTCTCGGAGATCAGCTCGAAGGTCGATCAGATTCGTGGCGACCTGCCACCGGAGGCTCAGGTCCCGGCTCTTAACGTCCAGTCGGCAGACAGCCAGTTCGCCTCCGCCTATTTGAGTTTTACTGCACCGGATTTAAAACAAAACGAAGTTACCGATTACCTGGTTCGGGTTGTTCAGCCGCGGCTCTCTGCCCTGGAGGGAGTCCAGCGCGCCGATATCTTGGGCGGACGAACGTTTGCGATGCGCATCTGGCTGAAATCCGACCGGATGGCCGCCTACAATATCAGTCCGGCGATGGTTCGGCAGGCCCTTGCCACCAACAATTTTCTTGCCGCAGTCGGCCAGACCAAAGGATCGCTGATCCAGGTGAATCTGACCGCCAACACCGATCTACGTTCAGCTCGTGAGTTCAAGCAATTGGTGATCAGAAAAGAAGGCGGAGCGGTTGTTCGTCTTGAGGATATCGCTGAAGTGGTCCTCGGTGCCGAAGACTATGGCTCGGAGGTCCGTTTCACCGGCCAGGCTGCCGTCTTCATGGGTATCTGGCCGCTGCCAAATGCCAATTCCATCGATGTGCTGAAACGAGTACGAACGGAGCTGGAAGCCATACGGAAACAGTTGCCAACCGGCATGGAGGCCAAGATCGGCTATGATGCAACCGACTATATTACCAATGCCATTCATGAGGTAGTCAAGACACTTATCCATACCCTGCTCATTGTCGTGGCGATCATTTTCCTGTTCCTCGGTTCGTTTAGATCGGTATTGGTTCCGGTGGTGGCCATACCCGTCTCCCTGATCGGCGGCATATTTCTCATGCAGGTCTTTGGTTTTACCATTAACCTTCTGACTCTCCTGGCCATTGTCCTTTCCGTCGGTCTTGTTGTCGACGATGCCATTGTTGTAGTGGAAAATGTCGAGCGCCACCTTCGCGACGGCCAATCTCCCTATGATGCGGCGATCAACGGTGCGAGAGAACTGACAGGCCCGATCATTGCAATGACCATAACTCTCGCTGCCGTCTATGCCCCCATCGGTCTGCAGGGCGGCCTGACCGGTTCGTTGTTTCGAGAGTTTGCGCTCACTCTTGCCGGTGCCGTCACCATCTCCGGGATCGTGGCCTTAACCCTGTCGCCGGTGATGTCGGCCAAGATTTTAAAGCCGGGTAATGTGCAACGCGGTTTTGCAGGAAAGATTGCCAGGGATTTCACGAAACTGCAAAATTTTTATGGACGATTGCTGAGCGGCACTCTGAACGCCAGGCCTGCCGTTTATACCGTCTGGGTTGTCCTGGTTCTACTCACATTTCCGATGTTTATGATGTCGGCTAAAGAGCTTGCTCCGGCTGAAGATCAGGGGGTTATTTTCGGCATTGTCGATGCAGCTGCCAATTCCACACTCGACCAGAACAGTCTCTATGCTGCGGCGGCAAATGATGCCTTCATGAGTGTCCCCGAGACCGATTTCACTTTTCAGATTACCTTTCCGACTTCAGGGTTCGGCGGCATGGTGGTCAAACCCTGGGCTGACCGTCAACGCACCGTTTTTCAGATCATGCCTGAGGTACAACAAAAGCTCCATGCCATCCCAGGTATCAGGATGTTTCCCGTCACGCCTCCGGCGCTCCCTGGCGGCGGCCAGTTTCCGGTGGAATTCGTCATCGCTTCGACTGCCGATGCCGACCAGATATTGCAGTTTGCCAAGCAGATCCAGCTAAAAGCCATCCAGAGCAAGATGTTCGCTTTTCCGCCGCTTATCGATGTGAAGATCGATCAATCCCAGTCGGAAATTGTTATTGATCGTGACAAAGTGGCGGATTTAGGACTGAGTTTGCAACAAATCGGCTCGGATATCGGGACCATGCTGGGAGGCAACTTCGTCAATCGGTTCAATATAGCCGGTCGCAGTTACAAGGTCATCCCGCAGATCCAGCGAATTGAACGGCTGAATCCAAACCAGCTGGAGGAAATCTATGTAACCGGACCAGGTGGCAAACTCGTTCAATTGTCAACCGTAGCCACAATAAAAAATTCAACGGGAGCACGATCCCTGAATCGCTTTCAGCAGCTCAATGCGGTCAAGATCAGCGGCGTGGCAATACGGCCGCTCGATGAGGCTCTTCGCTTTCTTGAAGATGAGGCAACGAAAATCCTGCCAAAAGGCTATGTTCTTGATTACACAGGAGAATCGCGCCAATTGCGGACGGAAGGGAATAAGTTTCTACCCGCTTTCGGTTTTGCGGTGGTTCTTATCTTCATGGTACTGGCGGCCCAGTTCAACAGTTTTCGCGATCCTTTTGTCATCCTGGCAGGGTCGGTTCCCCTGGCCATGTTTGGGGCCTTACTCTTTACTTTTTTAAAAATGCCCGACCCGAGTGTCCAGTTCTGGACGCATGGTTGGACAACAACGCTCAATATTTATTCGCAGGTCGGACTGGTAACTCTGGTTGGACTGGTATCGAAAAACGGTATCTTGATTGTTGAATTTGCCAATAAGCTGCAGGAAAAGGGCTTGTCAAAACGCGAAGCCATCCAGGAAGCGGCGATGACCCGTCTTCGACCGGTTCTGATGACCACTGGGGCAACCATCGCCGGACATTTTCCTCTAACACTGGTAACCGGCGCAGGCGCTCTGGCGAGAAACTCCATCGGTCTGGTGCTGGTTGGAGGAATGACCATCGGCACAATGTTGACTCTTTTCGTCATTCCTTCGATCTATATGCTGATAGCCAAGGATCACTCAAAGGGGCGGATCGTAAAGACTGAAAAATAACATCACCATCTGGCTGCGAGGTGTATTAAACTATTTTACCACATCCCTGCTCAAGACCTTTGAGGCATTCTCCACCGTTTTAAGATTGGTCAGGTTATGGTAACCGGCATTTTTCAGAGTTTCCTCGGCAATGCCGCTTCTCCGGCCGGTCCGGCAGTACAGGAAAATTGTTTCTTTCTTGTCGGCAGCTACCTTTGATATCTCAGCACCAATCCGCTCATAAGGGATCAGTACAGCTCCATCCAGGTGACCTGCGGCCCATTCGGCCTCAGTCCGGACATCAATAATAACCGGAGAATTCCCTGTGCTGCTTTCAACGGCATACACAGCCGGAACCAGTATTGCAGCAATGAGCAATATCGGCAGCAGCATGGTTTTCAACATCTTCATCATCGAGTACTCCTTCTGGTTCAAAAATACATTTCCAACGTCATTCTTAGATGAGCAAGGGGATCTTTTTTAGAGCCTTACAGATTATTTTAGATCAGAAAAAGCAAGAAAATAATCTGCGAAAGGCACTTGTCCCGCTTGTCGGGGCTAGGATTCCAACCTTTGTTATTCACTCTCCGAGATCTCCAGCAAAGTGGTGCGGAGCAGCTCGTGAAAGCGGGTGGTGGCCCGGTCGTCGCTATCGCTGTTTTTTTTGCTCATGGTCTTGAAAAGATCATGGCAAATTTTGATATTGCCGGCCGACCAGCGGTCGGTGAAGGCCTGTCGCGGGGTGGCCTGGATGAGGGGCTGGCTCGCCTTGTTATAGTCTCTTCGGCCATGCGCCCAGTTGATGGTATGGCGGTAGTAGAGGAGAGAACGGTTCAGGAGGATAAAAAACAGGTCAATGGCTTTGGCAGGTCCGACCTGCACCCGTTCACCGCCGAGGGGGATGCCCATCAGTTCCGCCTTGCCGGAGAAGCTTTCGCCGCCGAACAGGGCCCCCAAAGCCCCGGCAACGGTTCCCGCCACAGTGAAGATACCAAGGCTATGGCCGAGTGTCGCCATTTCCAGACCGGCACCGATGGCAGCACCACCGAGTCCCCCGGCGATCACCACCTGTTTTTTGGTGAGACCGAGAAGCTGCCAGGTTCGTTCATCGAACAGGTCGGCGTGGAGAACCGAATGCGGCGGCAGCTCATACTGAAAAATATTGTGTTTGAAAAGGCTGCGAATGCGCTGATGGGCGACCTTTTCCTTTTTTGCCAGGGTCTCGCTGTAGGTACGGAAAAGTCTTGCCCGGCACTCTTCGGTCTTTTCGCCTGGGCCGATGTTTTCACTGATCTGCAAAGACAGGCAATCGGTCAGCAGGCCGGTGATGATATCAACCGTGCTGTCGTTGCGTGCCGCCCAGTCCTTCCGGAAGGCCTCGACTACCTGGGACAGCGGCCGATGCCAGTCCTGATCGATCGACTTGAGAGCCTCAAGAAGAAGAATCCGTTCAGCATAGGTTGCTCTGTGGGCATTGAAAACCCGGTTGCAATTGAAGTTCTTTCTGAACTCGTTTTTCCAAGCCTCGAGATGTTCTTCACCCTCTTCCTTGCAGTTGATGACCGCCATCCGCGGCTTGCCGGTAAGGCGGAGGATCTCCATCTCGGCACGATCGACATTGCGAACCGGCCGTGATCCATCGACCACATAGATGATGCCTGCTCCGCGCTCCACTGGTCCGAGGAGTTCCCGGTCATCATGCAGTTCCGGGACGGTTGCGGCAAAGGAGCGGAAGTCGCTTAAGGGATTGTCCCCTGATTTGGCCCGCTTTTTCAACTCGACCAGGACTCTGGCCGGGTTCTGAAAACCGGGGGTGTCGGTGAAGCGCAAGACCTCACGGCCGTCAATGATCGCTGGAAAGGAGCGGCACACGGTGGTCTCGCCGGGAATGGGGCTGACCCGGACCGAGTCGTCCTCGGCCAAGGTTGAGAGCACGGACGATTTGCCTTCGTTTGGATGTCCCAGTATGGCGAATTCCGGTATCATGTGTATTCCTGTCAAGGGATCAGGGATAAGACCTGCAGATAGGGGTCTCTTGATGTTGCAATTTTTTTGCGCCAAATGGCCAGATCCTGTGGCGCGAGTGGGGTAAATCCATATCGCATTGGCCTTCCTACCAGACCCAGATGGATCATGGTCTTCTCCGGCAGGATCTCGCGCAGATCCTTCAGATAAGTTGCAAAAGAGACCAAAGGCGGCATCCAGCCCTCCATGAGGATAAAGAGCCCGTCGTCCGGGGTACGGCATTGTTCGAGCAGGATGTTTTTAATTTCCTCATCCTCATCATAACCACTCATGAACTTATTGACACTCTTTATGGAAAAGCCTCTGTCGCGCATCAGCGGCATCAGTTTGTCGGTCGAGCACAAGCCAAAGATATCGTCCGGCACAAGCATCACCTGGGGCAGGAGGTGTGACGCTTCTGCTTGCGAGAAATTGTCCTGCGTGTCCGATAAGTCTGTATTTTCCCTTTGTCTCGGTTCCGGGACAGCCTGGGTTGTGATGAGGGGCGTCCGCATCCTGCGAATGACGGTGAGGCAGGCGGCGTTGTCAAACTCCAGACCGGCAAGAGTCCTTTCCGTCAGCAACCTGCCGAAAACCGTGAAGGCCAGACGGAGGAGCAGGCCGTAAAAGACAAGAGAGAGAACGAGAAATGGCCACCAGGCGATAAGGTCTCCGGTTGCCAGGTGGTACATGCCGTCTTTCAGGATGATCCGACTGCCCTCAATCTCGGCCAGTGACGGATAGCTGCTGGCTTTCGGGACGAACCACGACCAGGGCAGAGCGACCAGTTGCACTGCTTTGTGCAGCATCTGGCTGCTGATCTGCAAGGTTGATTGCCAGCCAAAGGCCAGGTCGCTGGTAGCGATTTTCGCCATGGTTGCGGCCAGCAGGCCGAGGTTGAAGAAGACCCCAAAGAGCTGAACCAGACGAAACAACGGCCAATAAAAGAGAGATCCATAGACCGTGCTGCGGCTCTGAAAAATATTGAAGGCATACATGAAACCGGCCCTCTTGCCGGCGTCAAAATTCTGTAGCAATGACTTGTTGAGAAAGGCGGCAAGCCGCCGCAGCATGCCATGGAGCAGCAGGGAATAAAAGGAAGGTGGTGTCACTTTCGGGACGAGGGTGCGGAGCAGGCAGGCACCAAGCACCAGACCGGCCAGGACCAGTTGGCTTACCACAAAAAAAAGGAGAAAGTGAAAGACGTTTACCGGGGTCGTTCCGGTGTAGGTAAAAAAAGATACACCAGCAACAAGACCCACCACCAGACCCTTCACTCCCGCCAGATTTTTGGCAAGACGAAGGGTGTCACCGAGAAGCGCTCCAGGGCTTTTCTGCTCAGGGCCCGGGAATTCGCTTTTGAGCCTGGCGGCAAGCCAGAGGTGGAGCAGGTCGCGGCGGGGTTGAGGTGCCTGGTTGACTAGCGGTTGCGGTTGGCTCAAAAAGATGTTTCGATCGCGTCGGTGCAGATCGGTTTCATCCGTATCCTTGTCCCGGTGGCAGAAATACTCGAAATCAATAATGTCCTGATAGTTCCATGATGTTTTCATGGGCGCCATTATACCAGAATCCGGAGGGGCGGCAAGAGATAGGGTGAGCCCTGTTACCGGATATCGGATTCGTTTACTTGTCCCGACGTTTACTTGCCGGCCTCCGTAACCTCGATCACCAATTCGATATCCTGCCAGGTCAGAAATTCACGGAGAATAAAATGAGATTTTGGACATACGATATGTGCCGGATTGAAAACAAAATGGAATGATATTGTCGTTGGTCGGAGAAAGCGATGCAGCTCTCACTCGCATTGCGGGCAATTCTCACGGCTTTTATTTGGAAGGTCATGAACTGCGGAATTTTTTTCTCTTGAGGCCGCGAATCTGACTGTCGACCAGGTTTTTAGTGATGGTGAATGAGAAGGTTACGCCCTGCCTGCCGTCCGATTCGACCCACACCTGTCCGCCATGCAGGTCAACCAGTTCCCTGACGATTGCCAGCCCCAGGCCAGTGCCTTCGACGGCACTGTCGCTGCAATGGCGTTTATATCTTTGGAAGATATTTTGGCAATCTTCCGGGGCTATCGGTCTGCCGTCATTGATGACACGAATGGTATGCAAACTTGCAGATTCTTCATAAGTGATGGTGATTCTGCTGAGGGTTTCACCCCCATATTTCAAGGCATTGTCGACCAGATTTCTGATAATTCGCAAAATGACCAGCCTGTCGGCTTCAAGCACTCCGACTTGCAGCGGTTCGGACCAAATAATAATCCTTTCCCTCAGCCTGTGATCATTTTCTGCCCGGACGGTCTGACAGATTTCCAGAAAGTCGAGCGGCGCTTTCTGTAAAGGCTGCTCCTTGGAGGAGATGAAGGCATTAATCTGATCAACGAGGGCGCTTACCTGCTCAGCCGATTTTTCGATCTGCTCGCAGTATTGCCGACTCTTCAGATCCAGGCCGTCGAGGTGTCTCTTGTTCATCACTCTTGCCAGGGCATGTATGGCAATAACCGGATTTTTCAGATCGTGGGCAACAGAATAGGCAAAGAGCTGTATCTTCTCGCTCTGTTCCTGTAGAAGTTTTTCGCCAGCCAGGCGTTGGGCCAGACGCTTTATGCTGCGATAAAAGCTCAAACTGATAATGAAAAGACCGGTTGCCCAGAAAAACAGATGTGTAGAGTACAAAGACCGCAGAGAATCGGTCTCCATTTTTCGGTAGGGTGCAAGAGGGATCGAGACGCTTACGCCGCCGCGCACATCCCCCTCCTTATATCCCTGCTGTGCATGGCATCCCAGGCAACCCGGTTTGGTAAACATCGGTTTCATTAGCCGGAAATATTCCTGTCCATCAAGCTCAGTATAAGCGCTCGTTTCCAGCTTACCGGTTTCGAAAGCCTGGAGTGCCGAGGTTTCCCACTGATCCGGTTTATTTATCGGGTTGAGGGTGTTGAGACTGGTGATGTGTCCTTTGTTATTGTAAAGCGTGCCATACCGGTCCATGACCTGCCGCAACATATAGGACGGATTCATCAGCGTCAGGTGCAGACCAGAGGGGGTGAGAAGATCGCGCTCCGGGATATGGCTGAGGTAGGGGTTGGGTGGGGTTGCTTCAGTGGCGGGGACATACACACCCTTATGATCAGTTGCCCAATAACGTAAAGCCTGATCTTTGTCGAGGATCGTCCTGGCCTCTTTTTGCGCCAGATCCAAGCTCTTGTCTTTTATCTCCGCGACATTCCAATAGGTCGCAAAAAGGCAAATGAGTGTCCAGCTCACTGTATAAAATATACAATTACGGATGAGTGTGGCTTTTTGTGAATCCTTGCTGGACGTTTCAGTCATGCACGCAAATCCCGATAAAAGGAAGAGAGGTTGAGTGAAATGGTTGTAGAGAGAATGATACCCGGCAACACCAACAGCCCAATGAATTTTCATTGAGAATATTTCGGTTGTGGAAATTATCTAACTATATGTTCGGTCTTTTTTTTGTTGAGTGCAAGATAAAAAGAGGCTGGTGCTACGATTGTGATTGGGTGGCGATTTATAGCGCATCGGTGGGATTGTTGAGCAGCTATCGAGATGGCGGTTCATCCCCGCGGTTGCGGGGAACAGAATTATCGTTGAGCCAGTCGCGGGTTTTGTAGCGGTTCATCCCCGCGGTTGCGGGGAACAGACGAGCAGGGTTATGTAATTTTGAATAGTTGTCGGTTCATCCCCGCGGTTGCGGGGAACAGCTGGTGTCATTTTTTATGCCTCATGTATTTTTCGGTTCATCCCCGCGGTTGCGGGGAACAGCCTACGACTCAGATGATCATAATGGAAAGCCGCGGTTCATCCCCGCGGTTGCGGGGAACAGGGGCTTGGCTTGAAGGCGCATAGAAGCGCAACCGGTTCATCCCCGCGGTTGCGGGGAACAGGTGCAAAACGTCAACCCTCAGAAAAATAGGAACGGTTCATCCCCGCGGTTGCGGGGAACAGAGAGGATATGCGATAGTCGGTTCATATAATCACGGTTCATCCCCGCGGTTGCGGGGAACAGCCAATACATTTCCAGGACAGGAACGGATAACACGGTTCATCCCCGCGGTTGCGGGGAACAGGCGACCTGGAGGAAAGATATTTTTCATCATGTCGGTTCATCCCCGCGGTTGCGGGGAACAGATCGTATAGGGGCAATCATGGCAAACCGCAGACGGTTCATCCCCGCGGTTGCGGGGAACAGTTGTGACAGTTCGTCCTTGCGTATCTTTGGGACGGTTCATCCCCGCGGTTGCGGGGAACAGAGAATAGACAAGAGCCTTACTAAAGAACAGCACGGTTCATCCCCGCGGTTGCGGGGAACAGAGATTATCGAGGTATGTCTTTGACTGTGCTACCGGTTCATCCCCGCGGTTGCGGGGAACAGTGACCAGAAAATACCCCTGATACTCGTTAGAACGGTTCATCCCCGCGGTTGCGGGGAACAGCGGATCAGATAATTGAAAAACGGGCCGGTGTTCGGTTCATCCCCGCGGTTGCGGGGAACAGGTTACAAATACCCTCGAACCTCACCTGGCAGTCGGTTCATCCCCGCGGTTGCGGGGAACAGCTATCATTGCTATGCGTAAAACAGGGGCAACTCGGTTCATCCCCGCGGTTGCGGGGAACAGATGTGCTAACAAGTATTGGCCTGGGGGAGGGTCGGTTCATCCCCGCGGTTGCGGGGAACAGTCAAGCTGTTGTTGTTGTTTCATTTGAAGCTGCGGTTCATCCCCGCGGTTGCGGGGAACAGCATTTCAACATACCTCCCTGTGTATGACCCCACGGTTCATCCCCGCGGTTGCGGGGAACAGACACAGGGAGGTATGTTGAAATGATAGCTGCGCGGTTCATCCCCGCGGTTGCGGGGAACAGCCCTTTTTTTTTAAAAATATGTTCGTCTAGTTCGGTTCATCCCCGCGGTTGCGGGGAACAGACCATTTGGAAACAATTGAAAATATTCGATTTTCAAAGAGCAGTCAAGGCTACCGAAAAAACGAGATGCTTTTTTAGGGTTGAGTTGGGGGTGAAATTGGTAAAAAGGAGACCAGTTTTACTCCGTCCATCAATATCGGAATTCGCCTGTTTTCTCCAACTGTTTGGAAGTCGAAACCTCCTTCGGTGTTGGTTGACCAGGCAACTACAGCATTGCCGCCTTCAATGCCTCTTTCTACTTGTTTCCAGATCATTTCACGTATTCGCCGAGATACTTTGCCGACATAGACACCAGCTCGTATTTCCAGTAACCAGATTGCAAGTCTCCCCCGAAGTCTAGGTGGAGCGTTTTCAACCACTATGACCAGCATCACCAAGGCCCTCCTTGTTAGGAATTGCAATTTCGACAGACTCTGTCGGTTTTACAGGCGGTGCCATCTCACCTGCAGCCAGGACTTGCTCGATTGTCGGAATAATCCTCTTGAGCAGTTTTGATTGTCTGAAAGCATCGCGACAGGCCAGACGCACATCCCGTTCCGGATTATGAGGTTTCCGGCCGGCAATCTGAAAGGCGACCGGGACAACCGTCTCAAATTTAAAAATATCTGCAAGATCATAGACAAAAGATTGCGGTTTGCCGGTGTGGATAAAACCGACTGCCGGGGCATAACCGGCCGCAAGAATAGCTGCCTCGCAGATCCCATAAAGACAGGCGGTTGCAGCGGATAGACAGCGATTTGGAATATCGCCGCTGCCCCATTCTGTATGGTCGTAATCGCGGTTTTTCCATACCACTCGATACTGTTGTGCCAGAAGCTGATACATCTTGCGTACCCTGGCCCCTTCAATACCTCGCAGCTGCTCAACGCTTCTTTTGTCCGGCGGTTTCTCCTTGAAGCGCATTTCGTACATTTTTCGAACAACCTTGAGCCGAGCTGTGTCGTCCAAGGCCAACTTAGCCTGGTACAACAATCGATCCGCCCGTGCCCCGCCGGGTTGTCCAGCGGAATAGAAACGTACACCTCCCTCACCCACCCAGGTTAGGAGACATCCGACCCGCGCTGCCAATACTACCGCGGCATGTGAGACACGAGTGCCCGGCTCCAGCATCAGGCAACAGACGCTGCCGACCGGGATGTGCGTGCGAACGCCGTTTTTGTCAACTACGACAAAAGCTCCGTCAAGGACATCGAGTTGGCCGTATTCGATAAAGATGATGGACGTCCTGTCTTTGATGGGGATTGGTTTAAGTGCTGGAAGGGCCGGTTCAGTCATGGTGTACCATCTTCCCCTTGGTTGGTTTTTAAACGCTTGCGATGTTCCGGTTCGGTCAGATAATTTTCCGCCGATACCACCTTGGCACCGGTTTCATTTTGCAGCTTTTCCCGTGCCTCACCGGCAATCCGGCCGCCCTTGCGGGACGCTGTTTTGTTCTCGCCAAACCCCTGTGCGTCTTGCTTTCGAGCAATTTCCGTTGTTGCCGCTTCGCCGAGCATGGAGAAGATCAATTCCAAGTCGGTCATATGGTCGCGCAAGTTTTCTCGCGTCAGTCCCTTGTGTTGTTTATATTCGATGGGAGTCATGCCGAAGGCTGCTTTGCTGATCTCGGATGTGAGGATGGCGTATTCCGGTTCTTTGGCAATGCCCCGGTTTTTCCACTCTTTGGTGAGTTCGTCACGAACGGCAATTCCTCGCATCCGCTTTTCTATCCAGGCGTCGGAATATCCCTTGGCCTGGTAGATTTCGCGGGTTCGCTTCGTGGCTAATTCCGGGTCTTCAATCTCTTGCACCCTTTCATAACCTACCTTTGCCAGCCAACGTTTGAACGGTTCGGCCTTGGGGGAGGGGATGGACTGGATGATGCGGAAGATACCTTCGGTGTTGGCGCAATCGGTTCGCCGCATTTTCCCATCCGGCGCAGGAAGTTTCAACCCGTGACAAATTGTCACGACTTCACTCCCCTCAGCTTTCAACCGCTGTTTCAATTTCCGCCAATAGGAGCCGGCATCCGGGCTATTGGTAAGTGCTCCGCAGACATCGACTACGGAGAACCACCACTCGCTATTGTGCAGGATCCTCCTGATCTTTTTATCTTTAAAGACAACGAGTTTTGTATCCATTCGATCCTCTTTCATACTCGTCGTACCAGCATGAGTCCGCAACCGAACCCTTTGGCCGGGCCGATTCCGTTGAACAAAGCCTTGGAAAACAGTTCTGTGTCGGTTACTTCAATTTCGCCCTCAAAATCAACCGAACTGAATCCGGCGTCCTTCCCTTTCTTGGGGAGCGCATGCCATTGGTATGCTTCTGCTTGAAACTTCAGTCGGTTGTCACGTACGAGAACAAATCCATAACTTTTGCTTTTGTCAATCAACCAAGTTTCAAGGTGCATATCAGAATTGGATTTCAGGCATAGATCAAGTAGCTTTGCACCATGTAAAGAACCTAAACTTACCTCTGCAAAACGCTCGTTACTTTTGATGATGCCTTTCAAATTGTCAGTGATGGACTGCAAGTCAGGTGCACGCTGCCATTCCGCAATAATTTGTTGTTTCAGTAAGGACTTTTTACCGCTGGCAGCAATCCCGGTTTTTTCTGCAATGTCACGTAATAGATGGTATTGCGCATCCATCACCACATCATGGCGTATCCGTTTCTTGGTAACTTCCTTGTTATTAAATCCATGTTCTGTCCGATTTTTTTTCCATCTTTCAATTTCCTGCGGTGTACGTTCTTTTTTTGCTAACTGGATGGGATTTGCCCTGAGTTTGAACCCCAGATGATCGCCAACGGCAAGTCGAGGAGCGTAGGGTTTGCTCTCGACAGAAAAAACCGGATGGGTTGATTTTGGCTGAGTTGTTGATACCATATAGAAAACCGGCTCACCTTTCACCCCTTTGTGGAACGGTATCTGCTCCCTGGCAACCTCTTCCCGAAAGAGAAATGGCCGCTGTTCGTCATCCGGAAACAGTTTCCATAACAACTGGTGGGCACCGTAACCATTTCCGCTTATCAATAGATGTAGATCTCGGACATCTGGCCGTACCCTGATTCTAGAGAAATACATCAGCTTTCCTCCTGTCCAATGCGCAGAAATTCAGTTCGCTGTGTGAACTGCCATCTGGCTCGGGATAGCGGTTGATCATGCCGAGTCAATGTCTGTTGGGATGTAAGATCACCCGCCTCACCCTCCCAATAATATCGCACCGGATGATTGCCATAGGTAAAAACGTATCGATCTTCTCGTGACATTTTCATCAACGACGGTGCATCAATCAATGTGTCGGATGTTGAGGTTTCTCTTCGAGCAGTTCTAATCAAGCTATTCGAGATAAACAGAGCACCATATGGATAGTTATCCAAAGCATCTCCAAAGCCTGCAGCGGAGCGGACAAGCGGATTAAGCGGTGCTGCTAACGGACACGATTTGCGGCCGAGGTAGAGATGGAAGCGGGGCTTTAATAGAGCTTCCCTGATTTCAATAAATGTATGTGGAGCGTCAGCTTGCGCTGCAACGGCCACCAACGAAAGCGCATCGCAGCGATATTCTCGGCTCGACAGGATAGTGCCGAGACGTTCCTTGCCGAGAATCAGTTCATCGCGTCGCGTCCGATACACAACCTTCCCAACCGAGTCAGGAGCTTGGGTAGTATGATAATCACGCAACGGGTGCCCGGAGCTAACAACTTTGACGGCAAAGCGGTATCCGGCAAAAAGAGCTGCCTGCCGTTCTTCTTCGTCCCTGCGGATGCCGAGCGCTGCAGCCAGAAGCCCCAATAAGGCCGACTTGCCGGGATAGACGGCGGTGTGTCGGGATTCACCTACCGCAATTTCACCCCAACTGGCCAAGGGGCCATAGACGCGGAATAGAAGATATTCCATAATTACCTCCTCTATTCAGTAACAAATTTAAGAAGTTCCAGTAGAGTACCTTTCCCCTCGAACACGTTGATTTCACGACAATCATCGGCGCAAGGTCCATATACGGCTTCCATGTTGTTCCTCTGGGAAATCAGAGCATCTGTTGCAGCTGTGCCAAAATCCGTACCTTCAACTCCTTGACTGGTAACTGGTTTGAGAAAGGCGACCGAAAGAGAGCGGGGTTGTTGATCTCCCTTTTCTGCCAGGACATAGCTTGCGTAAGCACGACTGCCAAAACTATTCTGTTTCCCATTTGGTGGCACTTTTATAGCTGCCTCAATCAAAGCCTTGATAGCCTTATTCGCCAATTCTTTATCGCCGCCGAGGTTGTCAATAAGCAGTTCACGATTGATGCATATATAGGAGTAAAATAAACCGGCTGCGAATCCGGTTTCTCCGATATGGGCTGCTCCGGCGTCCTCGTTGCCATCATTCAGGTCGTCAACCGCGGTGAAGTAATCGTCCTCGACAACCACAGGATGCACGCTGATGGCATGGGCAACCTGACAGGCTGCTTCGACGTTGTATGCAGGTGTGGATGCCAGCATACGACCAAACAGAGCTATATCGACCGATGTTTTTCCCAAACTCAAAAAATGCGGACTCAATATGTCTGCTATTTTGTCATTTAATTTTTTAATTTCTTCCGTCTTTTTTTTTGTTGCCCTGGCGTCCTGAATTTCTTTAATTTTGTCAAACAATTCGATTTGTTTCTTATTTGTTAGATACTCAATTAACTCAAGAGAACTATAAAAGAGACCTTGCGCTTCTAAATCAGAAATATGAGCAAGCTGGCTCAGTTTATTCTCTTCTTTTTCCAATTGACCATATGCTCTTGAAAAATCTTCTGACCACATTTCAGCAGCGTCTACTTCAATGCCTTTTGCTATCAATGAATTTGACAACCACTTTCCTGCAAATATTTTCGAACGAAAGCCTATATTTATAGGGAATTCCTCACTAAAGATTTGCATCTTTTCCCCATTAGAAATTATTTTCTCAAATATTTCCGATGTCCTCCAAGCCCGTTTCAAGCTTTGTGAAGAAACGCGTAGACGATCATAGCCGCCCATCTTGGCGGTTTTGGGACGACCCTGGTCATCGCGATTCAGATTGGCCGGGGGGTAAGATGTCAGTAGGTGAATTTGTACGAAACGGCTCATGGGGTATTTTCTCCTTTGGTATCTGGTTTTGGTTTTTTCTTCAGGAAGATGCGGTAGTAGTCAGTGGCCCAGCAGAAGGTAAGACGGGCTTGAGGATTGCGATCAGTTCCCTTTTGATATTCGTGCATCCAATGTAACACGTCATTTGTCAGGGAAAGAATATTGACGTTGCCATCGAGCATTCGTACCGCTCGCAGTAACCGCCGGGAAAATTCGGCAGGTTCATGGCTCTTCTGCAATTGCTGGAAACGCAGTTCGCTCATACGTGGCTTGTCGCTGCCAGCTATGGGCGTCGCCAGCTGCGTAGCAAAGTTAGAGGTAGTTTGATTTTCCCTTACATGCGCCAGAATTGAGGCCACCATGGCTGATGCTGGCAAGTGACCGGGTTCTGCCCAACTTTCAGGCATTCCAGATAAGAATCGTGAAAATGCGGCGGTCAGCAGCGCATCGTCAGGGCTTTCAACCCGTCGCAATCTGGCACGATCACCACGGTTTTTGTCTAGCCAATTCCACCATACCAGCAACATGTCACGCGCTGCCGGATCGTTACGGAATTGATACTGCGGATTTTGTTCCATTCGTTCCCTCCTTTTCCGGTAATGCCTTTGCTTTTATTATTTTCATCGACTTGCATCCATTTATCAGCCGTATCAGCCCATCTCGTTCTGCAATGACCCGTTTCATATCCATATCTTCGATTGGCGCTTCCAAAACCCAGGCATCAAAGAGTTGCAAGGGCATTTTCAGCAGGGCATTTTTCCAGACAGAATATAGCTCAGGAGGCGGAATTTCCTGTTCTTTCGGCACATTTGATAATTGCTCCAACAGTCTATAGAAGACCGGCTCGCTCCGCTGCCAGAAATCCATTGATATAATATTCATATCACCTTTGATGTCTTTAGGACGTCTGAACCATGCGGCCTTAACCTGTTTGCGTAAAAGATTACTCACGTCCTGAGAGGCTGTAATAAACTCGTCTGCCCAGAGAAGGAGTTTCTTGCGCTGTTCGGGATCGAGATTGAACAGCGGAAAGGCTTGATCGTACCAGCAGCGAGCCTTCATGTTGTCCATTTCAAAACCAAAACACCATAGCCGCGAGGTTCGTTGGATCCTCAACTCGCGAGCACGTTGTTCCGTGTATCTCCTGACCACTAGGGCAGCTTGATTGCCGTTTTTGTCATCAGCCAGTGTGAGACCCAACCAATGGCGATACCCCAAACCCCCTTCCTTACCTTTCATTGACAGAGGAGGTTTTTCTTTTTTTGGATCGAAATGGTAAGGAGTTAGCGGATGCACCCACGCCCCCATATAATTTACGCCGTAGTTGCGTGCCCGATATTTGTCTATAAGTTGCAATGCATGCGAACCGCACAGGTCGCAATCGCCGTCAATATTAGCATCTAAAAATGTAATCCTTATTCGTCTCGGCATTCCCCAATACGCTTGTAGGCGATGGCTATTTTCTGGGGTTGTCTCGGAACCTTTTTTATCCGATACGCGGGTCGGCCCCATCCACGGGAATACAGTTGATTGGTGCTCTTTTCCCGGATATCCGAGCACATCTCCGTTATCGAGTACATTCAACCAGAGCATCCGCCAAAGAGATGCCCTATCAGGCGGTAATACCAGTGTGGTCAATGGTCCGCCACCGCGCAAGCCGACTCGATGACCAACCCCGCCGGATGGGGCGTTAGTCTGGAGTGTAAAAAGCGCCATGGCTGCACAGGATTTACAAATGCAGTTGACCACATCACGTTTGACGAAATGATCCAGGTTTTCCCGGACTGTTTTCCCGCCGGGAGCTTCGATGAGCAGAGATGCAATACCTTTGGTTTCACTGTCTGGCATCGCAAAATCCTGCATAAACGCCGGTCCATTTGGATTATCAAAATCGAATGCCTCCGCAAACAATTCCAGCCGTGCTTGCAATAAATCTGTATCCGGTGGTTTGTTCCAATACTCCAGCCATTCATCCTGGTCTTCCGGTGCAAAACCAGTCTGCAATAGCCCAATCAGAAATTGATACATGGCCCCTTGAAAGTCCGGTCGTGGAGCAGCTAGCTCCATTACCGGGTCTTCCTGCTCGGCAATCTGCCAAGGTGATATCAGGCCCTTGCCACTATTTGCCCGGATGACCGGTATCCAGGCGTCTTCAATCAGATTCATCGTCATCCTCCTTGTAGAGACCCCACCCCATTAGTGCGTCATACCAGGCTGTCAGATCCGGTGTCAGTGGAAACAGCTCGACCCATTTTAAAACCTTGTGCTCTTCCTTGAGCGTCTCCAGAGATTTTGTCACTTCCAGCGGTATAAGTTCTTTAGCTTTTTTCCATCTCCAGGTCGGCACACTCAGCATGCTCATATCCCAGGCAAACTTTTCGATATCAGCGTATGGTCGCCATCCCTGACTGCTGTTAGCCACCAGAGCAATCCGTACCGTCTCATCGCCAAGCCTTGTCGGAATTCTCGATTCATCATCCCATCCGCCGCCATCCGAACTGGCCCTGTAATACCCTTTTGCAAGTTTCAAGACATTCAGGTTCGCCATGCTCAGTTTCCCGCTATCCTCGCCAATCGCTTGCCAGGTAAGTTCCCTCAATGCTGGCGGTATTGCATCTTGTGCCGCTTCTCCATAGACACCTTCGATCAAGGTGCGTGCGTCTCCAGGCATATTCAAGCTGCCCGCCTTGCTGAGTAATTGTTGTGTCAGCCACAGTTGGCCCACATGCTGGTAAACTGCCTGTGTGCCGGGTAACGCAGCTTTGAGCCAGTTTTCCGCTGGCTTCTCGGTTGCAGGCGGACCAACGATGTAAAACACCGGCAATTCCCTTTGGTCAATTACGCCTTCTTCGTAAATCCGGTTCCCAGAAGTATCTCTAACATGTCGATGTTCGCGGCCTACCCGCTGTATGAGAAGGTCAATGGGGGCAAGATCAGTAATCATGACATCAAAATCGAGATCAAGTGATTGCTCCACAACCTGGGTGGCTATCAGAACGCGACCTCGGCGCATATCGGCTGTAGATTTGTCCCCAAAATATTCCAGCGTGGCAGACTCGATTCTCTGCCGGTCTATCATGGCAAAACGGCTGTGAAAGATAGAAAGCCTACTTTTATCCATCCAATCCTGCTTTGCCAGTTGCCGGTATGTTTTTATGGCATCGCCAACGGTATTCCGTACCCAACAAACGCATTTTCCCTTTTCCACAGCTGCCTTGATGACCCTCATCGCTTGCTTGACTGAATCGAGCAAAACAACGGAAGTCGTCCGCTTGACCTCACGACGTGTGTCGAGAACGGTTTCAACTTGTCCAGATGTGGGGAAGTGGGTTGCCAGAGGATATGATTGTTTCTGCTGCAGCTCTGGTGCATTTTGTCCAGTACCGTTGGCAAAGGCCTGCAGGTAGTCTGTGCGCATTCCGTACGGTAAGGTCGCGGAAAGCAGAATTGCGCTGCCACCCTGTGAGGCATGATATTCGAGCAAACGCTGCAGCAAATGATTCATGTAAGGATCAAAACTGTGAACTTCATCTACAATCAGAATCTTCCTCGCAAGCCCCAGACAACGCAACGACTGGTGTTTAGCAGGAAGCACTGCTAATAATGCCTGATCCAGAGTACCAACACCGATCTCGGCTAACAGGGCCTTTTTCCGACTGTCGGAAAGCCAGGCACTGCAAAAAGCTTCAGCGGTTTCCTCATCACGAACATACATGTGCCGCGAATTCATGTTTTCAGGTAGATCGAGCGAGTTGCGGAAGGCATCGGAAAGATGCCGTGAGCCATGGGCCAGCACCAGTGAGGGCAAAGCATCATGAGCATACAAACGTCTATATGCTTTGCTTAGGCGCTCGTACATGGCGTTGGCCGTGGCCATGGTCGGTAAGGCTACATAGAGTCCATCAGCAAGCCCGCTTGCCATTAGGCGATGGGCAAGTGTCAGGGCGGCCTCTGTCTTTCCTGCACCAGTAACGTCTTCGAGAATAAACAATTGTTTCGTGTTGGACAGTTCTCGTTCTGCGGCCCACTGCTGTAACGGCGTCAGATTATTGATAAAAGGGAATAAGTGCTTTGTCCCGGCGTAATGCGCAACAGGTGAAGGGTCAAGCCTAGCCTGGGCAACTGCTTGCTCGGCAAAAGGTATTGCTTGGTTACGCCAATACTCATCCAGGCTGATTTCATGTTGACAATATGAATCCGGTGATCGACTTGATCCTAGCCAGTCAGCTAACACCACGATACCTGCAAATGTCCAGGAAGCTTGTTTCAAGCGATAACAAAACGTCTTGTCGGCAAGGAATGATGATTCACGTTCCGAAAGGAGCAGGCTGCAAACAGATTGAACGAACTGCAAAGCAGCTTCTTCATCTTGCTTGGTGAAATGGTTTGAACGGTTGATGGGGCTTGTTTTGGGTGGAATGCCATGGTGGCCTGTAACGATCTGTATCCATACATCTAGGGTTCTACGGAGTTGGATGGGGTTGGAGCACAGATCTCCTCCTAAGAAAGAACTTGTTTTTTGTAACCTGTCTAAGAGCCCTTCCTCATCATCCCAAAGCAAATAACCGAGTGAATCATGACGTTCAGTGTAAGGCTTTTGCTGGCTTGCGGGCACGAGTTGTGGCGATAGCCCGGGCACCAAGCCTTGGAAGGCCGTGGCAAACTTGCCAATATCATGAAGACAAAGAAAGAAGATGAACCATTGCTGGAGCAGCTCTGGTGAGAGACCGATTTGTTCACCCAAACGTCGACATAACGGCTTTTCAGGGTCGAGCAACACCTGGCCCACCGCCGCGACATCCAAACAATGATATGGCAACAGGTGGTAATTATAGCTGTTATTATCAGTTTTTCCCCAATATTTGTAATATGTTTTTTCCAGTTCTGATTGCCCTGTGGTCGGGAGATTTGAGGTGGTAATCTCAGGCCATTTCAGTAAATTCAAAACCAACCGAACCAATAAATCCTTCTGCCGTGGATCACTCTCGGCAATCAACAACGCCAAAGCAACAAGCCCGTTATCGTTGATCCCCGATTTTTCGAGTAATCCATTCTCCTCCAAAAACACTAGAAACAAAAAAGAACCAATCCGTTTATTACCGTCAGAAAAAGGATGATCCTTGATAACAAAGTAAAGAAGACTGGCAGCCTTCTCCTCGGCGCTGGGATAAAGCTCTTTACCGTCGAAGGTTTGGCTGATGTTGCCAAGGATTCCTTGGAGCTGATGATCTCGTTCCCAGCCGAACAGGTCGCCGGCTTCCCCGCGTTTGCTCAGTTCAGTCTTGAGGATATTTATAGCTTTTATCGCCATCTGGTAATCGAGGGCTTTTTGGGACAGATGCAAAGTTTTAGGTCGGGCAAGGCTGTTCTCATCGTATTGGAGGAGGAGGGTCCAGACCTTGGCGAACTGGTTGATTACCGTCGTGATGGAGGTTGTCTCGTCATCAGTTCTCTGCATAGCGTGTCCTTCCTGTTCAAGTTTTTCAAGTTGCTCCTGGCACTCTACCACACCCACCCTGCCAGGGCGTGTCAGCTTAAAAAATAATTCATCGCCATCCTTTCGATTTCTTTGTCCACAAGATTTTTCAATACTTCGGGCTCAATGACACTCACCTCGGCGCCGTGGCTCAGGATGGTGCGCACCAGTTCGCGGAAGTCAGCGACCGGGAATTCCAGGCGGAGGGAGCCGTCCGGGCCGGTTTCAGTCTTTTGCTCGGGGTGCCAGCTCTGTTCGGCTATCCACGGCGATATTGCCGGAGAGAACTGCAGCACCACCCGGCTGGTCGTACCGCTCTGCATGATGCCGAAATGTTTACGGGTATATTCCTTGATGTCGCCCAGGTCGGTGGGGACGGGGATTGGTGTGTCGGTTGGGGCGATTTCGCGGATGCGGGCCAGGGCAAAGTCGCGCAGTTTTTGCTGTTTACTGCACCAGGCGATGAGGTGCCAGCTGCCCATATAGTGCATGAGGTGCAGAGGCTGGATGGTTCGTGTCGAGGTTTTGCCCTGGTGTGGAGAGTGATAGGTGATGTGCAGTGCCCGGCCGGCGAACAGCGATTCGACACATTGCCGGAAGATCCCGGTGTTCACTAGGGCGTATTCGATGTTTTTAACCGATACCTTGCCGTCCACCTGCTGCAGGCAGGCGCGGATGTTTTTGCCGGCGATGCCGGTCATCCGGTTGATGAGGCGGCAGAGGTCGTCCTTTAAGGCCGGGTCGGGGATGGTTGAGGCCAGGCGGACGGCCAGGGACAGGGCCAGGATGTTGGTCTCGCTGATCCAGTGGCCGGGGATTTCGAAGGCGGTGTCGGAATAGCAAAAGCCGCGACGTGCATGGTCATAGAGAAGGGGGGCCTCTATGCGTTCTCGCATATACTCGATGATGCGGTGAGCAGTGCGCCGCGAGATCTCGAATTCCTCGACCAGGTGGCCGGAGTTTGGAAATCTGCCGGCCTTGATCCGGCCATGAAACCACGATACCCGTTCAAATTGCTGGCGATCCGACATCTCCTGCCTCTCCTTGAGGTATTGCTTATTATCTCTGCCGAACCGCGGTAATCTGGAGAAGTCCTTGACGAATATCAAAGGCACCAAATATCGTCTGTGGGTAAACACTCCGTGGTTGTCGGCTTTCGGCAATCCTGGGGAGGTATCTATCCGAAGTAGTTATGGGTTCCGCTCATGACAATGACGTGGAGACTACCAATTATTGTGTTAGGGTGCAATAGTTATCGATGACTTTTGGGATACAAGGTTTGTTGGCTGGGCGAAGGTGGCCATAGGACAGGGACATTTAGCTGGAATAGAGGTGCGAAACAGCCAGGGTGGATCCTGCTTGCTCCTACACTGAAAGAGCAGCAGAAATCTTTTTCGCCAATTCCACCAGTAAGGAGGCGTACTGTTTTTCAAATGCGTCCATGGTATGGCGGGTGGTGGAGGAATCGAAGCTTACACCGCCGACGACTTTAGCGGTGTGCAGATTGAAGATCGGGGCGCCGATGGCGATCAGGCCGGGCAAAAAGGTTTCCCGGTTGAAGGAATAGCCTCTTGCTCTTATTTCCTGTAATTCCTGTTGTATGGCTTCGCGGTTGAGGGAGGTCCGGTCATGTTCAGGCTGCAGACCTGGGCGATCAAGAAAGCCGGCCAGCTGAACCTCATCCATAAAGGCCATGGCTGCTTTGCCAGTGGCCAGGTTGTGCAGGTCGCCGGCTGCGGTAAAATGGAGGAAGGCCAGGGTGTCTTTCGACTCGCGGCGATAGACCAGGTAGATGTTGTTGTTCTGGATCAATCCGACATCGACATGCAGGTCATATTGCTTGTGGACCTCATCGACGTAAGGTTTGATGCTTTGGACAATATCGGCCTTCTGCAGGAAGGAATGGGCCAGGGGAATGGTTCTAATCCCTAAGGAGTACGCGCCTCGAGCCTTGGTGTCCTTCTGAAGATAGCCATGTTCACAAAGGGTGTTGACGAAGCGAAAGACCGAGGTTTTATTGATACCCAGGCTTCGGGAAATCTCGCTGAGGCTGTAGGTCGCTTTCTCGCCGCAATAGAGGTTGAGAATTTTCAGGCCTTTATCTAGTGTTTCTGAAGTGTTGCCTTTGTTTTTTTCGGCCATGTTCGGGTGCAGTCCAGGTGTTGTCGAGCAAAGGTGCCGGTGGCGGTTGCAGGAGACGGTAGCTCCTTCTGTCGCTTTTTCAACTGCCTAAGCCCGATAACCGGGTTTTTTACGATATCCCTTGCGGGGGTAAGTACCTTTACGAAATTCATTCTTAAAACAAGAAATGAATTTCTAAGGTGCGAAAAAGCTGCCGCAATAATACCGGATGTTGTCAGAATGCGAAAGGGGCGGGTTGCAGAAATTTACAGGGATTGATATCTGGTGACCAGGGCCATAACAATACAGATCGTTTGGGGGCCTTCTGACATGGCCGATGCATTATGCGTAATCAGGCAGCGTCGCCTATGCGGGCATGGACAATAAGCATATTGCAGGGCAGATGTTCAAGGATGTGTTCCAGGTCATGGGCGAAAATCCGATCAATGAGCCTGTACTGCTCGTCGGGTGAATGGATGACCAGCAAGTCGGCACCGTACTCCTCGGCGTATCTACGGATGGTGAAACCCGGCCTGCCGAAAAGGACTGCTGTTTCAACGGCAAGTTTGTCGGTAGCGTGGTCGCAGGTGAGTTCTATCAGCTTTTCTTCCGCATCTTTTACCTGCTGTTCCTTTACCTGGGTTCGTTCACCGGTGGTGCTGTCACCCGCCACGGACATGGCCGGACTCGTCTGGTCGACTTCCCGGATCGCACATAATTGAACTGATCCGACTCGGCTGGCGAAGTAAAAAGAGGTGTTCAGAGCATGGGGAGTTTTCGGGTGGTCAACACAGTCGACAACAATTTTTCCAAAGTTGGTGCCGTCGACATGAGGTTCGGTAAGCAGCAGGAGCGAACATTTGGCCCGGCGGCTCAGGCCCCGGGCCACTGAGCCCAGATAATACCGGAAGACATTTTCGCGGCGTCTGGCACTCAGAATGAGGAGATCAACCATATGCTGCTTGCAGGTATGGAGTAAGATGGTAACCGGGTCGCCGGTCGCCCAGATGGTCCGCACCTCACGATCGATTCCCATGTTGGCGCAGATTTCCAGAAGGGTTGCTTCTTTTTCGGCACTATGCGTACCGACGTGGATCAGCAGCAGTTTGGCTTTGAAGTTGTCGGCCAGTTGTCTGGCCTCGTTCATGATCGCCTCAAGCTTTGGTGAAAACCTGACGCCTACGGCAATGGTTTCAAAAGGGAAAGACGAGCGACCTTTTAATCTGCGGTATTCCATCGTTTACTCATGGGGTTGGGGGTGGTGAGTCGGTGCGACTCGTCAGTTGTTCTTGATGCTTCGTGCAAACACCAATCGAGACAGAACGGTGGGTGTGGCTGTGTTCATACCCATTATATTGAAAAAAAAAGCTGATGTTAAATACCAGAACCAGCGAAAACCTTTCATGCATGACTCCGGTCAATCTCGCTGTGCTTGCATGACAGTATCTCTTTCGATCCTCCGAAACAAGCGATTTTTAGTACCTTAGAAATTCGTTTCTTGTTTTTTATCAACGAATTTCGTTAAGGTACTTATCCCGTTCGCCGTTTTTCCCGGCGGTACGTGAAAATGGTCTGAGCGATGTGACCCCTTCCCAGTGCTTGCCTGTGTATTCCTGTTTTCTGCTCAATATTTAGTCCTTCCAGTGAAGCAAGTTTGATACACAGTAGCATAGATATTGACTCTGGAACCGGTTTTGGAACCCAAAATAACATTCTGACAATTCAGAAAACTGGTGGTGCTGGAATAATAACCGACACTGAAGAAGGCATGGTTGCCTGGAATGGTATTAATGCAGATGTCTTGACGGGCGGAGAGGTTGTATCCGGTGTTGGTAAGACAAGAACCTACACGTTTGCCGAACTGAATATCACTGATGCTTCCCAAATTCTATTTGAATGGAATCCAGCTGAAGTTGGAACTGGACAACTTACCGAAGTTTATGCGTTAAAAATGTCTATTTATAAAAATGACGGTGATGGAACAGCTGATTATGAAGATTCGCTTTTAGCTCCAGTAACCCACCCAGCAACCATAAATAACGGTGTTGGCGGAAATGGCTTTGACTATCTGCTTGATAGCGCCGGTGTTTTAAGTCTTAATACGTGGTTGTAAGCTCAACCTCAATTCAGCCAGTACCACATTGGGCTTTATAGCTTGGTAAGATACGTTGATGATGGACCTGATACATGGACAGTGAGAAGTGTAAATAATCCAGATCAACCAGTTCCTGAGCCAACGACCATACTTCTAATGGGTGGGGGATTGGCTCTACTTATTGGATTTAGACGGAGAAAAATAGGCTGATCGGGTTTCCGCTTACAGTTCGAAGGTGCACGGTCATATATTTGGCTTTGCACCTTTTTTGTTTAACAAGATTTTATAGGTAATTTTTGATTACCTGCAAATCTTTCAACCTAGATTTACGGCGTTTAGCCATGATTTATGTCAAGCATGAAGCTGTCGTAGCCGCCTTCGTGGAAGCGCATTTCGCCGTGATCGATCTCCATGACCCGGGTCACCAGGGAGCGAAGGAAATGCCGGTCGTGGCTGACCAGGATGACCGTCCCTTCGAATTTTTGCAGAGCGGCGAGAAGCACCTCCCTCGACTGAATATCGAGATGGTTGGTGGGTTCGTCGAGAACGAGAAAATTTAAGGGTCGGCCGAGGAGTCGGGCTAAAATGACCCGGCTTTTTTCGCCGCCGGAGAGGTTGGCGATGCGCTTGTCGACATCGTCGCCCTGGAAAAGAAAGGCGCCGCAGAGATTGCGGATAACCCCGATATTTTCAAGGGGCAAGGATTCCTGGACCGCCTGAAAGACCGTCTGGTCCGGGCTCAGCAGGTCCATGGCGTGCTGACTGAAATAGCCGATCGTCACCCCGGCGCCTACCAGTACCTCGCCCTCGCTCGGTTCGGTATTGCCGGTGATGACCTTTAAAAGTGTCGATTTGCCGGCGCCGTTGACTCCGACCACGGCTATTTTTTCAAGTCGCCTGATTGTACCGTTCAGGCCGCTGAAAACCTGGATGGCCCGACCATCATGACTGGTCCAGCTCTTGCCCAGATTTTTCAGGTGCAGGACATCGTCGCCGCTGCGTTGCGGTACCGGAAAATCAAATTTCATTGTTCTCTGCTCAGGTGGCAGGACGATGCGTTCGATCTTGTCGATCTTCTTGACCCGCGACTGCACCTGAGAGGCGTGCGAGGCTCGGGCGGCAAAACGGGCAATGAACTCCTCTTCCTTGGCGAGCATCTCCTGCTGGCGGCGGTAGCTGGCCTGTAGCTGTTGTCGCCTGATTTCCCGCTCCTGCAGATAGAAATCAAAGTTGCCGCTGTAGGTCGTGGTGCTGCCATTTGCCACCTCGACGATGCGGGTCACTATTTTATTCATGAACTCGCGGTCATGGCAGGTCATCAGCAGGGCACCTTTGAATTCCGTGCGCAGCCATTCTTCGAGCCAGAGAATAGATTCGATATCGAGGTGGTTGGTCGGTTCGTCGAGGAGCAGGACATCCGGGTTGATGGTCAGGATCTTGGCCAGAGCAATGCGCATCTTCCAGCCGCCGCTGAAATTTTCGACAGGCGTTTGAAAATCGTGGGGCGAGATGCCGAGCCCGGTGAGAACCGCCTGGGCCCGCGGTTCGAGATCGTAACCGCCGCGCTGCTCAAAGACCTCAACAGCCTCGCCGTAGCGTTCAAGGAGGGTGGCCATTTCGTCATCGGCCATGGGTTCGGACATGGCTGCTTCCATCTCCTGCATTTGTATGCCGAGTGCGACGATATCACCTGCTGCCGACATCACTTCGGTCAGCACGGTTCGTCCGGCCATATCTCCTACATCCTGGGAAAAATAGCCGATAACCGTTTTCTTTGAACAGGAAATTTCACCCTTGTCCGGTTCCTCTTCGCCGGTGATGAGGCGGAAGATGGTGGTTTTGCCGGCACCGTTCGGGCCAACCAGGCCGGTGTGGGTGGCGGGGAGGATCTGCAGGCTGGCGTTCTGCAGGAGGATCTGGCTGCCGTGTTGTTTTTGAATATTGGTAAGATGAATCATTGTTTTCTGTGGGTAAAAAATCGCCGGAAGTTACCATGATGCGGTGCGTCGATGCAAGGAGTATTTACCTCCTGGTGCATCTCTGGAGGCTTATTCCCCAGGGAGTATCATCAAGAGTCCTCACCGAACCTGCCGGTTGGCCTCGTTGATATAGGGGAGAATAACCGGGACCATGCCTTTCAGCACCTGCAGGGGTAGGGCCGAGGTGAAGCTGAAGGCGTTGGCTGATTTGCCGGTGACAAAGGCGGTGAGCACTCCAAAATGATTGTCTCCGAGGTAAAAAACAAAGGTTGCGGTGCGGTTCAGTGCCTTCGATGAGGTTTTTCCCCCGGAGGAGGTTGAAACGAAGATCCGGTTATCGCCGGTACCGGTTTTACCGCCGATTGGCAGCGGGCCACCGTCTGTCTGCTTGAAGCTGTTCAGCAGCCGTCTGGCAGTGCCTTCATTGACAACTTTGCCCATAGTTTCCTTGACCACCCGAGCAACCTCTGGGTGCAGCACCTGGACCGGATCAGGGGGTGGCGGTTCAACGATGGATTCGTAGGGTGTATCTTTGGCGAACTCAATTTTAGTAAATCGGTGGGTGGGAAACCGTTTGCCGCCGTTGAGGATGATGCCGACCAGTTCGGCCAATGCCGCTGGTCGGTCGCCCGAACTTCCCAAGGCTGTGGCCAAAGATGGAACCAGGTGCTCAAAGGGATAACCCAGGTTTACCCAACGCCTGTGGATATCGGAAAAGGCGTCGATTTCGAGCACAGTCCTGACCCGCGAATCCCTGGCGTTTTTGGCCTTGGTGCGCAACAGCCAGCCATAAACTTGACGGCGGACTTTTGAACTTTTTTCAAAGGCGTCTTTCAGGGATTTTTCACCCGGTTGCTGGAGGTAGTCGAGTATCCACAGTTCCAGTGGATGAGTAGCGGCGAGGTAGCCGAGATCCTGCAGATTGTATGCGCCCGGTTTATATTTTGCATACATTGTCGAGAGCCTTGCGTCAGTGGTCTCAGCTGTCGGCAATTCGCTGCGGATAAAGCGGATGAAGGTTGCCTCATCGGCCTTCGGGAAGAGATGGCGATGAATGATAGCCAGTCGCAGAGGATTGGGATTCATCCCCGCCATTAGTGTCTCGAGACGCTGCTCCGCGGTTTTTTTAGAGTATTTATTCCAGAATCGACCAAGAAAGACCTTGCTTTCATTATCAATGAATTTATCTAGAACTTCCTTACGCCTTGGATCTTTGTCGTCGACCAGAACCTGCTTATTGTTTTCCCATTGGCTGGCTCGGGTGCTGTTGACAATATCCCGCATAATTCGGACGAAGGGGAGATTGATCGAATTCTGCAGGGCCTCGGTGACGGTGACGATGCGGTTATCATCTTCCTGCCGAAAATTGCCGAAGATGTGCAACCCTCCTCCTGTGAAGAACTGTTCGTCCGGATTGGCAGAATACGGACGATCCATGGCCGATTTGAGCAAGGTTCTTAATGGGAGGAGTGGATCTGCCAGAAGCTGGCTGCAAACCCAGGTGCTCAGGATATCAGGACGCTGTCCATTGAATTCTTCAATCTCGGTCGGGCTGAGGTTTTTCAGTTCCCCGTACAGCTCGGCGATCAATTCCAGATAGGTTGTCAGGGTGCGCAGTTTGGCGGTCGATCCCAGTTCCAGTTTACTCCCTTCATTGATATCAAAGGGCATTTCCGTGGTGTCGGTCTGTACCCGCACGACGTTACCGCTCGGCGTACGTTCGAACAGCGTGAAACTGTAGCTGAGGGCATCGGCCTGATCGGGTGTCAGCAGATATTTGCCGATGAGGCCCATGGCTTCGGCACCGGTCTTGGTTTGCAGGCTTTGCAGGTACCAGGTGGCCTCTTCCTGCAACGTGGCATTCAAAGTCGCGGTGACCGTTATATCCATGCGGTCGAGATCGTAAAGGGAGGTGTCGAAGAAGGTGCCGAGGCGATTGCGGACGACGTTTATCCCCTTGTTGGCGGCAATCTGTTGCGCCGCAGAGTTTTCAGAAAAATTACGGAAAACCAGTGGTTGGAACTGGGCGGCTTCACTGAGAGCCTGGGAAACAAAGCCGCCCTGCGCCAGGAGTCTGGCGTAACTGTTACTGACAACCGCCAATTCGCTGCGGCCCTTGAAGAGATAATAAGACGGCCGGCGGTGGGCGATCATCAAGCTGATAACCTGTTTAAGGACCCTGGCCTGCTGTTCCAGTTCCGGACCTTTTGTTTCCGTTTTCTGCAATAGCCGGTTCACTTCAGCAAATTCGCTGCCGTACCAGACAAACAGTCCATCGCCTAATCCGTTGACTTCGCCTGCGCCCGGGGCGGCAGAAAGGGGGACGGAATTGACATAATCAAGGACCAGCTGTTTGCGGAATTCGGAAGTATCCTCGCCGCTGCGGTAAGCCCTGACACTTGCCGAAGCCATTTGGTAGAGCTTATCGGAGATGGAGGAAGTTATGCCATTATCCGAATGGCGAAATTTCTCCGTCTGGGTGGCAAGGGTGCTGCCACCCATGGATGGCAGGCTGATATTTACCAACTCACCGGTTTTGACCATCACTGCCTTTGAGAACCGGCCCCAGTCCACAGCGGGGTTGACTTTGGGAAAATTTTCCGACAGCAAGTCACGATTTTCAATAAAGAGTAGCGCCTGCACCACCGGCGTCGGAATGGCGGCAAAATCTGGGTAGACCCGTTTGGGGTTGTTCATTTGGTACATCGACTGCTGCGTGGCATCAAGAATATGCAAACCGGCCTGGCTTTTTTCGTTGAAGGGAATATTGAAGCCAAATTCGGCATAGCGGCGCAGATCATTGCTGAAATGGGCCTGGCTGGTGATTTCCATGCCTTTTTGCTGGAGTTTGCCGAGCATCGAAGGTAACTGGACATAGCCCAGGCGAAGGTCGTAGGGGCCCTTCTTCGGGAAAACTATGGCTTGGCTGGCACCTTTGACAACTTTATAGTTGAGTTTTGAGGCGAAGGCACTTATGTACCGAGCCTGCAGTGTCGAGGTTTGCGTTTCATAGTAGATGGCTGCAGAGCCGGCTGCCAAGATGATGACGGCAAAAAACAACAAATACGGCCACCACCTTCGGGGTTTATCGACAGCCGCTCTGCGGCGCGAGGGGGCGCGGGGGGGAGTGCCGTTATCAGGGCGTTCGATGCTGATATCTTCCGGTTGTCGCGGCGGAAATTTGCCAGGCTTTAGTCCACTTGTGCGAGAGGGCGGAAAAATAGGGTGACGGGGCCTACCATCTGTCGGGATATTGGTGTTGTCCGAGGGATTGATCACTGAGGGATATCTTCGGTCGCTAAGGATCTTTGTGCATTACCCAGGGTAATTGTCATAGTCGGTTTAATGAGTCGTAACCCCGGTAAACGGGATAAATACCTTCGCGAAATTCGTTCATAAAAAGCAAAAAGCGAATTTCTAAGGCACTGAAAAGTTGTCATGCAGTTTCATCCTTTCCCCGCATGTTCTTGATGATAGGAGCTATCCTACCTAGTTTTGCCAGCTCAGTCAAGGTGTCCTTCGGTCAGAATCATCGCTGAACACTTGCCTCTGTAAAAAAAACTGAGTAGGATGGGCTACTCTTTGGCCTACCGCATCCAGGTTGGGTCAAGCGGTGTTTTTTTGAAGAGATTGTTGCGCCATGTTGTGCAGGTGGTTGTCCCGAGGTAATGTTGAGGCAGCGAACATAATATGAGCATAATGCACTTGTCGGCCGCCCTGTCTGTGGGCCTGCTTTTTTTGGCACTGACAACCGATCTTGCCGGTAATGCGCTGGCGCAGGAAAAAAAAGAGGATTGTGTCGCTTTATCCGAGAGGCAGGCGTTGGAACGGCAAGACCGGGCCGATGTCCCGTTTGGCCCGGAAGTTCCTCCTGTGGCCTTCGCTGTTCCCCAGCTCTCCACGACCGGAAATTCTTCGAAACAAGGTACCTTAAGGTCACAAACCTCAACAACGCAAGGTGAATCGCAACAATTTGCCAAGACGCAATCATTGGGGGTGTCGGCGTCGGGCTGGTATATTGCGGCACTCCTCGCCCTGGGCGGGATGTTGATAAGCTCCCTGGTAGCCAGTCGGATCCGTATTGAACGGGATGCAGCCAGGCTTGCAAATACCTTGAAAACCGATTTTCTGGCCCACGTCAGCCACGAAATTCGAACCCCGATGAATGCCATCCTGGGATTTTCCCAAATTCTCAAAGACCAGTTGCATGATGAACGGCATCAGCAGTATATCAGTGCCATCACTATCAGCGGCAATACCCTGTTGCGGCTGATTAACGACCTTCTCGATTTGGCGAAAATCGAGGCGGGCAAGTTTGAACTCCAACCGACCGCCATCGCTCTGAAGGGCATTGCTCTTGAGATTCAGACGATTTTCATCCAGATAGTCGAGGACAAACACCTGGAATTTGTGGTTGATCTTGATCCGGCCCTGCCTGAATCACTGTATCTTGATGAGGTACGGCTCCGCCAGATTCTCTTCAATCTGCTGAAAAATGCCGTGAAATTCACCGACAAAGGTCGAATATCTCTCTCCATGCACGCATTATCCCCTCCAGCAGCCGGTGTATTTGATCTTGAAATTGTTGTGGCAGACACGGGGATAGGCATTCCGGCCGAAGAACAAGGGACGATCTTTGAGCCATTCACCCAGCGTAAAAGCCAGGATAATTCGAAATACGCTGGTACCGGCCTGGGGTTGAGCATCACCAAACGACTGGTCGAGATGATCGGGGGTGAGATATCTGTACGGAGTGAGGTGGGGAGGGGCAGCACATTTACAGCTGTCCTTCGCAAAATTCCAGTAGCCTCCCCGCTTGGGTCGGATGCTGCCCGGAAAAGTGAGGGAGGTGGCTCGGCCATTCGTTTCGATGAGGATGCGGTTATCCTGATCATCGATGCCATCGACAGCAGTCGTATGGTGATTCGTGAATTTCTCCGTTCGACAAAGATTGCCACAGTTGAGACCATCAGCGTCGCCGACGGCATTGACTGGTGCATGGCCATCAAGCCGGACATGATCCTGCTTGATTACACGATGTCCTACCTGCAAGACCCAACGCTGGTTGCCCGTTTCAACCGGGTGAAAGAGGAGTTGAATATTCCTGTTGTGGCAGTGACATCATCCTCGGCGGTCGGCAGCGATGAGTTCCACACCGACTTTCACTTCGATGGCTGGTTGAAAAAACCGCTGCTGCTGGCGGATGTCATGGAAACCTTGGCGCGTTTTTTGCCGCACTCCAACCTCTTCCATCCTGCAGACTGCAGCAGTTCGTTTGCCGACCTGCGAAGCGCATTCGTCATGCCCGAGGTGCGGCAGGTACAGCAGGCCACTCGCAAGCTTGAAAATCGGCTATCCTCTCTCATGCGCATTCTGGTTGACAATATGATGGTGCAGTGGAAAGAAAACCAGGAAACATTTATTGTTAACGAAATCAAAACATTTGCCCAGGAAATTCAGCGTCTGTCAATGGAATTTGGGCTGGATTTTCTCGGTTTGTGGGCGGCCGAAGTGCTGAGCCAGGTGAGAACCTTTGATATGGAACGATTGCCCGACACCTTCAAACTCTTTCCCGAGTTGGTGGCCATGATTGAAAAAGCCGACCAGCCGGATAAGGATTCCGATGCATGACGAAACATTTATCTCTCAACCGGCAGGAGCCTTACATGGAAATGCTTGATCACGATCTCCCCGAAAAAGCACCGCTGATCCTCGTGGTCGATGACGTTGCAAAAAACCTTGAGGTGATAGGAAACATCCTCAGCCTCGAAGATTACCAGATATCAGTCGCCGGTGACGGGCAGAAGGCCTGGAATATTTTGCAGCGGATTTCCCCGGATCTGATTCTTCTTGATATCATGATGCCTACCCTAGACGGCTATACCTTGTGCCGCCGCATAAAAGCTCTGGAGGACAAAAAGGATATTCCGATTATTTTCATTACTGCTAAATCCAATCCGGAAGATCTGGTGAAGGGTTTTGAGGTAGGGGCAGTCGATTATATTACCAAACCCTTTAATGCTGCTGAGTTGTCAGTCCGGGTAAAGACCCACATCTCGCTCTATCGGACCAAGAAGCGGAATCAGCTTTTGATCGACGAACTGCGGCAAGCGCTGTGTCAAGTGAAAAAACTCACCGGTTTGTTACCAATTTGCTCGGGCTGCAAAAAAATTCGCGATGACGATGGCTATTGGAACAAGGTGGAGGCGTATATCTCGGCACACGCCGATGTTCGCTTTTCCCATGGCATATGCCCGGACTGTGTTCGTAAACAATATCCGGACCTGGCAGACAAAATCCTCAGCGGCTACGAACCCGGCCAGTAACAAAAAAGAGGTGAAACAGTAACTGGCTTTTATTTGCTAACGGTCATTGACCGAAAACAGAAGAGCAATGGTCGTCAGCAGTCAACCAGGTTGACCGCCAGGCCGCCCTGAGCGGTTTCTTTGTATTTCTCATGCATGTCAAGACCCGTCTGATACATGGTCTTGATGCACCTGTCGAGGGAGATATAGTGGCTGCCGTCACCGCGCAGGGCAAGCTTTGCCGCAGTCACCGCCTTCACCGCACCAAAGCCGTTGCGTTCGATGCAAGGAACCTGCACCAGCCCAAGCACCGGATCACAGGTCATGCCGAGATGGTGTTCCAAGGCAATTTCCGCGCTATTTTCGATCTGTTCGTTGCTGCCGCCCAGAACCGCGCACAGCCCGGCTGCGGCCATGGCCGAGGCGGAACCGATCTCTCCCTGGCAACCGACCTCAGCACCGGAGATTGAGCCATTATGTTTGATGATACCGCCGATGGCTGCGGCAACGAGGAGAAAAGTTCGCACACCCTTCTGCGACGCCCGCGGATAAAAGGTAAGATAATATTGCAGAACGGCTGGAATGACTCCGGCAGCGCCATTGGTCGGGGCGGTCACAATCCTTCCGCCGGCGGCATTTTCTTCGTTGACGGCCATGGCATGCAGGGCCAGCCATTCGTTGAGAAGAAGAGCGGGGCCACCGGCCGCAGTTATCTCGGCCATAACCTGCTCATGCAGTTTTTTTGCCCGCCTTTGCAGTTTAAGGCCGCCCGCCAGGATGCCGCCCGTGGCAAGGCCGCGGCAGAGGCTGTCCGCCATCACCTGCCAGATGAGGTCGAGCCTTTGCTCCAACGTTGCCTGGTCCAGGATGGTTGTTTCGTTTGCCCGCTTCATTTCGGCAATCGAGATCCCCTTTGCCCGCCCGACAGCGAGCATTTCATCAGCGGAGGCAAACGGGTAGGGGACGGTCGGTTGGGCGGGGAGAGGCATCTCCTGCCCGGCGGCGTCAAGATCTTCTTCGAGGACGACAAAACCACCGCCGATGGAAAAATAGGTTTGCTGCAGAAGTTCAGCGCCGTCTTTGTCGAAAGCGAAAAAACGCATGCCGTTGGCATGTCCGGGCAAAGGTGGCCCGAAATCGAAGATCAGATCGGAGTTTGGATCGAAGTGGAAGGGCTGAAAACCCGGCGGTTCAATGCGCCGCCGCTCGTCGATGTCTACAAGAGTTGTTGCCGCGTGTATGGCATTGACGGTCGCCGGTTCGTATCCGGCCAGGCCAAGAAGAACTGCGCGATCCGTACCATGGCCCCGGCCGGTGAAGGCCAGCGATCCATGCAGGCTCGTCCGGATACGGTCGGCGGCAATTGTCCGTGCCGCCAGAGCTTTCAGAAAAAGACCCGCCGCCACCATCGGTCCCACAGTATGGGAACTGGACGGGCCGATGCCGATTTTAAAGATATCGAAGACGCTGATAAACATGGCCGTAATTTTTTACAGGCTTCTACTGTATCATTTGTTCAGGTGAACGAAACCACAATCTCTTCTTTCGTCTTTCGCCATTTGGCTGGATGCATAGCCAGTCCCGGTTTGGGGTAGCCTACTGCAAGCAGGAGGGGCACCCAGAAATTGTCGGGGATGCTGAAGGCCTTCCGCACCCCTTCATGGTCAAAGCCGTCCATCGGGTGGCTTGCGAGTCCAAGACTGGTAGCGGCGTACATTAGGCCCATGGCAAAAAAACCGGTGTTTTTTGCAGCAAAGGCCAGGTTGGCGTCGGGGCTCCAGTTATAAAGACCTTTGGCGGCATTCAAAAACCAGTCACGCTGGGCCGGTTGCATGTTTCCGGCTGCCAGCATTTCCTGCCAGTTTTTCTCGACAACAGGATGTCCTTCCTGCCAGCCGTTTTTGTCGGCGAGGACGATCAGCACCACCGGCGCCTCGACAACCTTCGGTTGGTTCCAGGCCAGAGGCAGGAGTTTCTCTTTCGTTGTCTTGTCGCGGAGGACAATGAGATTCCAGGGTTGGAGATTGAAACTAGATGGGGCTTTGGCGGCGGTTTCAATCATTTGTCCGAGGAGTTCCTCGGAAATGTCATGGTCCGGATCAAAAAAATTGATTGAGCGCCTTTTTTCAGAAATATCTTTAAAGTTCATATTTTCTCCTTCTGTGGTGGTTACCCACCGTATGGTGGGTAGTCTGTGTATCCTTCCGGGCCTGGGGTATACCATTTCGACATGTCGTCACAGGGAGCCAGAGGGTAGCCGTTCTGCAGTCGTGCAACCAGGTCGGGGTTGCTGATGAAAGGCCGACCGAAGGCGGCAATGTCAACCACTCCCGCTGCCAGCCTTTGTTCGGCATCTTCTTTACTGTAGCCACAGTTGCCGATGAGGATTCCGGTGTAGTGGGCCCGGAACTCATTCAGGGTCATCGGCTCCCCAAGCTGGTGAAAACCAAAGGCCAGCCCGTCCATGATGTGGACATAGCCAAGTTGCAATTTGTTCAGTTCTTTGATGGCGTAGAGGTAGGTCTCACGGAAATCCGGGCTGCCCATATCATTGAAAATGCCATTGGGTGAAAGCCTGACGCCCACCCGATGCGCAGGCCAGACCGTCAGAACCGCTGCCAGCACTTCTCCAAGAAAACGGTACTTGTTCTGCAGGCTGCCGCCGTAGGTGTCGGCACGAAGATTGGTCTTGGAGTCGAGGAACTGGTTGAGCAGGTAGCCGTTGGCACTGTGCACTTCGATTCCGGAAAAGCCGGCCTCCCGAGCATTAACTGCTGCCCGGCGGTAATCTTCCACGGTTGCTTTGATTTCGGCTACGCTCATCGGTCGCGGAACTTCGTAGTCCTTTTTACCCAAGGGGGTATGGATGCCATCCCCTTCAATCTTCACGGCTGAGGCCGAAACGGGCAGTTCTCCACCATGAAAATCGCTGTGCGAAGCCCGGCCGCAATGCCAGAGCTGCAGGAAGATGGGGGTGCCGGTGGGTTTCAGTTTCTCGGTTACCTTGCGCCAGCCGGCAACCATTTCTTTGCTGTAGATACCGGGCGATCCGATCCAGCCGATGCCCTGCTCGTTTATGACTGTTGCTTCGGTGATCAGAAGCCCGGCCGAGGCCCGCTGAAAATAGTGTTCGGCCATGATATCGTTCGGTACCCGGGTATCGCCTGCCCGGCCGCGGGTCATAGGTGCCATGGCTATGCGGTTTTTCAGATTCAGATCGCCAATATGTGTTGCGTCAAAGAGTGATTTTGTCATTGTTTTCTCCTTTGATAGTTTAAGGTTGGGTTTAACAACCTTGCCTACTGCCATCCCCGGCTAAAGCATGGGGACAATAATGTTTCAATACAGGCAGCTTGATAGCAAACTATAAGATGAAGAAGTGTTTTGTCGAGAGTGACTTTGGTACAGACCACGCCCTGTATGGAGTTTCTCTGCGGGGTTCAGCTGTTTTCCAAGGTATCTTTGAGAATCATCGCCAGTGTTTCAACGAGATATGGTTTTTTTAAAAATTTCCGGACCCCGAGGGACAGCGCCTCCTGAACATCCTTACTTTCGGAGTAGCCGCTGGTGATGATGGCTTTTTGCCGCGGGTGCATCTCAAGAATCTTATTGAAGGTCTGACAGCCGTTCATGCCGGGTGACATGATCATGTCGAGGATGACCAGGTCGGCTTTTTCCGTGCTCAGATACAGCAGGGCTTCTTCGCCGCTTTCGACGGCATGGTTGCGATAATTCAGTCGACTGAGAATCTGGGTGGCGATGGAGCGTTGGCCGCCATCGTCATCGACGACAAGTATTTTCTCTCCCTTGCCCTGGTATTCTTTTATATCGATCGAGTCGGGGAGGATCTCCAGGTCGTCCCTTGTGGCGGGAAAATAAAGCTCAAAGGTTGTCCCGTCCTTGCCGCTTTTCACGGTGATGCCGCCTTTATGATCCTGCACCGTGTTCCAGATCACCGCCAGGCCAAGTCCGGTGCCGCTGCGGCCGATTACTTTTCTTGAGAAAAAAGGCTCAAAAATCCGCTCAAGGCTTTCCTTGGGAATTCCTGTGCCGTTGTCGGCAACTGAGAGCACCGCATATTCACCCTGGTGCATCTCGGGGTGGTCGACCAGAGGTGTTTCGCAATACTGGTTCCGGGTGGATACAACGACCTCACCCTTGGCAACTATCGCTTCGGCGGCGTTGGTTATAAGATTAATGATGCATTTTTTAATATGGATTGGTGAGCAAGTGATATTGAGGAGATGCGGATCTTTCTCTATACGGAAGGCCACCTGTTCCTGTAATGACTTAAGATTATGGAATTCCGGCGATTCGGCGTATTCAGCAAGGATGATATTGATGTTGCTGTTCACCCGGCTGCTAGACACACCCCGGGCGAGAGTCAGAAGGTCCTCGACAACCGCTGCCGCACTTTTCCCCGATTCGCGGATGGCCTTGATCGGTTTTACTAAGGGGCTATCTTTCGGTAAACTCAAAAGAATCAATTCGGGATAGGTGATGACCCCTGACAGGATATTGTTGAGGTCATGGGCTACGCCGCCGGCCATCATGCCTATCGATTCCATTTTCTGGGCGCGACGCAGTTTCTCTTCGATAAGCTGACGCTCTTGTTCCGCTTGCTTTTGCAGGGTGAGATCCCTCAGGGCGCTTACCAGGATTTTTCGCCCCCGATATTCGGCTTCGCGCGTCTGAATCAGGGCCGGAAAGATCTGGCCGTCTTTTCGCAGTGCCTTGATTTCGTAAGGGAGTTCTTCTTTCTCTCGGGCCTTGCGGTTGATCAGAGCGCGGTCTTCGGGGGCTATCCAGGCACTAGCGAGGCGACCGACGGCCTCTGCACTGCTGTAGCCGAACATTGTCTCGGCAGCTTTATTCTGTTCCAGACAGATACCCTCCGCGGTGAGGAAAATAGCCTCAAAAGAGGCGTCTGACAGGGCATGCAGCCGTTCTTGTGATATTCGTAATTGATCGGTGCGCAGCTCGACCAAGGCTTCTATCTCTTCCTGACGCCGCCGGGATTTCACGACGAGAATCAGGGTCAGGGTTATCCCTGCTAAGATGATCAGCCCTACGGCAACGAGTACCACGACCGATGAAATTCGTGCTGTATCGCGACCGCGCGCCACGATATGGCGGGGGAGAGTGGCGGTGATGAGGATGGCTGGTTGTTCCTGCAGATCGGCGAGCAGGCCGAAGGTGAGAAGGGTATGGTTATCAACGATTTCGGTTATCTGCTTGCCTGCTGCCAAATCCTTTACCCGCTGCCTTTCAGCATCTGAAAAAGGTGCGGTAAGAGGGTCACGGATGGTGAACTCGACCTGGGTTTGCTGTTGAAGAACCTTGATGACCTGAGTATCGAGAAAACGACCGAGCAGGAGGGTGCCATGGCTTGGGCCTTCTCCGACGCTGGTGAGAATCTTATGGGAGGACAGAAGCAAGGGGCCGTTGCCGGTAAGAAAGATTCCGGCAAAACTGCCGGTGTTATCAGGGAATTTCAGGAGACGATGATCTTTAGGAAAATTCTCTGCAGGCAGTTGTTCAAGGTTGATCATTTCACCGCTTGAGGGCAGGATGGTGCCGCTGTAGACGATTTTGCCATCGGTGTTGATGACATACATCAGGTGAATACCTGTTTTTGCCAATGTGTCCCATTGAAAATTTGAGGTAACAAAAGGCTCGTTGCCATCGACCGCATACTGATACAGGTCGTCCCAAACCGCCCAGTCGGTGCCCAGCTTTTCAACATGTCGGAGTTCGCGTTTTATAGAGGACGAACAGCGGGTTATATCCTTTATTGCTTCCTGCCGCTCGAGTTCGGCGAATCCCGGCAGGACTATGTGAAAACGGATGAAATAATCGCCGGCGACAAAGAGCACGCAGAGAATAACCAGCAGTACCAATAGCTTGTAGGCTCTTGTTGTTGTGGCCATGGGTGAGTAGAGCAGGTTGTTAATTAAAAAATCCTTCGTGGCGGAACTGTCTGCAATTATTGTAGGTGAAAGACTCAGGCATTGTCAAATATACTTCTGTTTTACTGATGCGGTCCCGAAATGGATCTTCTGGGTGGAGCACCATCGTGGAATACTACTTGGGATGTCCGTCAATAACGCATATAATTATCTGTCAATCATTGATTAGAGCCGATCAAAACCTGCAGTAAAGCTCTGCAAAAATAATACCCTTGCAAGGAGGTACACTATGTCCATGTTCTGTCATCAGTGTCAGGAAACCGCCAAAAACACCGGATGCACCATCCAGGGCGTCTGCGGCAAAAAGGAGGATGTCGCCAATCTGCAGGATCTCTTTCTCTGGACTCTCAAGGGGATTTCCCATTGGGGTGTCAGAGGCCGGGAATTTGACATTTATGATGAAGAGATCGCCTTTTTTATCGACAAAGGCCTCTTCGCCACCATTACCAACGCCAATTTTAGCCGCAGCGACTTCCTAATATTTATCAAAAAAAGTGTTGACTATCGTCACAAATTAAAGGCGCAGGTGTGTCAGGCCTATAAAAAGGCCCACGGCAGGGATTTTACCGACCAGACACCGGAATGTGCCGCCTGGACCTATGACAATGAGGAGGAAATTCTCGCCAAGGCGACAAGTGGCGCCGGTGGCTGGCTTGAGATAGTAGACGAAGACGAACGTTCGTTAAAAGCCCTTATCCAATACGGACTGAAAGGGATGTCTGCCTATGCCGAGCATGCCTACCAATTAAAAAAGCACAGCCGCCCGATTTTCGAGTTTCTTATGGAAGGCCTTGCCGCCCTGGTAGATCCAACACTTAGCAAGGAAGATCTTTTAGCTCTTGTTATTAAAACCGGAAAGATGGGGGTTGAGACCATGGCCCTTCTTGATCAGGCCAATGCCGACGGCTATGGTGTCCCGGAAATGACCACAGTAAGTCTTGGCGTCCGTGGCAATCCCGGCATCCTTGTTACCGGCCATGATCTGGTCGATCTCCATGAATTGCTGGAACAGACCAAAGGTACTGGTATCGATGTGTACACCCATAGCGAGATGTTGCCGGCCCATTATTATCCAAAATTGAAGCAATATGACAATCTTGTCGGCAATTACGGCAACGCCTGGTGGCTGCAGAAAAAGGAACTGGAGTCCTTTCATGGTCCGATTCTTTTCACTTCAAACTGCATTGTTCCGCCCAATCCTGAACATATGGAGCGGATCTTTACCACCGGCGCGGTAGGTTTTGAAGGCTGCGTCCATATTCCCGACCGTAAAGATGGAAAGGCAAAGGATTTTTCTCAGATCATCAAGTTAGCTAAGACCTGCCAGGCCCCTCTGTCCCTTGAAACAGGGTCTATTGTCGGCGGCTTTGGCCATAATCAGGTGATGGCCTTGAAAGATAAAATCCTTGAAGCTGTAAAATCCGGGGCAATCAAACGTTTCGTGGTCATGGCCGGTTGCGACGGTCGCCATAAAACTCGTGACTATTATACAAAAGTTGCGGAACTGCTGCCAAAAGACACGGTCATCTTGACCGCGGGATGCGCCAAATATAAATATCTGAAACTTGATCTCGGCGACATCGGCGGCATCCCCAGGGTGCTTGATGCCGGTCAATGTAACGATTCCTATTCGCTCGCGGTGATTGCACTCGAACTGCAGAAGGCCTTTGGAATGGGCGATATCAACGATCTGCCGATATCTTTTGATATTGCCTGGTACGAACAGAAGGCTGCATTAGTGCTCCTGGCGCTTCTTTACCTAGGGGTGCGAGGCATACGTCTTGGGCCGACCCTGCCAGGATTTCTCTCCCCCAACGTGGCAAAGACCTTGATTGAAAAATTTAACCTCAAGGGGATTACCACCCCTGAAGAAGATGTGGCGGCCATGATGGCCGGGCGTTAGAAAAGGTTTTCACGTTGGTATGAGGGTACATATTTCGCTCATATGACGACAAACAGCCAAGCATTTGTATTTCTGCAAGGAGTGGCTGCTCGGCCACCGTGCGTTGTGAAAAAAGAATGGCTATTGCTGAGGCCATGGCCTCAGCAATAGCCATTCTCCCAAGAAGACTTTCTATTTAATTGGTTTTCCCAAGGAGTCGTATTGTACGCCGGAGACAACAGAGTTCATGATGGCATCGCCACCTCCCGCGATATTCGTTCCCCCTGCCGAGATATTGGTGACGCCGCTGGTATTGACAACTGAGCCGAGAACAGCTCTACCGCCTGCGGCAATATTAGTCCCTCCGCCGGAGATGTTGGTTACTCCCGAAGAGTTTACCACCGAGCCGAGATGAGCGGTACCTCCGGCGGCCACGTTCAAGCCACCCCCTGAGATATTTGTTACTCCTGATGAGTTGACAACCGAGCCGAGATTCGCCGTGCCGCCCATGGCGATATTGGTGCCTCCGCCGGAGATATTAAGGACATCGCTTGAGTTCACCACCGATCCCAGATTTGCCTTGCCGCCGGAGGCGATATTTGTGCCTCCGCCGGAGATATTGACAGAGTTACTTGAGTTAACGGTTGAGCCCAGGTTTGCCTTACCACCGCCAGTGGCCACGTTGGTGCCTCCGCCCGAAATGTTGACGGAATTCTTTGAGTTCACGGTTGAGCCCAGATTTGCTTTACCACCGCCAGTGGCGAGGTTGGTGCCTCCACCGGAGATATTGACAGAGTTGCTTGAGTTGACGGTTGAGCCCAGATTTGCTTTACCACCGCCAGTGGCGATGTTTGTGCCTCCGCCGGAGATATTGACAGAGTCGCTCGAGTTGACGGTTGAGCCTAGATTTGCCTTGCTGCCATCGATTGCGATGTTTGTGCCTCCGCCGGAGATGTTGACTGTATTGCTTGATTTGATGGTTGAACCGAGGTTCGCCTCACCACCGCCAATCGCGACATTGGTGCCCCCTCCTGATATATTTACAGCATCCTTGGAGTTGAGCGTTGATCCTAGATTTGCCTTGCCGCCATCGATTGCGACATTGGTGCCTCCCGCCGAAACATTAACGGCATTCTCAGAATCCAAGACACTCCCCAGGTTTGCCTTGCTGCCGACGCCGGCGGCAATGTTGGTGCCTCCGCCGGAGACATTGACGACATTTTTGGATGTTGCAACTGAGCCGAGATTGGCGGTGTTGCTGTCTCCAACTGCTATATTAGTCCCGCCGTTGGAAACATTGACTACACCTTCCGAATTGATCACGCTGCCGAGATTAGCCTCATTGGAGCTGCCGACGGCGATGTTTGTTCCACCTTTATTAATATTGACGACGTCACCTCTTGTGCCGTTGGCGATCACACTGCCTTGATTGGCTGTATTGCTGTCGCCGATAGCAAGATTGGTGCCCCCTTCGTTGGTGTTGATGACAGTTCCCCGGCTGTTGTTCATTTCGACCGAACCGAGATTTGCTTTATTTCCCTCTCCGACGGTAACGACAGTTCCATCCTTGGTAAAATTTATAACGGTCGCATCGCTATTTTTCATCTCGATTGAGCCGAGGTTGGATTTGTTGTTTGCCCCAACGGCAATGTTGACGGATTCGCCGTCTGCCTTGTTGATGACTATTCCGTCGACTGACTTAAGTTTTATTGAACCGGTGTTGGCGACGTTATTTTCGCCGATTGCAATGTTCATCTTTTTGATGCCATCTGCTTCATTGACAACAATTGCTTCCGCACTCAGCAGAATCGTTGGATGCAAGAGAAAGAGTATTCCCGCAATCGCTAATAGATATTTTTTCATGATTCCAGCTCCTTAATACGGATTTTCATAAACTCCTTGGCACACGGCCAGGGAAGATAAAAAAGGCCAACTTAATAATATATACTATAACATCTTCGGAGCTTTTAGTTAAGAAAAACCTCTGAAAACGCAAAAAACAGAAAGTTACGAAAACAGCGCCATAAAGAGGTGTTGCATAGATTGAATTGTTATGCACATTTAATGGAATTATTCGGCAAAGCGTGTTGGCACTGCAGCCAAAACCTTCTCGAATTCGCTCATATTGTAAGGTTTGGCAATTGCTCCGCGAAAACCATATTCACGGTAATTTGCCATGATAGTGTCGTTCGAGTAACCGCTTGAGACAATGAGATAAGCATCGGGGGCGGCAGCGAGGAGTTGTTCGGCGGCCTGCTTTCCGCCAAGTCCACCGGGAATAGTTAAATCCATGATAACTGCCAGATATGGTGTTTTCGATCGGACGGACTCTCGGTAAAGTTCGATGGCTTCTTCACCACCGGCACATGTTGTAACCGCATATCCTAAATGGTTGAGCATGGTGGTGGCGATGTTTCGTATCATCTCATCGTCATCCATGACCAGCACTTCTCCCCCTTTATGAACTTTGTCGTTTTGTGTCGCTACGGGTGTTAATTCTCCGGGGGATGCACCGATCGACGGCATATAGATGGTGAAAGTAGTTCCCTTGCCGAGCACTGAATTTGCAATGATATGCCCATCATGTCTCTGGATGATTGAGTAGGTCGTGGCGAGTCCCAGGCCGGTCCCGCTCTGTTTGGTTGAGAAGTAGGGGTCAAATATTTTCCCCAGGTTGTCCTGCGATATGCCGCATCCCTCGTCACTGAGTTGCAACTTGATATATGTTCCCGCGACTAGGCTAAAGGTGTTATTTTCAGGCAGGACCACATTCTCAGCGGTAATTGTCAGAGTTCCACCTCCGGGCATTGCCTGTGAGGCATTAATAATCAGATTATTGAGTATTTGGCTGATTTGTCCCTCATCGGCCTCTATTGCATGAAGTGACTCTGCTATATTGACAACCGACTGCACATTCGAACCCCGAAGCATCAGGGATACCGAATCGCGGACAAGACGTTGAAGGAAAACTACTTTTTTGTTCGGTTCACCTCCCCTGGCAAAAGTAAGGAGTTGTCGCGCCAACTCGGCAGCCCTTTTTGACGCTTTGGCGGCTTCGGCAAGCGGTTTCTGCGCCCGATGTTCTTGTTCGATAAGAACCTGCAAAAACGAGATATTACCCAAGATTCCTGTTAGTATATTGTTGAAATCATGGGCAATGCCGCCAGCCAGAAGGCCCAGGGAGTCAAGTTTTTCAATCTTTTGCTGTTCATTTTCATGGTTTTTCAGCTCAGTAATATCCTCCAGGGTGGCGATAACATCTGTAGGCGAGTGACCGGGGTTCACCGGGCTGAATATGCCGCGAAGGTAGGTGGTCTTTCCACCGGTAATGGAGGTGTAGGAGTCTTCGTAAGAGACAATTTCACCGGCCAGGGCTTTTTTAATAGTTTTCTGCATCTTGCGAGTGCTTTGCCGGGCGGTATTAAAGCCGAGAAGTTTTTCTCTGCTTGAACCCATCATCTCAACAAACTTATCGTTGAAATCGACGATCGTCCCTTCGGAGTCGAAGCTGATTACCGCCAAGGGAGATTTCTCAAAGATAATCCGATATCTCTGTTCATTTTCTCGCAATGCTTCTTCCATTCTCTTACGCTCGGTGATGTCGATGCTATAGCCGGCCAGTAATGCTTTTCCTCCTTGAGTTATGGGAAATTTGATCGTCGAGTAGGTTCTCCCGTCGAGATAGTCCTCTGTTTGCAAGGGGACACCACTCCTGACAACCTGCCAATCATCAGCAATTGTCTTGTCTGCAAATTCTGCTGGAAATATTTCGGAAATAGACTTGCCGATCAACTCCGAACTGGTTTTGCCGAGCAATGAACCGTATGCTTCACTGGCCTTTACAATGCAGCTTTCTCCGGCATTAACCTCCTTGATATAGACATGCACGGGGGAATAACGGAGAAAAAGAGAAAAAATTTCATTGGCCTCGCGCATATCATCGATTGCTTTTTTTCTCGCCAGGGCGTCTCCAATATGCCTGGCAACGTATACCAGAAGATCCTTGTCTTTATCGGTGTATATTTCTTCATGATAATTCTGAACAAGGACAACACCGGCAAGATGCTCGAGAAAAAAAGGCACGCCGACCAGGGAGTGGGCTTTCGTTCCAAGGGGTTGTATGCTGTTTACCTGGCAAAACTCATCAAAAATTTCAGGACCTAACAAAACCGGCTTGCCGTTTTGAAGTAAGAAGCCTGACATGCTGAGTTTTTCTTGCGGGTCGATTTTAAACTCCATTCCCTGTAAGTACGAATCGAATTCGTCACAATAATAGACGAATTTTATATATTGCTCACCTTCTCGCTCTTGGCGCAGAGCAATAAAAAAATTTCTGGCATTGATAAGGCGACCAACGATGTTGTGCAACGATTTGTAAAGATCGTCCTCGTTAGATATTTGATGGGCCTGCTCGCTGATGTCGTAAAGTGCTTGCTGGAGTTGTTTAGAACTCTCTGGAGTGGTTGATAATATTTTAAGTCGGGCGATTATATCCATGCTTTTTATGTGCCAGCCGAGAATCGCCGTCAGAGTCTGTATGCCGAAAAGGTAGTCATCCGGAAACATTGGCAGTTTCTTGCTGCCGACATAAAGAATCGCCGCAAGCCGCTCGCCCATAAATATGGGGAAAAGGGCGTGGGAGACATTACCTGTCTCGGCAATAAATGATGGGGTGGCGCTGTCTGTGGTGAAAACCTGATAAAGGCGGTGCCTGTTGAAATCTTTAAGGAGTGGATCATCCCCTGGGATTCCGAGCGGAACAGTGGGAGAGAGCAACTCTGTGTCCAGCGCAGATGATCGTAGTGGAAAAAAGATTTTCTCGATATCCTGGTAAAAATAGATTTCAAAAAAGGCTTGGCCGAGGTTCGGGAAAATCTGTTCGTGAAGGAAGGTGTTGAAGCCCTCGATCGTAGTGTCTTCGGCACATCCTTGACAATATTTGCCAATCAGCTGGAGAAATCTTTTTGGTTCTATCAAAAAAGAGGAGTTTTGGCTATTTTTCATGAAGGTTCTATAAGCTTGTTTGCAGTTTGTATGAAAGGATTGACAATAAACTGGCTACCCATCATAATAAATGATTATTTTTCCAAAGAAAAGGATAACCTTGTTTTCATAATGGAGCCAGGATGCAAGGTATAAGAGGCAACACCCCAACCGATCGGAGAGCTATTCTCTAAGATCAGAGAGGTGTTGGATTCGTGAGACACTGTTGCGACAATAGCTTTTTAAAGAGACTCCTTCCTGGAGGAATGTGTTCCTGACAAGGACTGACATATGTTAAATTCCATTTTGGCAATCAGCCTGGGGGCGGCGGCTGGCGCGGTTTTGCGCTGGCTGCTCGGACTTTCCTTGAATTCGTTGTTTCCAACCATCCCGCTTGGCACCTTGACCGCCAATCTGATCGGTGGCTATCTCATCGGTGTAGCCGTGGCACTGCTTGCCGGCCATCCCGATCTGGCGCCGGAGTGGCGGCTATTGATTATTACCGGCTTTCTCGGCGGCTTGACTACCTTTTCCACTTTTTCAGCGGAGGTTACCACTTTGCTTCAGCAGAGTCGATTGTTCTGGGCAGGGATGGCAATTTGCATCCATGTCGTTGGTTCACTGGTGATGACAATCCTCGGTATTGCCAGTGTTGCCTTATATAAACGTATCTGAAAGGAAACCTACCATGACCGGTTATCAATTATCATTTTTCACCCAGCAGGATCGCAGGCATGGCAACCATTCTCTGGCCCATTGGCTGCTTGAGGAGGCGCGCAAGATAGGGGTCAGCGGCGCCACCCTGATTGCCGGTGCCGAGGGTTTCGGACATGACCGAAAAATCCGCTCCACTCATTTCTTTGAACTAACCGATCAGCCCATAGAGGTGACTATGGCGGTCAGCAGCACAGATGTTGATCGGTTGTTTGCAAGGTTGCAGGAGGAAGGGGTGAATATTTTCTACGTCAAGGCCCCGATCGAGTTCGGCATGACCGGCGACCTTTGGAAATAATCCGACAAGAGTCAATAGCGCTGGAATCCCATATTTTCTAATGGGTGTTAAGTTTCTTAAGAATGAATTTTTAAGATACATATCGCCCTTTTGCGAGGGGTAGAATCACTTGTCGGAGTCTTTGGGATGGATCATGTTTCCATCCTTTCTGGTGAAGTAAGCCTTGGGATCGTATTGAAGATCATCAAAAGTCTTGGCTAATAGGTCCTTTTTTTTCTCGATGCAGGAATCTTTTGCAGCCTTTCTTGCACGCTCACGGCAAGTTTGCAGGGCTATTTTATATTCTTCTATGAGCAGGAGTCTTTCTATAGAAATTCTTTTATCGAGTGGCAGTTTGGCATTGCTCGCATGGGTTGTACTGCCAAGAAAGAAAAAGGAAAAAATGGTCAGGATGAAAATGATTCTCATATGGCGCCTCTGCTGTTTTTCCATCAATACTCCAACTTTCTCTCCCAGTCAATAGCACGGGAGGGGAGGGTGGGAAGTATCTACCCGGTTCGGGACGTGATAGGTGGGTAGTTTTTACCTAGTCCTTTTGGAATTCACGATGGCATTTTTTGTGTCCGTATGAATATCTCTAAATATATCAATACGTTAAATAAATAATTCAAACTGGCATTGTGGTTGCTATATCATTGGCAAAGGAAAGCGGTCGAAGCGGTCTGCAGGTGCGGTCCGATGTCGAACGTAACAGCGGTAAGCAAACTGTTCACAGGAACAGATAACCCACACAAGGAGAAGCAAAATGAAAAAGCACATTATAGCAATTGTTCTGATAGCTGGACTGACCATGGCAAGCGCCGCATCGGCTAACCGGGGAAGAGGGGGACATGGCAATGGCGGTTACGGCAATTGCCCACAGATGCAGGGGCAGATGATGCAGCAGCTGGATCCGGCTACTAAGGAGAAAGTAAGCAAATTTTTTAAAGATAACCAAGCGCTGCATAAGCAGGTTGCCATGAAACAAGCAGAAAAACGAGCCATTATGCAAAGCGAAAAGCCTGATCCGCAAGCGGCGGCGAAAGTTGCCGGGGAACTTTTTGACCTGCGGACAGCCATGCATGACAAGGCTGAGGTTGCAGGCGTCTCCCAGTACCTCGGCCCCATGGGCGGTGGCAGGGGGGGGCGTGGTCACGGTTTTGGTTCAGGAACAGGGCCTGGTATGAACATGAACGCCCCACAGCAATAATCTCTCTAAAAATTCCAGCTCCCCGCCTCGCCCGCACTCTTTCGCTGATGCTTCAAGGTCAACGAAAGCTGCAGGCGGGGTTTTTGTTTTTGTGACAGGGACGTGCTGTAATCTTCCTGTCAAAAGTGGGTGGTTTTTTACCGGTCGGCCACCCTGCTGACGTTAGAGAGCAGTAATCACCCCAGAAAGAACAAAAGCATCGTTGACCTTCCCATAATTTTCGGCTAGATGTGTGCAAATCAAAATAGGAGTCGTCTTAGGGCAAAATCGCAGGATAATGCCCATGGCGTCGCACCCCTGGTAATCATTGTTCCAGGGGGAAAAGAGCATACATCGAGTTACTATTTCTGGGAGGGAATAAAGATGAAAAAACTCTTAATAGCTGTATTACTCGGCACCTTTATCGGTTTTCAGGGGCTTGCTGCACAGGCTGCAACCATCTCGGTCAGTCAATTTGTCGAACACCCGGCACTCGATGCGGTTCTGCGCGGCATGCAGGACTACCTCAAGGAAAAGAAGGTCGATGTCACATACACGATCCACAATGCCCAGGCCAATATGGGTACGGCGACCCAGATAGCGCAGCAGATGATCGGTGAGAAGGCCGATCTGCTGGTAGCCATTGCCACCCCCAGCGCCCAGACCTGTGTGCAGGCCCTTGCTAAGGCACCGGCTGACCTCAAACGACCTTTTCTCTTTACCGCCGTAACCGATCCGGTAGCCGCCGGGCTGGTCAAGGATCTGCAGAAACCGGACATCGGAATCACCGGGGTGTCCGACCTCCTGCCGATCGAGGAACATCTGCGCATGGTTCTGGCCTATAAAAGCGACATAAAAAAACTCGGTCTTCTCTACAATGCAGGGGAGGCCAATTCAAAAGCGACTATCGCGGCAATCAAGGAACTGAGCGCCAAGCTGGGTTTTGAGACAGTTGAGGCCACCGCCGGCAAGACCGCCGATGTACATCAGGCTGCCAAAAGTCTGGTGGGCAGGGTCGATGCAGTGTTTATTCCCACCGACAATACCATCGTCTCGGCTCTTGAGTCCGTGATAAAAGTGGGCGTGCAGAATAAGCTGCCGATTTTTGCCGCCGACGTCGATTCGGTCAAAAGGGGTGCGGTGGCTGCCATGGGTTTTGATTATTATCAACATGGCAGGCAAACTGGGGCGATGGTCGAACGGATTCTGAAAGGCGAGAAACCTGAAGCCATGCCTGTCGAGTTCCAGAAGGACCTGCAGCTCCATATCAATGTCGGCTACTCTCGGCAGATGGGGCTTGAGCCGCCTGCGGCAATGCTGAAAAAAGCAAGCCAGGTGTATGAATAACCGGCGGATGATAGTATGACTTTGTATGCTGCGCTGGGAGCCGTCGAGCAGGGGATGGTCTATGGCATAATGGTTATAGGCGTGTATCTTACCTTTCGGATCCTCGATTTTCCCGATCTTACCGTTGACGGCAGTCTCCCTCTTGGCGCCGCCATCTCGGCGGTCGCCATAACCAGCGGGGTCAATCCCTACCTGTCCCTGTTGTTGGCACTGGCTGGTGGCTTTATGGCCGGGATGGTGACGGCGGTTTTGAACACTAAATTCAAAATCCTGCACCTGCTTGCCTCGATCCTTACCATGATTGCCCTGTATTCCATCAATATCCGTATCATGGCAGGACCGAATGTGGCACTTCTCGGTGTCAATACGGTTTTTGATGCGGTTACCCGCCTGGGGGTTCCGGCCCACTACGCCGGGCTGTTGATCTTTGGCACCTTTGCTGGTCTCGTTCTCGTTTTTATCATCTGGTTTATGGGGACGGAGCTCGGTCAGGCCATTCTTGCCACAGGCGATAATCCGCAAATGATAACCAGTCAGGGCGTCAATACCCACTGGGTGATCATCTTAGGCGTAGGTCTGTCCAATGGATTGGTGGCTCTCAGTGGGGCGTTGGTCGCCCAGAACCAGGGGGCGGCCGACGTCGGTATGGGGCTTGGAACCATCGTTGCCGGTCTTGCCTCGGTTATTATCGGCGAGACGGTGTTCGGCTGTCAGACCATGGCCAGGGCCTTTATCGCTGCCCTTTTGGGCTCGATCGTCTACCGTCTGGCTATTGCCCTGGCCCTCGGTCTTGAGTTTGGCCACTTCCGATTCAATCCCAGTGACCTCAATCTTATTACCGCCGTTCTGGTTATCGGCGCCCTGATAACCCCCAACCTCAAGAAGAGACTCATTGCCCGGTGATTAGACTCGAAAACGTCATAAAATATTTTCATAAGGGCAGCGTCAACGAGGTCTTCGCCCTGAATAACATCAATCTCAAACTTGATGAGGGCGACTTCGTGACGGTCATCGGTTCCAACGGGGCCGGTAAGTCGACTTTGCAGAACTGTATCGCCGGTGGTTTTTTCCCCGATTCCGGTAAAATTTCCATTGCCGGCCAGGATGTTACCGCCTGGCCTGAGTATAAAAGGGCAGCACTTATTTCCCGGGTCTTTCAAAATCCTCTGCTTGGTACTTGCCCGTCCGCCACCATTGAGCAGAACATGGCAATCGCCAGCCTGCGGGGCAAGCGGCGAGGCCTGGCCCGCGGTGTCAAGGCTCGGGATCGGGACCGCTTTCGCAACGAACTACAGCAGTTTGGCCTGGGGCTTGAGAATCGTCTGCTCGACAAGGTCGGGCTGCTTTCTGGCGGTCAGCGTCAGGCCCTGACCATGCTTATGGCGACGATGATAAAGCCTGAGGTACTTCTCCTTGATGAACACGTTGCCGCCCTTGATCCGAAAACAGCCGGCCAGATCCTTGGTCTTACACAGGAAATCGTCAAGGGGCGCAAACTCACCACCCTGATGATCACCCATAACATGAAGCATGCCATCAGTTTCGGCAACCGGCTTCTCATGCTGCATCAAGGCCGAATTCTCCTTGACCTGCAGGGCAGAGAAAAGGAAAATCTGACCGTCAAGGATCTGCTCGAGCATTTCTACAGAGCACAGGGGGAAGAGTTGGCGATGGATTCCCTCTTGTTGAGTTGAGTTTTAAGGGCAGCACCACAACGCGGTTTTCTCAATTTTATTGATCAGTTTGGCCGTGGTACCGCCCGCCAGGATATAATCCTTCAGCAAGCCTTTTTCCTGGCTGCCGTGCATGCCCAGGGCAACCGCGGAGTAGCCGCCCTTCTCGCCTTCACTCTGAATCGCCCCGGCGACCGATATCCCCCAGGTGCTGTAAAGGCGGATACGCTCGTCGCCGATATTGTGGCCGTGCAGGATTTTCTCGGCCCTGGCGAAGATTTCAGTCGATTCGCGGCTTATGCCATTATTCACATGAAAAAGGGTAATGCTGTGCCGGCTTTCGCTGGAAAGAATAAAGCCGACATGGTCAACTGCTCGGCAGGAGTTGTCTGAGCCGTCGACCCCGACCAGGACGTTTTTTCTCCCTGTTTCGGATTCAGGGCAGATCCACAGCGGCACGTCGCAGCAGCTGTCACGGATCATGGTTTGGGCCACTTCCTCCGCCGGTCTCTCGAACATCCATTGCAGCGTGTAAGATGCCCGCCTGCCGAGGACGATGGCGTCATAATAGCCTTGTGAGCCCTCGGTCAGGATGTCTTTCACCTTGCCGTATCGTTCGACCGCCGTTTTGGTGATTGTCCTGTCGATGGAAAAATTCTCCCGGCCAAGGAGTTCCTGAGCCTTGTCAAGTGATCTTTTAGGTCCACCGGTGAGCTCGCACCCAGTTTTTTCTTCGGGGGTCTGCCACATCTCGGTCAAGGATTTTGTCATATTATCACAGTCAAGTCTGCAGATATGCAGGAGGGTAACGAGATGTTCCGACAGGTCGTTGAAGAAAGAACAGACAAACCGCACACCGAAGAGGTTGTCGGCGTCGCTGCTGATGGTGACAAGAAGATGTTTATTCATAGGGGCAGGAATCATGTTTGTTGAGTGTTATGCAGAAGTCTCTTAGCTGTTCCTCAAGAAAATAATACGCTTTGCCGACCTTGCAATAGGGTGATGAGAACATGACATTGCCCTATGATGCATTACTTTTCTTTTGAAATGAGGGGCGGCGGGGGCACCCCTCGGGAGGGTGGATAAGATGAAAAAAATAAAACGTCTGACAGGGCTTTATATGGGGATTTTAACACTTTTTCTGGGAAGCTGTGCAAGCCCGCATCAATGGCCGGTGTCAGATCATTTCGACGGACAAAAGTTTTTCAATCCCGGCAGGCCGATGCATAAGAGTTTCGGCTCCCTTCTCAAGTGGCGGATGACCTCCGATCGGCAATTTTGGCCGGAATACAGCCTTATCCCCACCTATGACCGCCCACCCAAAAGAGTCGAGGGCAACCAGTTACGGGTCTCCTGGATTGGTCATGCCACAGTTCTTATCCAGACCCAGGGGCTGAACATCCTCACCGATCCCGTCTGGGCCGAGAGAGCAAGTCCGGTGGCCTGGGCCGGGCCGCGCCGCGTTCATCCGCCTGGCATTGCATTTAAGGATCTGCCGCCCATCGATGTGGTGCTGGTCAGCCATAATCATTACGACCACCTTGATTTATCGACTCTGGCTAGGCTCTGGCAACATTCACGGCCAAGGATCATTGTGCCGCTTGGCAATGAGGAGCTTCTTGCAGGCCTTGATCCGCCCGTTGTTGCCGAGGCCTATGACTGGGGGGAAAAGGTTGCGATGAGCGATGAGCTTGCTGTTCATCTTGATCCCATGCATCACTGGTCGGCACGCGGAATTTTTGATCGCAATAAAGCGCTGTGGGCGGCATTCACCATCACTACGCCGGGCGGAAATATCTATTTCGTAGGCGACAGCGGTTACGGCAATGGCGACTATTTTCGTGCGGCTAAAGACAAGTATAAGCAGTTCCGGTTGGCGATCTTGCCCATTGGCGATTACGATCCCCGCTGGTTTATGGCTTACGGGCATATGGCGCCGGAAGAATGTCTGCAGGCTTTTGAAGATCTCGGTCGTCCAGTTGTTCTTCCCATCCATTACGGCACTTTTCCCCTTGCCGACACCGGCTATAACCAGCCTTTGGTCGATCTGCGCAGAGCGATGGCTGGAAAGGAGGCGGCAAAAGAGCGTGTCATATCGATGTCAATGGGCGAAAGCAGGATGATTCCCTGATGACTGTCTTCGCTGCAGCATAGGCCGGCAAAAAATGGTTGCGACCCCATTGTCTAATCCATTAGGAGTTCATGCCAGGAAATCGCCGAAAAAGCTGCATGGAGCATGTGGTCGTCTTCTGTCAGGCGGATTTCAAGGTTGGAAAAGGTCTTTTGCGCCAGGGGAATTACCTTAACAGGCGGGGTGACAGTATCATTGTTGCCGATGATGAGGATGGTGGGGACCTGCAGTTTGTTCTTTGGCAAGTGGTATTCACCAAAGTTCAGGGCTGGAGCGAGGAGAATAAGACGGCCCACCTTGTCAGGAAATTCTGTAGCGTAACAGGTTGCCATTAAGCCGCCAAAACTCGAACCGATAAAAATAGGGCTGGTCAGGCCCTGGCACAGGTTGGTGAGCTGCCGCAGCCTGTCGGCAAGTGTCCCGTGGAAGTCCGGACAGTGGATGTGGGGAAAGTGTTCGGCAAAAAATTGACCCTTGGTCCCTTGCCCTGAAGAGTCGAGACCGTGCAGGAAAAAGATGTCGCTCTCGGGGGCAGTTTGATGTTTCTGTAGTTTGCAGAGTATTTCTACACCATCCGGAGTCATTGGCTCCTTGTCTTTTAAACGGAGAGCTTCGGCAACGGAGATGAATCTGCCGCCAGCCACCTCCGACTCCTGAAGGCTAAAGGGACCATTGTGGCGACAGATGAAGATGCGGCCCCATACCCGGTTGTCACCATCTTCATAGTAATGGTCAAAGAGAAATCGGAGCGGCACATCGCTTACCCCCAGTTCTTCTGCGAGTTCACGGGTGGCCGATTCTTCATAGGATTCATCGACCAGCACCACTCCGCCGGCGGCAACATCCCAGAACCCTGGGTATATATCTTTGCTTTCGGTCCTTTTCTGCAAAAAAATCTCATCTTTCTCATTAAAAACCAGAATGTAGCTCGCTCGGTGGGTCAGACCGTCTGCTCGCATGATGGAGCGCAACTGGTGGCCGATTATTCTGTTGTGGCGATTGACTATCTGGATGATCTCATCGTATTTGGTTGGCATGGTTTCCTTTAAAGGTTTATCTCTTGTCTGAAAGTGGTAATATTGGAAGACAACAAGTTGATATCGAAATATTACTATTTATTAGTTGCAAGTGCTAGTAATGATACATGGCCGGACCATTGGAGTGGGGCATGAAAGAGAAAACGACACCTTTTTTTCATTTACAATATTCCGAGGAAACTACCGCCGATCTGCGCGGCAGGCAGTCGGTGCGGACGACCTTCAAGCTGTCGGAGAGGTCCATTGGTGCCCTCAGCATTCTTGCCGGCCAGCTGGGTATAAAACAAAAGTCACTTTTCGACCATCTTATAGAAGATACCAAGGCCTTGAGGATGATCGCCAGCGAATTTGTAAATGTTGGCCAGGCCACCCAGCGGGTGGCGAAAACCTATGTAATATCGAGAAAAACCCTCGAAAGCCTGGAAAGAGTCTCCGAGCAGTACAATACACCGCGGGATGCCTTGGTAGAGTATTCTATAGAACGGATACTTCCTCTTTTGGTTCGCGAGAAGGAAAAACATGCCAAGCGGAAAATGTTGGTGGAGGAACTTCAGGAATATTTGCGTCTGGGCACCGCAATTCTAGATAGGGCGGAAAATGACCTTGGCCCGGATGACCCGGTTTCTCTCGAGATCTTCAACATGATGCGGTCGGTGAACACATGCTGCCGGGAGCTTGAGCAGTGTGTGGTACGGGGTAGTAAAATCGAGAATTTTTAGTGCCTTACTCCTTAAAAGCTGTTATAAAAACATGAAAATGAGTTTGGGAGAACATTGGTGACCAAAACACTACCAAGGCACTTATCCCCTCTGCAGTGGGAGGGGATTATATCCCTTGGGTTGCGGGCTTTCTGCCCGCATTAGCAGGTCTGCAGCTATGATCAATCCTTTTACTGCCCAGGCAGAGATAAGCCGGATTCAGCAGGATGTTTTGCGCCCACTTTATACCATGTATTCCGGTCAGGAGGCGGCACCTCACGCATGGCTTTTGGCCGAAACCGGGCGGGCAATAGCTGGCCACCGCCACTATATTGAGGAGGTGTGCGGCAGTCGGCTGGTGTCGATTGTTTTCAAGATTATCAAATTTCTAGGTGGAGCAGAGCAATTGACTGCTGAGGATTTTGCCAGATTTACATCCTATGTCAATGACGGCGGCATTCAGGCCATGATAACTATGCTCTTGGCGATCGACAAGGAAAACACCTTTGTCGAAGAATTGCAGCGTTTGCCGGATCATGTCCGGACCAACGCCGCCCCGATGCTTGCAAAAGCGAAAAGCCTGCATACTGATTTCATAACCGGTTTTTTTCAAGAAACATTTGGGTCGGTGGATGACACCCCGGCAAAGCTTCGTGATAACTTTGTCAGGTCTCGGGAGTTTATTAGCCGACTGGTGCAGCTGGCCACCACCCATCAGGAAAAAGGTGTTTGACACACTTTCGTTTTTCCAGGAGAGAGTCAAAATAGGCTTGCTAGAGATCCAGATAAATGCTAGGTGATAGTCTAGTAGTTTGTGTGGTTGAGGGTTTTTATGCCTTCTTATTGTTAAACCGCTAACTATTGGAGGAGTAAATGTTTTGCCCGCGCCTGGTTTTTTTGTCCCTGCTTTTTCTTATGACCGGCTGTATCACTCAAGCCTTGCCGCCTGTCCAATTCGCCCCTCCCATGCAGAAAATCAATTATATGAAGGAGGTCCAGCCGGTACTGGTTAAGCGATGCGTCGTTTGCCATAGCTGTTATAATTCACCTTGTCAATTGAAACTCGATTCGTTTGAGGGCTTAGAGCGCGGAGCCAGCAAGAAGGCAGTGTACAACGCCAGGCGCCTGCAAACCATGGAACCGACACGGCTGTTTATGGATGCTCACACTGTTGACCAGTGGCGAAATAAAGATTTCCACAGTGTAACAGCCAACACCGCCGAATGTGGACAGAACAATTCAATACTCCTTCAGCTTCTCAATCATAAAAAAAGCCACTCCATTCAGGACCTAGATGCTTTCAAACCGGAAGAGGACGCACTGACCTGTGCCCAGTCGGAAGGCGAACTCGGCGAATATCTTGCCAAACACCCCAACCGGGGTATGCCTTATGGCTTTCCACCGCTGACGGATATTGAGTTTACATTAATAGCCGGCTGGCTGGCACAAGGCGCTTTAGGGCCAGAAGGGGAGGAAAAAACTCGTCTTGTCGCTGTTCCCCCGCTGGATCAGAAAAAAATCGCACAATGGGAGACCTTTCTCAACCAAAGCGATGCTAAACACGCGATGACCGCAAGGTATCTTTATGAACACCTCTTTCTTGCCCACATCAAATTTTCGACTGATTCCAATATTTTTTATGAATTGGTCCGCTCATATACTCCGCCGGGAGCAGCGGTAGCGGTAATCGCCACCGATCTCCCCTACGATAAGCCGGGTGATGCGGAATTTTATTATCGGTTTCGAAAAATCCATTCTACCATCGTCCATAAAACCCATATGGTTTTTGACCTTTCCGACGCACAATATGAGAGGTTTCATGAGTTGTTCATCAAGCCTGATTGGCTGCTTACACCGAAGCTTGTCGGTTATGATCCCAAGATCAGCGCCAATCCTTTCAAGGCCTTCGAGCAGATTCCAACTCTTTCGCGTTATCAATTTCTTCTCGATAACATCCACTACATTATCATGACCTTTATCCGCGGGCCGGTTTGCAAAGGTCAAGTCGCTCTTAATGTAGTGCGGGATCATTTCTGGTTGGTCTTTCTCGATCCGCAATATGACCTCTTTGTACAGAATCCGCAATTCTTGACGAAGTACTCGGATCTTCTGGAGATGCCTCTTATGGAGGACAATTTTTTTGAGTTGTTTAAGGCAACAATCAAGAGAGACTATCGTAAAAAGGCTTCAGAATTTGCCCAAAAACGGCAAGCGTACTATTCGTCCCATTATCGTTATCAAGAGCCGGGCGCGGTGGCAATCTGGCGTGGTGGCAAGCCCTCTGACAGTCCCCTGTTGACGGTGTTTCGCCACTTTGACAGTGCTTCTGTGCATGCCGGACCGTTGGGAAACCTGCCCGGTACGATATGGGTGATGGACTATCCCCTGCTCGAACGTATCTATTACTCTCTGGTGGCCGGGTTCAATGTGTTTGGACATGCGATGCATCAGGCCTCTATTCGTGTGTATATGGATGAGCTTCGCCAGGAGGGAGAGACATATTTCATCGATTTCATGCCGACAAATCGTCGTAATACAATGATGAAGGAATGGTATGGCGGCATGGATCTGGACAAGGTAAATATCGATTACTGCAAATCTGATCTAGAAGCCGGCTTTGTCTTTAAAACCGACGATCCGAAGCGAGAATTCATTGAATATCTGGTGGACAAGCACTTTCTCCCGGACACGGGGATGCGCTTTGACCGGAATTATCTGCGAGCAGGGGAAGAGCACCCGCCGTTGCTCGAAGATTATAAGAAATTTGAAGACTATATTCAGGGGTTTCTTGCTGTCACCAAACCGGGCACGTCTTTTTTCACCCAAGTTGCCGATCATAATGCCAACCTTGCTTATGTCCGAATTGTGGCGGACAAGGAAGAGGACGATGTCTATATCTCCATCGTTGTCAATCGCTGGCATGATGATGTCACCAGCATTTTTGGCGAGGAGTTGCGGTTGCGGCCGGAAAAAGACAGTGCGGCATTTATCGAAGGTTTCGTCGGTTCCTATCCCAACTATTTTCTTGAGGTGAAGGTTGATGAACTTCCTGAGTTTTTCCATATGTTGAAAACCTACAATGGGAGTCCTCAATCTTTGAGATTGCTTGATAAATTTGGGGTAAATCGAGCGAGACAAGACTTCTGGCAGGTATATGATAGATTCCAGAAAAAATTCGATGCCTCGGATCCGGTGCAGGCAGGTCTTTTTGACCTGAATCGCTATCACTATCTGGCCAGGACTGCAAAATGATACCTGTCTGGATTTGGGGAAAATGGCGAGATGGAAGCCGTGTCGGAGAAGCTCAACGCGGTGGATGTGGGTCAGGGAGAGACGTCAAGGCTATTTCGACCCGGTTGCGGCCGCCTGCCTTGGCTTGGTAGAGAGCCTGATCGGCATTTTTAATCAATTCTCCGGCATTGTGAAAATCAGGGCGCCATGTGGCAACTCCGATGCTGATGGTAAGGCGAATTTGCAGGTCATCGGAGATACGTATTTCATGGTTTTCAACTGATCTGCGCAGCCGTTCGGCAAGCTGGCAGGAGTCGGCGGCGCCGCTTCTGGCGCTGATAACCAGGAATTCCTCGCCTCCCCATCTGCTGACCATGTCATAACTTCTGGCTTTTTCCTCTAGTAGTCTGGTGAGTTGCCTCAACACCGCGTCTCCGCGATCATGGCCATAGGTGTCGTTGATCTGTTTGAAATGGTCGATGTCGATCATCAGGCACGACAAGGGCTCGCCGTAACGCTGCACCTCTGAAACAAGGTTTCTGAGTCTTTGCAGAGCGCTTCGTCGATTGGGCAGTCCGGTGAGAAAATCGGTCATTGCCATGTTCTGTAATTTCCGATTGGCGGATGCCAGTTTGTCAGCATATCGACGGATGACCTCACGGTCGTTGGAGATAGTCTGTTGTGAGCGAATGAGCCGTTCACCGCTTGCGATTCTCGCCTGGAGTACCTTGGGAGTGAAGGGTTTAATGATATAGTCATCCGCTCCTGCGTCAAAGGCCTGGACCAATTCGTCATCCGATTCGTTGCTGGTCAACATGATTATATACATGTGCTGGGTGACGCTGGTTTTGCGGAGGATTTTACAAAGATCAATGCCGCTGAGCCCAGGCATAAGCCAGTCGGTAATGAGCACCTGCGGGCGATGCTCGAGGGCAAGTTTCAGAGCTTCAGCGCCGTTTTTGGCGAGGATCAGGGCGCGGTGTTCGGCGCTGAGCATTTTCTCGAGACAGAGCAGAGTTATCGGTTCGTCATCGGCAGCGAGGATAGTGAGGGTTTCCTGCTTTTCGGGGGTTACCTCCAGGGACACATCATTCATGGTTTTTATCTGGTGATAATTCGGGCAGTGCAAGGTGGGAACCTCGAAGAACTCGCAGGCTGCTTGCCAGGAGGCCACGAGTTGATCGAAAAAAGGGCCGAATTGTTCCACTGGCAGAGACTGCTCTTCAGCCTGCTGTTCAACTGTTAAAAAAGTGTCGGCAAGGGGCAGCTCAAAGAGACAGATTTTGGCAATGTGATTGGCCAAAGTGAGGATTTTGCGGGTCTTTGCGGCAGTTCGACAAAAAGGTTCGCCGTTTGCTTGATAGGCGGGCACCCTGAGCGCTCGGATCAGCGGCTTTGGCAGATGCCAGCTGGCGAGCAGATTACAGGTAAGATCGGTCGTCGAGATGCCAAAAAGCTGCTTTTCCTTCTGCTCGGTCTTGCCGGGGTGGAAATTTTTAATCAGAAGGTGGCCATATTCTTCAGGAAATGCGGAGGCCAATGCCAGATCGCCAATAGTACTGAGAACGCCGTAGGTAAAGAATTGCTGTGGATCATTGCGCTGCTGAATCGCCAGCGCCCGTGCAGCGGCTCCTCGGGCCAAAGATTTTTGCCAAAATCGTTGATAGTCAAAATGCGGGCATTTGCCGTATCGGTATTGGCCGAGAAGAGAAAAAATTATTGCTATATTGGCTATTGTTTCCTGGCCAAGGGTGGTCAGGGCCAAGGCAATCGACTCTCCCGGTGCGGTGCCGACGAGGGGGCTGTTTACATAACGGAGCAGATCAGTCGCGAATTTGGGATTGCCAACAATGAGTTGAGAACAGGTTTCTTGAGAAGCATGTTGATCATAACAATGGTACGCGAGATCCATGGCGAATGCCGACGGAGTAGGCAGTGATTTTGTTTTGCAAATAAGATTAAATGCCTGGTTCGTTTCCATATCTGTTCATTTGGCGGACTGTCGGCAAGGCTGATGCTGATGCTGCTCAATTACTAAAAACTGTTGATTTTGACTATAGCAGAAAACATCAACTATTGGCTAAGAATATTTTTCGCGCAGCTATCTGCCATGTTCTGCCGACCCCTTGTAGCTTGAGGCGCGAAGGGTTCCGTGGAATACTAATACGTGGGGAAGTGGAGTGAAACGTTTTCACCAAAGACATATCTGTGTCCTTCAAATATTCAGGACAGTATGGTATTGTCGCGGATTCGGTTTAATACGGAAACTTTATAGCAAGGAATCGAGATGGGCGTGCAGGTTGAAGTAAGTCAGTGGCTGGGGCAGGTGGCGGGGATCTTACCGTTTGGATATGCTTTTGGAGCCGGCATGGTGTCGGCAGTCAATCCCTGCGGTTTTGCGTTGCTGCCTGTCTACCTAACGCTTTATCTGGGCGCGGAAGATAGCCGGTTTCGCGACCGATCATTGTTTCTCAGGCTGATGAAGGCCTTTTGGATAGCTTTGGTAGTGACATCCGGTTTTGCCTTACTTTTTGGCGTCGTTGGGGCTATTGTTGCGGCCGGCGGCACCTTTCTGATGGGGGTAATGCCCTGGATTGCAGTTATCGTTGGTTTGACCTTGATGCTTCTTGGGGTCTGGATGTTCCTCGGGAATACCCTGTCGGCCCACTTTTTTCTTGGTCTCGCTGGGAAAATTGGTGATCCGAGAGAAATGTCAGTTCTTGGGTTTTTTCTCTTCGGTGTGGCATTCGGGGCGACTTCACTTGGCTGTACCCTGCCAATTTTTCTTATGGTTGTAGGTAGTTCAGCGACAGCAGGAGATTTTGCAGCGGGTATCCTCCAGTTTCTCAGCTACATTCTTGGTATGGGGTGCGTTATGCAGATCCTCACTCTTGGCATCGCTGTGGTGAAAGAAGGTGTCGTTGTCGGTGCTTTGCGTCGGGTGTTGCCCTACGTCCAAAAGGTCTCCGCTCTGCTTCTCCTGGTCGCCGGGGGGTACATTATCTTTTACTGGTTGTCCAGCGGCCTGCTTCTGGAATAACTCTTTTTTTGCATTCGGAACCGTCCTGTTCGACCTGAGTAGCTTAGAAATTCATTGCTTGTTTTTTTTTGAGAATGAATTTCGTGAAGGTACTTATCCTTCCTTGTGGAGGGGGAGTTTGACGAGGTTTCAGGTTTTCTCGGGGGATCGATGAAAAAATATGCTGGGGTGCTGGCTGCGGCCGGTGCCTATATACTTTGGGGCGTGCTGCCGGCCTACTGGAAACTTTTGCGCGAGGTGCCGGCTTATGAAATTCTTAGCCACCGAATAGTCTGGTCGCTCCTGTTGACCCTCGGCTTCATTGTTCTGCTTGGCCGAAAAGACACTTTTCTTAGGGCGGCAAGAGAGCGGAAAAACCGCATTACATTTTCCACCACAGCCCTTCTTCTGGCAATCAATTGGTTACTGTATATCTGGGCGGTCAACGCCGGTTTTATTGTTGAAGCAAGTCTTGGATATTTTATCAACCCCTTGATAAACGTGTTGTTCGGTATGGTTTTCTTTCGGGAAAGACTGCGCGCCATGCAATGGGCGGCAATCTTTTTTGCTTTTCTTGGGGTCCTCTACCTTACTTTCTACTACGGCCAATTTCCCTGGATTGCCATGGTGTTGGCTGTGACTTTTGCAATTTACGGACTCCTTCATAAAAAAAATCCCCTTGGTCCGCTTGATGGCCTGTGCCTGGAGACGGGGGTTTTCTTTATACCATGCGTGGTCTTTCTAGTCGGTCTTGAATATACTCAAGGTGGTTCATTCGGCCACATAGGCCTTCATGGGTCATTGCTCCTGGCTGGAGCCGGCATTATCACCACAGTGCCCTTGCTGCTCTTTGGCTATGCGGCACATAAAATCCCCCTTTCCACTCTTGGGCTCCTCCAATATCTCGCACCTTCGATCAACCTTCTTCTCGGGGTGTATGTCTATGGCGAAGACTTCAGTCGCGAGAGGATGGTGGGCTTTCTTTTTATTTGGATTGGGATTGCGCTTTATGTTGCGGAAAATATGCTTTGTCGTCTCAGGGCGAAAAGAAGTGCATTGGCTGACCGGAATTAAGCCTTGCAATCAAGGTTTTTTCGCATTGACAGGGCGATCCGGTTTCTCTTCTGATCAATTTCCATAACTCGGACCTCGACCTTTTGTCCGACTTTCACTACTTCGCCGGGGTCTTTGACAAAACGGTCGGCAAGTTGGCTGACATGGATGAGACCGTTCTGTTTGATACCAATATCGGCAAAGGCGCCAAATTTTGTGACATTGGTGATTATAGCCGGTAGACGCATGCCTTCATGCAAATCATCCATGCTGCGCAGCCCCTCGGCGAAGCGAAACTGCTCGAAGGATTGTCGCGGATCTCTGCCGGGTTTGGCGAGTTCGGCCATGATATCGATGAGGGTCGGCAGGCCGACCGAGTCATCTATGTAACGCTTGAGATCAATACTTTGCCGCACCGCTTCAGACTGCAGGAGTTCTTCGACCTTCACACCAGCGTCTGCAGCCATATTTTTTACTAGAGAATACCGTTCCGGGTGCACTGCACTGGCATCAAGGATATTGCTGCCGCTATGGATGCGCAGGAAACCGGCGCATTGCTCGAAAGCTTTCGGGCCAAGGCGGGCAACCTTCAGCAGTTCCCGGCGGTTGGCAAAGGGCCCGTTGCTGTTTCTGTAGGCGATGATGTTGTCGGCCAGCGTCGGGCCGAGGCCGGAGACATAGGTCAGGAGGTCGCTGCTGGCGGTGTTCAGTTCAACGCCGACGCTGTTGACACAACTCTCCACGACATCCTGCAGGCCTTTCTTCAGTTCCCCTTGGTTAACGTCGTGTTGGTATTGGCCGACACCAATGGATTTAGGGTCGATCTTTACCAGCTCGGCCAGGGGATCCTGAAGTCGCCTGCCGATGGAAATTGCACCGCGAACGGTAATATCTTGGTCAGGGAACTCCGTCCGGGCATTTTCCGAGGCGGAATAGATCGACGCGCCATCTTCGTTTACCAGCGTGATAATGATTTGCCGGTCAAGACCCAGTGCCCGGATGAATTCCTCGGTCTCTCGGCCGGCAGTGCCGTTGCCGACACTAATAGCCTCGATTCGGTGTTTTTCTACCAGCTCGCGGATGATTTCCCCCGCCTCAACAAGTTTGCTGCCGCCGTGGGTGGGAAAGATGGTGGTGGTGTCGAGAAGTTTTCCCTGACCGTCGAGGCAGACAACCTTGGCCCCGGTCCGATATCCTGGGTCGAGGGCCAGCACCCGTTTTTGGCCGAGGGGTGGGGCCAGCAGCAGCTGGCGGAGATTGTCGGCAAAAACCCTGATGGCTTCGTCGTCGGCTCGGGTTTTAAGATTACCCGCCAGTTCATTTTCTAAAGTAGGGGCAAGAAGCCTTTGGTAACAGTCGTCGAGGGCCATGGCCACTTCATTCTGCCATGGGCCTGCCGTTAAATGCCTTTTTTTCAGGAGACGCAAAGCGTTTTCTTCGGGCGGCCTGATGGTAAGGGTGAGAATCTTTTCCTGGGCGCCGCGGAACATGGCGAGCAGTCGGTGGCCAGGAGCCTTGCCTGCAGGTTCGCGCCAGTCAAAGTAATCGGTGTATTTTTCGCCCTGGGCCATATTTTTTTTCACCACCTTGGATTCAATGGTTGCCTGTTCGTGGAAGAGGCGGCGCAGTTCGGCCCTGGTTGGCTGATTTTCGCTGAAGTTTTCGGCAATGATATCTCTGGCCCCGGCCAAGGCATCTTCGTCGGAGGCGACCCCTTTATCCAAGTTGTGGAAGAGATGTAGTTGAAGCGGTTGGGTGCCTCTTAAAAGCATTTCGGCAAGGGGTTCAAGCCCCCTTTCCCTGGCAGCAAGGCCACGGGTCTTACGTTTTGGCCGATATGGCAGATAGATGTCTTCGAGTTCGGTAAGACTGGCAGCTTTCCCGAGTTGTTTCTTGAGCGTTTCGTCGAGCAGGCCGATTTTGGTGAGGGTCTCGAGAATGGTTTGGCGACGCTTATCAACGTCTACCAGTTTCTGGTGCTGCTCTCGAATTGCGGCTATAGCAACTTCATCGAGTGACCCGGTAAGCTCTTTGCGGTAGCGGGCGATAAATGGCACGGTGCCGCCATCTCCGAGCAACCCGAGGGTATTGCTGACCTGTTGCTCCCTAAGACTCAGTCGTCCAGCTATCTGCTGGGAATACGTTGTTGATTCGGTCATTTTTTATCGTTTACAGGCTATCCCGCTTATCGGGGGAGCGGTTGAGGAATGGGCAGAAGGAAAATTTGCTGGATACTAGCCCGATGGCCGGAAGAATGCAAGAGGCCGGTTGGTGATAGAAACAGTTTGATATTCGGAGACAGAGAAGATATGGTAAAATCACGTATCAGCGAGGTACCCAGAAGACCAATTACCCAGGAAAAGCGTATGGACCATAAACTGGAAATTTTGACTGCGAGCCTTCCCAAGGCAATGCTGCAGGCCCTTACCCCTGAGGCTATTGCGGCTGTTCCCAGCCACTTTCTAAGGGGCGATATGATTGCCATGTTTGCATTCCCTTTTAAAATCGGCAGGGAGTCAAGGGTAGCAAAAGTCGACGGACGGCTGGTAAGAATGGAGAGGCCCAAAAAGGACGACGGCGATCCCTCTAATGATGTTTATCTCATCGATCGTGGTCATCGGCTGAATATCTCAAGGGAACATTTTGAGATTGTTAAAAAGGATGGCGCCTATTTCTTGGTCGACAGGGGCAGCGCCTGCGGCACGAAGATCGGAGGGAGAAATGTCGGAGGGGATGATGTCGGAGGAACAAACGTTCTGCATGACGGTGACGAGATTGCCGTCGGTGCTGTCGGCACCCCGTATGTTTTTCGCTTTATATCTTTCGACGAGTATTGCGTGGCCAGAAAGACAGAGTAAGCTGGCGATAGATCCGTGGATAACAGGAAGGGTGCCCTGCCGATTTTTCAGGCAGCGCCTGAGATAGCGGCGGCGACCAGGAGCGCCTGGTGAGTCGCGGCAACATTGTGAACCCTGAGTATCGAGATGTTTTTATCGGCACAGAGAGCCGAAACAACGGCAGTCGCCAAATCCCTTGCCGCTTCCAATGGAACTTCAGTAATCTCCCCGAGAAACCGCTTGCGGCTGTGGCCGAGAAGTACCGGTAAACCGAGTGATCCCAGTTCATCCAGGTGTTTTATAATGGAAAGATTGTGGTACAGGGTCTTGCCGAAACCGATACCGGGATCAATGATCAGTCGGTTGCGGTCGACACCGTTTGCTGTGAGCCAAGTGATACGTTCGGAGAAGAAATCGATAATTTCTTTGGTAACATTGGTGTAAACAGGGTTCATCTGCATATCGGCAGGGGTTCCCTGCATGTGCATGATGAGCACCGGAACGCTGGTTTTCTGAACAAGTGCCAGCATTTCCGGATCGTTTCGAAGAGCTGAAATATCATTTATGATATCCGCTCCGGCTTTCAGTGCTTGATCGGCTACGGCCGCTTTGGTGGTGTCAATGGAAATCGGGATTTGATGTTTTTTCCGGATCGCCTGAATCACCGGAATGACCCTGCGTAATTCCTCTTCGGGCGTAACAGGTACGGCGAAGGGGCGAGTGGACTCGCCCCCAATATCAAGAATATCGGCACCGTCGCTGATCAATTGGTCCGCCTGGGCAATGGCAGCGGCATGGGAGGCGAAGTTGCCGCCGTCCGAGAAGGAGTCGGGCGTCACATTAAGGATGCCCATTATTTTCACTTGTCAGCCTGCCATTTAGGTTCCTGGGGTTCATCTGATTTATCCGGAGCCGGTTCTTCCAGAGTTTCTTGGGCTTCTTCGGGTGGCTCGTTTTCGGGAGTTGTCTCTTCCGATACTTCGCTTGCGGTAGTATCCTCGACAGGCGCTGCACTTTTTGCCGCTTTTGCCTTCTTTGCTGCCGCCAGCTTTCTTCCGGCTTTCACTTTGGCAATTTGTGAGGTGTATTGGCCCGGACGCAATTCTTCGATAATGCGCTCGATATCGGTAAGGACAATGGTCTCTTTTTCCAGGAGTTCCTCGCTCATGCGGACAAGGACATCCTTATGCTCTAGAAGCATTGATTCCACTGTGGTCATAGCATTGTCAATGATCTTTTTTACTGCAACATCGATCAGTCTCGCTGTATCTTCACTGAAATCACGGTTATGGCCGATCTCCCGGCCAAGGAAGATCTGCTCTTCCTTCTTGCCGTAGGTCAAGGCGCCGAGTTCCTCGCTCATCCCCCATTCACAGACCATTTTTCGCGCCAATGCGGAGGCGCGCTCGATATCATTTCCCGCCCCGGTGGTGATCTCATTAAAGACTATTTTTTCCGCCAGTCGTCCACCATAAAGGATGCAGATGGTGTTTTCCAGGAAGGTTTTAGAATGAGTGTATTTATCGTCGGTCGGTAGTTGCATGGTAAGGCCAAGAGCTCGACCGCGTGGAATAATTGTCACTTTATGTATAGGGTCAGTGTCTGCCATCAACCAGGCTACCAGGGCATGACCTGCCTCGTGGTAGGCGGTAATGGCTTTTTCCTTTTCACTGATGATCATCGACCGTCTTTCCGCCCCCATCATGATCTTGTCCTTGGCTTTGTCGAGCAATTCTGGGCTGATTTCCTTTGCTCCTGTGCGCGCTGCCATGAGGGCTGCCTCATTCACCAGGTTTTCAAGGTCGGCACCGGAGAATCCTGGAGTGCCTCGGGCGAGGATTTCCAGATCAACATCGGCCGCCATTTTGGTCTTCTTGGCATAAATCTGCAGGATTTTCTGGCGTCCGCCAACGTCTGGAACCGGTACAACAACCTGACGATCGAATCGTCCGGGCCGCAGGAGGGCAGGATCAAGGACGTCTGGACGGTTTGTTGCCGCGACGATAATTACTCCGTCATTGCTTTCAAACCCGTCCATCTCCACCAGCAGTTGGTTGAGTGTTTGTTCTCGTTCGTCATGTCCGCCGCCTAAACCGGCACCGCGATGCCTGCCGACAGCGTCAATTTCGTCGATGAAGATAATGCAGGGCGCGTTTTTTTTGCCCTGGGCGAACATGTCTCGAACTCTGGAAGCACCGACGCCGACGAACATCTCAACAAATTCGGAGCCGGAAATACTGAAAAACGGAACATCTGCTTCCCCGGCGATGGCCTTGGCCAACAGGGTCTTGCCGGTGCCCGGTGCTCCGGCAAGGAGAACGCCTGTCGGAATGCGTCCGCCAAGAGCCGTGAATTTGCCTGGATCTTTCAGGAAATCAACTATTTCCTCGAGTTCTTCCTTTGCTTCGTCTATTCCTGCCACATCAGCGAAAGTGACTTTATTATTGCTCTGCTCGGTGAGTCTCGCTTTGTTTTTGCCGAACGAAAGGGCTCCACCCTTGCCGCCGCCCTGCATTTGACGCATGAAAAAAACCCAGACCCCTATCAGCAGCAGCATGGGGAACCAAGAGACAAAAATGGTCATAAAAAAGGAATCTTTCTGAACTTCTTTGACGTTTATATCGACTCCGGTCTTCCTGAGAATAGAAATAAGCTCGGTGTCGGCCATTGGATAGATGGTCTGAAATGGTCTGCCGTCTTGAAGGGTACCGGAAAGCACATCGCCACTGATAGTGACTCGAGTGATTGCTTTGCTTTCAATGCTCGACATGAACTCGCTGTAGGTAAGCGAGGTCTGACTGGTTTGCGGCTTATTGAAAAGATTGAAAAGAAGGATCATGGTCAAACCAATCACCAACCACATGCTCAGATTTTTATAAAAAGTATTCAAAGAAGTCTCCGGTGGTTCCAGGTTATCTGTAATGCTTCATTTATTTGGTCAGGCGGCACAATATAAACCTATTGCTGCAAATCTGTGCACGAACTAAAAGTAAATCGAAAATTTCGAATGTCGAGTAATAAGTGAATTATTCTTAACCCATTATCTGGGTCGGGTAAAATACTGGACAGGTTGCACGCCCGGCTGTTTATTTTGCATTTCCCGCATTCCCTTTACCAGTGCCGCGGCCCCGCTGGCGGTAGTGTTGTATGGAATGTGGTAGTCAAGGGCGGCTCGGCGTATGCTGTAGGAATCTTCGGTGGTTCTTTTGCCCAGAGAAGTGTTGACGATCCAGGAGATTTCACCGTCCCTTATTTTGTCAAGGATGTGCGGTCGGCCCTGGGAAATCTTGTTGACGACCTGACAGGGAACGCTTGCTTCGCGTAGACAAGCAGCGGTGCCGATGGTGGCAAATATGGTAAAGTTCAGCTCGACCAGTTCCTTGGCGACGGGTACGATGGCATCTTTGTCGCCATCACGGACACTGATGAAGACATTGCCGGATAGGGGCACCTTTGAGCCGGCCGCCAGCTGCGATTTGGCAATGGCCAGGCCGAGATTGTCGTCGATGCCCATGACTTCGCCGGTGGATTTCATTTCAGGACCAAGCAGGGTGTCAACTTTTTCAAATCGGTCAAAGGGAAAGACCGCCTCCTTGACTGCCCAGTGCGTTATGACAACCTCGGTTGTCAGTCCCAGTTCTTCCAGGGTGGCACCCATCATCACCTTGGTGGCGAGTTTGGCAAGCGGCACCCCTGTTGCCTTGCTGACAAAGGGGACGGTCCGTGAGGCCCTGGGGTTCACTTCAAGGACGTAGAGGTCGTCGTCTTTTATGGCAAACTGGACATTCATCAGGCCGATGACTCCGAGTTCTTCGGCCATCGCCTTGGTGGCCCGCTTGATTTCCTCGATGGAGGTGGCACTGAGAGTATGGGGTGGCAGGACGCAGCAGGAATCCCCTGAGTGGATGCCGGCTTCTTCAACGTGTTCCATTATGCCGCCGATGATTGTGCGGTGACCGTCACAGATGGCGTCGACGTCGATTTCAATGGCGTCTTTTAAGAATTTGTCGATGAGTATCGGATGTTCGAGGGTAGTGCCGCCAATGGCTATCATGAAGTCCTTGATTCCCTGGTGGTTGTAGACGATGCGCATATCCCGGCCGCCAAGGACATAAGAGGGTCGGACAACCACTGGATAGCCGATCCGTTCGGCCGCAGCCAGGGCCTCTTCGAGGGTTCGGACGGTATCGTTGTCGGGCTGACGGAGTTCGAGCTTGTGCAAAAATTGCTGGAACCGTTTGCGGTCCTCGGCCCGGTCTATGGCGTCCGGCTGGGTGCCGACAATTGTCACGCCCATCTCGGCCAAAGGAACGGCAAGATTAAGCGGCGTCTGGCCACCGAACTGGACGATCACCCCGTCCGGCTGTTCCTGATCGATGATGTTTAAGACATCTTCACGGGTGAGCGGTTCAAAAAAGAGTTTGTCGGAGGTGTCGTAGTCGGTCGACACCGTTTCCGGGTTGGAGTTGATCATGATCGATTCTACCCCGATCTCACGGAGGGCAAAGGCGGCATGGACGCAGCAGTAATCAAACTCGATACCCTGGCCGATGCGGTTTGGACCGCCGCCGAGGATAACGATTTTTTTCCCCTTGGTGATCTTGGCCTCGTTCTCTTCTTCGTATGTTGAGTAATAATATGGTGTATAGGATTCAAACTCGGCGGCGCAGGTGTCGACCAGTTTGTAAACCGGTATTACATCGAGATTTTTACGGAGCAGGCGAATATCGTTTTCGCTGCTCCCGGAGAGAAATGCCAACTGATAATCGGAAAAGCCACGCTCCTTACAGTACCTGAGGAATTCCCTGCCCAGCCCAGTAAGGCCACGCCTCAGTATCTCTTCTTCGGTCTCGACGATCTGCTGGAAGTTGTACAGAAACCACGGATCGATTTTGGTCAAGGCGTTGAGTTCTGTAAGGTCCATGCCTCGTTTCAGAGCCTCGTGGATATGGGCAATGCGACGAGAGTTGGGTACTCGCAGGCCGAGTTCCAGGTCGTCCTGGTCAAGGTGTGAAAGGGATTGTTTGCCGTCGCCACCGAAACCGAGCCTGCCGGTTTCAAGTGAGCGCATAGCCTTCTGGAACGCCTCTTTAAAGGTCCTACCGATCGACATGGTTTCCCCCACCGATTTCATCGAGGTGGTGAGGAGGTCGTCGGCTTCGGGAAATTTTTCAAAGGTCCAGCGGGGAATTTTCACCACGCAGTAATCAATGGAGGGTTCAAATGCCGCCAGGGTCTCTTGGGTGATATCGTTTTTCAATTCGTCAAGCGTGTAGCCGACTGCCAGTTTGGCGGCAATTTTGGCGATGGGAAAGCCGGTGGCCTTTGAGGCAAGCGCAGAACTACGCGACACCCGTGGGTTCATCTCTATGACCATCATCTCGCCGTTTTCCGGATTGACCGCGAACTGGACGTTCGAACCTCCTGTTTCGACCCCGATTTCTCTCATGATGGCGATGGCCGCGTCGCGCATATTCTGGTATTCGCGGTCGGTAAGGGTCTGGATGGGGGCGACGGTTATGCTGTCGCCGGTATGTACGCCCATGGCGTCTATATTTTCAATTGAGCAGATGATGACCACGTTGTCGTTGCGGTCACGCATGACCTCAAGTTCGTACTCTTTCCAGCCAAGAAGACTGCGTTCCAGCATGACCTCGCTGTTCATCGACAGATCAAGTCCTGCAGTACACAGGGCTTCCAACTCCTGACGATTATAGGCGACACCGCCACCGGTGCCTCCGAGGGTGAAACTTGGTCTGACGATGAGAGGAAAACCGAGTGTGTCACCGGCCGCCATGGCCGCAGCAAGGTTCTTGACGATAATCGATTCAGGTACCTTCAGGCCTATGCTCCGCATGGCGTCACGGAATTCTTCCCGGCCTTCGGCCTTCTTGATGACCGCGATATTTGCAGCAAGGAGTTCGACATTGTATTTTTCAAGGATGCCCATCTCCGCTAACTTGATGGCGGTATTCAGAGCGGTCTGGCCACCGAGGGTCGGGAGCAGGGCATCTGGTCTTTCCTTCTCAATGACCTTGGCGACGAATTCCGGAGTAATCGGTTCGATATAGGTGCTGTCGGCCAATTCCGGATCGGTCATGATGGTTGCCGGATTGGAATTGATGAGAACTACCTCGTATCCTTCCTCTTTCAGGGCCTTGACCGCCTGGGCACCGGAATAGTCAAATTCGCAGGCCTGGCTGATGATGATAGGGCCGGAGCCGATGATGAGGATTTTTTTTATGTCTGTTCTTTTCGGCATGATCTGTCCGTGGTTGCTGTCGTTATGGGTTGTCCCGCGCCGGGTCAAAGATGTATCGTTGCAGAATTCCTATTGTTTACGCATCATGTCTATAAAGCGATCAAAAAGATAGACGGCATCGTGCGGTCCCGGGGCGTGTTCCGGATGGTATTGGACGGAAAAAGCCGGATATCTGGTATGGCGCATGCCTTCCAGGCTGTTGTCGTTGAGGTTGATATGGGTTACCTCTACCTCGCCCTGCGGCAGGCTGCCGATGTCGATACAGAAGCCATGGTTCTGGGAGGTGATTTCGACATGACCGGTAGTAAGATCCTTGACCGGCTGGTTGCCGCCGCGATGACCGAATTTCAGTTTGTAGGCTGTGCCGCCGTAGGCAAGGCCAAGCATCTGGTGGCCGAGGCAGATGCCGAAGATCGGCTTTTTGCCAAGCAGGGCTCTGATGGTGTCAACGACACCCTCAACTCCCGCCGGATCGCCGGGGCCGTTGGAAAGAAAAATTCCGTCCGGTTGCATGGCAAGAACGGCTTCGGCACTGGTGTGTGCCGGTACCACTTGGACCCGACAGCCCTTTTCGGTCAATATACGTAATTGGTTAAACTTTATGCCAAAATCAAAGGCAACAACCTTGAACGCTCCTTTCTGGCAAGCCTCGGCTGTGGTGAAATTGCTGCCAGGTACCGGATGGTTATTCGCCCAGCCATAGGGTTCATTACAGGTTATGTCCTTCACCAGATCCTGGCCGATAAAGCCTGGCCATTTATTGGCTCGCTCAACCAGGGACTCTTTGTCCAGATCCAGGGTTGAAACATACCCCTTCATCGCTCCTTTTGAGCGAATGTGCCTGACCAGTGCACGGGTGTCGAAGCCTTCTACGCCGAGCACGCTAAATTCCTGGAGGAAATCGGCGAGAGGTCGGGTGGAGCGGTAGTTTGATGGATAGGCATTGTATTCTTTGATAAGGAATGCCCGGGGGTGAATTGCCGCCGACTCCATGTCTTCCGGGTTGATCCCGTAATTGCCGATCAGCGGGTAGGTCATGGTGACGATCTGCCCGGTGTAAGAAGGATCTGTGAGGATTTCCTGGTATCCGCTGAGGGAGGTGTTGAAGACTATTTCTCCGACAGCCTCACCGTGACCGGTGAATGATTGCCCGGCAAAGGTGGTCCCGTCTTCCAGGGCGATAAGTGCTTTCATGGTAGTTTTCCTTTATTTGAGCCGAACATTGCTGTGAGCTGTTTGCCGGCTACCGGCGAAGGAAAGAGAACATAAGGTCCTTGTTCCTGTAAATGTTGAAAATAAAACCATTGTCGATATTTAAAGGCAGTGGTGGAGGCCATATTTCATTGCAGGTGAGTGGAGGGTAGTGTCTTTTTGTCCCTCTTGAATCTGCAGACAAAACCCCAATATATAACTTGATAGGGCTACTTTCGTCAACCTTAAACGGTCAAAAGTCCTGTCTGCCTGTGTGTCGGAGACAAGGTGGAACGACAGTGAAAAGCCCCGCAACCACAAGCCCTGAGAAAGGATTGCGGCCAAATGTAAATATTATTGATTGATTTGTCGAGCGCAGCTGATTAAAATAATGAGACCATTACCGCCGGTCAACAGTTGACGGCCTGGCGGCGTCAGCATGGAATGGAACCGGGGATCCTCCCGGCTAAAACTCCCAAAAACGTTACATAAGATTCCGGCATGAACCGGACAAGGAGCAGCATTGAAAAAGAAAATTCTTGTCGCCAATCGCGGGGAAATCGCCATCCGTCTTACCAGGGCCATCCAGGAATTGGGCTTTGAAGCCGTCGCCGTATACGAAACTCCGGATGAAATGTCGCGGCATATCCGGATCGCTGATGAGGCGATCCTTCTGGGTGATGGTCCACGCTGTGATTATCTCAATATCGAAAAGATCATCAGGGCAGCAAAAAAATCCGGCGCGTGTGCCATTCATCCAGGCTATGGGTTTCTCGCCGAGAACCCGTTTTTTGCCAAGGCTTGCGAGAGTAATGGAATAATCTTCATTGGTCCGACAGCAGATATCATTTTAAATCTCGGCAACAAAGTTATTGCCCGCAATATTATGGCCGAGGCGGGTATTCCCATGGTGCCCGGCACGCAAAACCTGAAACAGGGGAAGGGAGGTGTCGCCGAGGCGCTCGATTTTGCAGCCAAGTATGGCTATCCGATAATGCTTAAGGCCACTTCCGGCGGTGGCGGCCGGGGGATTCGCCGGATCGAAACCGATGTTGAGATGAAGGAGATGATTCCGGTGGCCCGTGCCGAGGCTCTGGCGGCTTTTAATGATGATTCCGTCTTTCTTGAGAAGGTGGTTGTGAATCCGAAACACGTCGAGGTGCAGATCCTTGCCGACAGCCACGGTCATACTGTGCACCTTGGCACCAGGGACTGTTCGATTCAACGCCGCAACCAGAAGCTGATTGAGATCGCGCCGTCGATGATTAAAAACCGCCCGCTCCTCGACGAGATCTGCGACACCGCGGTCAAAGCCGCCAAAGCAGCCAATTATCTCAATGCCGGGACGGTTGAGTTTCTGGTCGATAAGGACCAGAACTATTATTTTATGGAGATAAACACCCGTGTGCAGGTTGAACATACGGTTACCGAAATGATCACCGGCATCGATATCGTCAGAAACCAAATCAACATTGCCTTTGGAAAGCCCCTTTCCTTCGCTCAGGAGGATGTGCAGATTCGTGGCCATGCCATTGAGGTGAGGATCAATGCCGAGGATCCGAAAAACGATTTCATGCCGGAAGGGGGGAAAAAGGTCTCGGTTTACCGCTCTACCGGTGGTTTCGGTGTTCGTCTTGATGGCTTTGTTTACCAGGGCTATGTTATCCCTGAGGTGTATGATTCCTTATTGGTTAAGCTGACAGTGCATGGTTTTTCCTGGGAAGAAACGGTCGGACGACTTAAGCGGTGTCTCCATAACTTTGCCATCAGGGGGCCGAAAACGACCATCCCGTTTTATGTAAACATCGCCAATGAAAAGGATTTTGTGTCCGGCGATTTCGATACCTCATACATCGAAACTCATCCGCACATTTTTCATTATGACGAAGATGCAAGCGAGGTTGGAAAATTGGCGAGGTTCATTTCACAGATTCATTATTCGGGAGAAAACCCGTTTGCCAAGTAGACTGATTCCGAGAAGCAGTTAGCCATCGGCTTAAAAGTTATTTTTTAATAAGGATCAGACAATGACACGTATTATTCAGGGCAGTCCCGTTAAAGATATAGTGAATACATTGCGTCAGGCTGGGGGCTATTACATAACCAATACGGCCCGCGATCAGTCCCAGTCCGATTTCAAGAACCGAATTCTCCTGCATACCGACCTGTTAGCCGCGGAAGAGCGCGATAAGGCAGGATATTTTTCCCTGGAAATTACCGGTGGTGCCTCCATCCATGTGGATATCCTGAGAAAACAGGTTGACCCCTTTCTGAAGCTGAAAAAGCTTCGGGAAAAGATGCCGAACACCATGTTTCAGACCCTTTGCCGGGGGGTAAACCTCTTTGGTTACAGACCCTATCCACAGAACGTTATCCGATTTACCGTACGTGAATTCGCAAAATACGTCGATGTTTGGAGAACCTTTGATTTTCTCAATCATATTCCCAATATGTATGCGGTTTTTGAGGAAGTGGGCACGGCCGGAAAGCTCAATGAGCCGTGCATCTGTTTTTCTACAGGAGTGGAACACAGCAACGAATATTATGTTGCCAAGGCTGGAGAGATCATCGACGTAACCGGCCGGGATATAACACTGTGCATCAAGAACCATGGCGGCCTGGGGACACCGAAAAGGATTGGTGAACTGGTTCGTGCCCTGAAACAGAAATATGCTGATGTTCCCATCCATTATCACGGTCACAATACCGATGGCAATGACGTTGGCAGGATTGTTGAGGCGGTGCGCAATGGAGCCTCGATAGTCGATGCCGGCGATTCGTCGTTCAGCGGGTTTTATGGGCCGCCGCCGGTGTTGACGGTCGTTCAAACTCTGAAAGAATATGGTTATGACGCGGTGGGTCTCGATGAGCATGCGGTTATCGCTACCTCCGAGGTTGTTCGCGATCAGCGTAAATATTATGACCAGTTCGAGTCGCAGATCAAGGGCTTCCAACCAACCGTACAGATTCATAAGCTGCCGGGCGGAGCAATGGGATCAAGTCTTGAGCAGGCAGCCAAGGGAGGGTTCCTTGACCGTATGCCGGATATCCTGCACAAGGAATTGCCCCGGGTGCAAAAAGAGCTCGGCAACTATTGGTCGGTTACACCCGGTTCGCAGATTCTCTGGACCACCGCTGTGGCAAATGTCCTTGGTGGTGAGCGGTACGGTACCCCCTCCGGCGATCTGCGCAATCTTCTTCTTGGTAAATACGGGCCATTCCCTTTCTACCGGCCGGAAGAGTGGATATACCAAAAGGTGCTTGGTGACGACTGGCAGGAGGTGTTGGAAAAAGAGGGTGGTGTCGATGCCATCGCCGATATGGATCTGGCCCATGAACGTTATGCACTCGCCGAACTGTTAGGTGTTGAACCGACCGACGAACAACTTGTCCTGTACTTGCAGCATCCAAATGATGCAGTGGAATTCTTTAAATTCTCGGAAAAATATGGCCAAGTATACGTACTGACACCGTCGATATTTTTTCGTCAGGGGGGCTATGCTGTTGGGGAAAAACTTGCATTCAGGGATCATCACGGCAAGGAACATATGATTGAAGTTGGACCCTCTCCAGTGAATGATGCCGGGGAAACGAGCGTCTATTTCAATGTTGACCATCATCCTTCAATCTTTAATTTTAAGGCGAAAACAGCAGTCGGCAAACAGGGTGAAGCAGCTATTCTTAGTAAGGAGGAGATTCTCGATTTGGCAAAGGCCGGCGACGTCCGTTCACCGTTCTCAGGAAAGATCGTGGAGATTACTGTGGCCGAAGGTCAGGAGGTCCTGATCGGGGACAGGGTGGCAATCATGGAGGCCATGAAGATGCAGACTCCCATTCTTGCAGAGATGGATGGAATTGTAACAACCATCAACGCAAAAAAAGGCGACAGTCTTAAGCCGGGTGGCAAAATATTGAAGATCGACCCCAACGAATAACAACGAATTCAACAGGTTTCGGAGATATCGTCACAATCGAGAAAACTCCGATGAATGGCAGATGGGCAGGTGGTCGGCATTTTTCCGATCACCTTGTGAAACGGTTCAGTTTCCGAAAAACAGGAAGAGCATGCCGTTCAGGCATGACCAAGTGAGGATTAGACAGGTGCCGATGATACACCCCATGGCCATGACCCTGTGGCTGAAGGTCTCTTGCTTTTTTTCGCGATAACCAAGCAGATACGCAAGAAGTGCTCCAACCGCCATGCCGCCGCCGTGACCCCAATTATTAATCCCCGGAACCAGGAAACCGAACAGGGCGATACCTACCGCCCAGCCGCCGATCTGGTTGAAGACATTCCTGCCGTAAACTCCCCCACGGTTTCTACCGTAATAGAGGAGGGCACCGATCAAACTGCAGATCGCCGCCGAGGCACCGATTGTGAACGACACTCCGGCCAGGCTGGAGATCAGAAAACCTCCGGCGCCGCCTAGTGTATAGAGGATGATTGTTCTGTTGGTGCCAAATTCCTGGATCATCAGCGGTGCCAACTGGCGCAGGGCCAGCATGTTGAAGACCAGATGAAGCAGACCGCCGTGTAAAAAACCAGCTGACACCAGGGTCCACCAACGCTGCAAGTGAAATAGGGGCAGTGTTCCTGTCGAACCGAGGATTAGAAGGCTCTTGTTGGTTGGGGCTAGAAATTCGAAGGGATTAAAACCAGCAAGTCGCGGCTGTATGGCTATAGAAAGAATAAACATGATAACGTTGATGGTTATGAGGGCTGTCACCAGTCGATCAGTGCTTGATGCGCTAACTGCCAGGAAGATATTTTTCAGGCGTGAACCTGGATGTTTAAGCTGGCAGTAGGGACAGCGGTCGACCGAGCGGTTGATGAGTTTTCGGCAGCCGGGACACAGCTGTGATCCTGCGGTATTGTTTGCTGACATGGTTCTCCGACCAGATGGTATGGGGTGTGTTGTCTATTTCTCCGTGGCTTCTTTGCTGGCCCGGATTTTTTTCTGCCGCTTCTTCAGTTCAGCATTACGTCTGGCGACATCGCTGTTGCCCTGATACCAGGTTGGAATATCATCATAGTCGGGAATCCCGTCATCGATCAGATAGCGCGAATTGGGATTTGCAGGATAGCCCTCCGCCACTCCTCCGGCACAGATCACAAGTAAGCCCTTTTCTCCAGCTTTCAAGGCGCGTCTTGCCTGGGGGGAAACTCGTACCGCATCGCCTCTCTCAATGGAAATAAGCTCGCTATTGACCTGGATAATACCGCTCCCTTCAATGACGATATATACCTCTTCCTGCTTTCGATGCCGATGGGTAAAGGTGTAGCCTTCATCCGACGGCAGATTGATCAGCCCGATGGCTACAGCTTGAAGCTCGAGTTGTCTCCTCGGACTCGTCAGCCATGGCAGGTTGGCAAAGTCAAAGTGGCATTTTGTGTAGTTCATGTTGGCTCGAGAAAAGAGGGGGAAGGTAGCGCTATTGTCCTCGGTTTGGGGAAAGTTTGAATGTTGTTTTGATGAACCGCAACAATAGGGTGTTGCGCGTGCAAAGAAGAGAAACAAGCGGGGTGGCAGGATGTCACCCCGAAGAACTGATATTTATTACTTTTCGGCGAAAGAATCCTCGAAAAGCTGGTTGATGGCTTCTCTTCCTGCATCGCTCAGATACCTTGTGCCGCTGCCGACAAAGGTGTCATATTCAATACGCGGGCTATCTTCACGCCAGCCGTTTTTCCAGGTAAACCATTTCTTCTGCGGTTGATCGAATACATGCAGAGGACGATTAAACATCTTCGCCAGTTCAACCGCCCAACCCGTGCCGCCTTTAACCGAGCCATCCTCTTGAATGGCGCCGATAACAAACACCTGGTGGCCGCTGTTGACCATATGGAAAATGGTTTGCAAAACTTTGCGGATTTTTTCAGTTTCGTAGTAGGTGCGGTTAAGCATACGCGAGGCCAGTTCCATGCTGATGTCACCCCGTTCGAGCTGTTCCTTGCTGAGAATACTGACATTTTGGTCGCGGGTGAGTTTGTGGCCGTCAAACGAAAAAATAACCTCGTTGATCCCAACTCTTTCCGCTGCTTCGCCGAACGTCGCCTCGGCACCTTTCAGGCCGCTGCTGTACAGGGTGTATTTTTTAAAATCCATTCTATGGCTCCTTGCTAGGTTAGAGAAAATAAGCGTTAAACCAGTGTAATCATAGTTGGTCGTAATGGCAACACTCGGCACCAAATTTCATGGTGGAGGATCATGCTTTTTTCCGTCCTTTGACAAATATGCGCCAGGGCGCTGGATAGCCCTCGACGGTCAACCCTGGGTTCTCCGGGGCAATAAAATCATCATAGGACTCAAAGACCATCCAGTCGGTGCGCCGTTGTTCAGCTCCTGACATGGGATGACGGCAGAAAAGGCTGATATCGATGAAGCCGGCTTTTTTCATCCAGTTGCAGAGGCATGCCCCGGTCGGCACAAAATAAGTGCCGGGGACCTTGGCATAGGTATCGGTCGGAAAGAGTGCCATCGGATCGTCGCCGGGGATGGCCTGGGACTCGACAATAAGGGTTCCGTCCGGTTTTAGGGCACAAAGGATATCACGCAGAGTATCCACGGGAGAAGGACGATGATAGATGACTCCCATCAGGAACACCACATCGAAACAGGATTTGAAAAGGGAAAGATGCTCGACGCCGAGAAGATCGATGTCAAGGCCAGGGCATCCGGCCATGCCGTGCAGGGCCTTGAAACAATAATAGTGTTGTATCGAAGGTTCAAAGCCGAGAACCAGTTCCGGGAGAGCGGGGGCCATGCGAAACATGTAGTAGCCGTTGTTGCAGCCGATATCGGCAATGATTTTGCCGGAGAGGTCCGGCAGGGCCGGGCTGACTCTTTGCCATTTTTTTTCGCTGCGCCATTCGGCATCGATATCGATACCGAACACTGAAAACGGACCTTTACGCCAGGGCATGAAGGCCTTGAGATGATTTCTGATGATGTGTCGGTCAAGATCGCTGATTTCCTCGCTGTCACCGATGATTACAGTGTCGCCGCTGCAGTCGACGTGGGCTGCTTGATACTGGGTGAGTTGCATGGCGGGCGTGCGGTAGCGGAGAAATCCCTTCTTGTCCTGGTTGGCCCAGGCAAGGCGTTTGCAGCGTTCCTTGACAATGGCGTCGGTGTCCGCTGAAGCGGGGAGGTAGTCGAGATAATCCATGGATGGGTGAAAAGGTCAGACGGGTTTTACCGCCACGAAGGATGCGAAGTTGAACCAGCGAAAATAGGTTTCGACTGAGGTAAAGCCCGCTTTTATTAGCATTGCCTTGTTTTCGTCAACCGAGAAGGGGATGAGAACGTTTTCCAGGGCTTCACGCTTTTTAGCAATCTCCAGTTCAGAATAGCCGCGGGATTTTTTAAACTGGTGATATATGGCAATATATTCACGATTAAGCCGAGGATCATGGCTGATGACCTTCTCACTGATTAAAAGAACTCCACCTGGCCGAAGGCTATCGTAGATACGGTTGAGAAAGTCCTGGCGCTGCAATGGCCGGATGAACTGCAGGGTGTAGTGGAGGATTACCCCGCCTGCGCCGGGATGGTCAAAGGTGGTGATGTCTTCAAAGGTGAAGGATATGCTCTTCTGTTTGCCATATAACTCCGCTTTCAGTCTGGCCTTGTCGAGCATCGGGCCCGAGTTGTCGAGGCCGATAAAATGAAGAGTTTTATGATCCAGCAGGCGGCAGAACAGCAAAAGACTGGCGCCGGTTGCACAGCCAAGGTCATAGACCTTGTCACCTGGCGAAAGAAAACTGTCTAGAATCTGGGCCGAGGCCGTTATCACCTCGCGGTAAAAGGGGATGGAGCGGTCGAGCATGTCGTCGAAGACCTCGACCACCCGTTCGTTAAAAACGAAGTCTTCCGGTACATAATCGACATTAAAAAGAGTATCTTTCGGGGAATCAACCATTGTCTTTTAACAACGAATTTCGTTAAGGTACTTATCCCGTTTACCCGGGTAAGAGGGGCCACTATACCATCAATGGGGGCCATGGAAAACAGAAAACCATCGGCCGGTCTCGCGCTGCAGGGCTTATGAACATTTGTATAAGCCAGGTCACGGTAGCCTCGCCGGAAAAAAATGGTCTTGCCTTGTATCCCCTCAGCCGGTATAAACCAAGAGCCTGCGAATAGCAGGTTTATTCTTGCGGTCTTGCGGATCGGTAAAACTTCTCCGATCCTTCAGAGAAAAGGTTTAACAGGTTGTTTCCATGTCTAACGAATTGGATTTCGAAGAATTACTGAGTACATATAAGTCCGACCCCTTTGGCTATGTGGATATATTCTCGGTTCATACCGGGAGGGTATCGTTTAAGGTGGGAGTAAATCAGCAAGTGGCCTCTGCCAGTGGTGAATGGCTGCAGGTTCCCGGATCGGCACTCTACGAGATCAATAGGGAGAGGAATCCGCGGATTGTCAATGCACCGGTCGCTGGGATCGTCGCACACATCAACACCGAACTGGATGGCCAATTCGTCGAGGCCGGTGTGAAACTCATGACTATCAAACACCCGCTGAAAAAGAAGGAAATCATTGAAAACATACTCAGGGATGTTTTGTCTCTATTTCAGGCCCCGGAATCGGCAAAATACTTCTTTGCCATGGATATCCAGTCGAGGATTGATAAAAAGGGGGCGAGGGAGGTGACCATCGAACCTGGTGAGGAGATTCTCACCATGTCTCTTATGAAACGGGACACTCCGGTATATTACAATGGGGAACGAGGGGTTATTCATTCAATTTATTTCAAGCCGGGGGTATCTGTAGGCCAGGGAGAACCGCTTTTTGGGGTGTGTGCTCTGGAAAAACTGCCGCTGATCCAGAAGATTATCACCCGGGTCAAAGCGGAATGGGATAGCGAGCACTGAAACCCTTTTCGCGCCACACAAGTCAACATGGCTGACAATAAACCAACTCCCGAGGCAGTGGTGCAGCGACTGCGCCGCGAGCTTTCGTTGCAACATGCCGGTGTAGAGTACGACCTGACTGAGATAGTCCGGCGCGGCGCTTTTGTCGGTTCGAGCATAGAAAGTCACGACCAGCTGCCACGGGCAATGGATCATGCCCGCAGCCTGATTGCCGCATGCGCCGGCACTGGACGGTCGATGGTTAGCGGCACCGTTATCCTCGCCGATGAAATGAGCCGGTGCAAGGGGCGATTTGCCCGCTCATGGCATGCACCGCGGGGCGGAGTCTGGGGATGTATGGTTTTTGCCAACACCCTGCTTCCCCAGTGGCGCAGTTTCATTCCCCTGGCCGCAGGGGTTGCTTGTTGCGATGCGGTGAACGAGATATTTGGGGTAGCGAGTTCTGTGCGCTGGGTCAACGACGTTCTGGTTGAGGGCAAAAAACTTGCCGGATTTTTAGTGGAGAGCTACACTGAACCTGTTCATAGGGAGGAGTTTGCCCTGGTCGGTTTCGGCATAAACATCAACAACACCTCCTTTCCCGCAGAGCTGAAAGCAACCGCAACAAGTATTGCTCAGATTCTCGGCCGGAGTATGGATCTTGCCGAGTTCACAACTGCCTTTCTCGCAAAGCTGGCCCTTAACTTCGGCATACTCCTCTATGAAGAGGCTCGTGACCTGAGAGGCGATGGTTTCTCAGGCAGGCAAGGACTCCACCTTCTTCTCGATCGATGGCTGCGTCTTTCCGATACCCTTGGAAAACGCGTAATTTTCGGTTTCGATGTTATGAACGTGCCGCAATACGAGGCAGAAGTAATTGGTTTAGACCGAAGTGGCGGTCTTATCCTACGCCTTGCCGATGGCTCAGTGAAAACCGAATACAGTGGAGAAATACGATACCTTGGATAAGGTTATTCTTGTTTGAAGTGCCCCCTTGTTCGTAGTAATGGGTGTCATTTGCGCCTGCCGTTTCTTTTGTTTTGGTCGGGCTCTTCTCTTGGAATTTGGCGTATTCGTTTTGCTGACTGAGCTAGCCTTTGCCGCACACCTTCATTATCTTCCACGAAATGATATCCCTTTGAAACAGGTGTCTGCCGTAAGAATGCAGGATTGTAAGTGCTTCTTGGAGGATGGTTCCGGAAATCTTTAGACGGTGCAGTCGCTCAAGCGGCAGGTCCTGGGCCGAACGAAGAATTTTTATGGTCCCATGCGAAAGAGATATTCCCTCGGTTGAACTGTTGACGCAGCCTGAACAGATGATTCTGCCACGGCTAGGGTCAAAGCTGTATTTTTTTTGAGGAATGACTTGAATTGCACATTTGCCGCATGTCTCGAGATCCGGTCGGTACCCAACATACTCAAAGAAGCGGATAAGAAAGAGGGCGAGAATGGCTCTTGGCTGCTGGAGCAGATCGAGCTTATGCAGGGACCAGAGGCTGAGATGAAATATCCGCTCGTCCGGTTCGTCTTCCCGTATGCCAACGAGAAGGAATTCCCTGATAACCGAGGCAACGGCGTAGAGTTCCAGGTCCTTACGGATGTTGAGAAAACTCGTATGAAGGTCGGCCTCCGCAAGGAAGGAGAGGCTTTTGCCTGCTTTTCTTGTGCAGACAACATGAAGAAAACTGAAGAGTTCCAGCTTGTTGACGAAACGTCGCAGGCTTTTTTTTGCCCCTTTGGCGATGGCCGTGATTCTCCCCACCTCCAGACTAAACAGAGTGACGATTACATCAGACTCTCCATGATCGTTGCAGTCCAGGACGATGGCATCTGTTTCCATGGTGCCTTAGACAGGGCTATCTCAGGAGGTATTCGGGAATTGTTAAGGTGATGTGATTTTTATCGGGCTTGGGCAATTCGAGCGGGATTTGGTTAAGGGAGATTTTCGTTCTTGTGTTAACCGGAAGAGTTATTGTGAGCTTTTCAACAGCACGCCAGCTCACCTGTTCACCCTCCTGAAAGGTCATAGTGCGTAGGGGAGTATCATCAATTGTCAAAGAAATCATTGTTTCTTCCTGGAATACCGCATTGACATGGTATTTGGTGATTCCCGAGGAAGGGAGGTTTCCAAGCCGCTCATCAGGCTGGGTGGTGGCTGCTGTTGCCGTAGAGGGGCTTGAAAGACTCATTAGGTCGGTGGGATGTGCCGGTGTTGTTTTTCGGCTTTGGGCCAAAGCAAAAATCGATTGCAGCACAACTGGTTGGCTGCCCTGGCTTTTTACTTGCTCAACCTGCTGGATAGCATCGAAACTGCGCAATTTGATGCTGAGGTATGAGGCTGGGTTCCAGGAAAAATACCAGCATAGAAAAGCACCAAACGAGAGCAGAAGCAAGAGCACGAAACCGAAATATGCAAAGGGCAATGAGCTCGGGCGGTCAGCAAGATTTTTCATGTTCTCCGCGAGTCTGTTGGGCGGAGGGGTTTTGTAGGGTGTTTCCTTTGGCAGGATTTTTCGCTCCTGCGCGTAAAGTGTTAGTATTTCTTTGGGGTCAAGAGCGAGGTGTCTGGCGTAGAGAGTGTAGAACCCTCTGGTAAATACTTCCGCCGGTAGTGCCGCAAAATTACCATCTTCAATAGCCTGGAGATTCTTTGGTGATATTCTTGTTCCTTCGGCGACGGACTCTATGTCAAGGCCCTGTTTGATTCGAGTTTCACGGAGCAGTTCTCCGAGAGGTAAGGTGACCATGTCATTGGAATGAGGTGGCATAATTAATTTTTAAAAATAAAATGGTTAGTCACTCGTCACGTAGAAAGAATATTTGTGCGTTATTTGCAAAAACTATCTCGTTAAATGACTTAAATCCCTCTCAAGGGGAGACTGAAAAGAGTACCCTGCAAAGGGTATCATAAAAGGTGCCGTTTTTTAAGTTGAGGTTATAGCTTTTGGATATAAGCGCTCTCTTTAAGTTTTTTCACCCAATCAGAATAAGCTGCTTTTAGTTTTTCTTCATAGAGTTTTTCCCTTATCTCATCCTTCGCCTTTTCATAAGAGGAGGATGCAGTAACTGATTCGTCTTTTGCCGACAGCAGCTTGAAAAATTGGTAACCATCAGATGTTTCAATTATTTTACTTAACTCTCCAGGTTGTAAAGCGGCAATGGCTGTTCGCATTGACGGGGCCAAATCATCGAGATTGAGAATGCCCAGATCGCCGCCATCAATGGCCGAGGGTAAGTCGGATAATTCTTTTGCAGTGGCCTTGAAATCCTGACCTTCATTCACCAACTCAAGGGCACGGTCAGCTCGTTTTTTAGCCTCGGCTTTTTCTTCTTGTTTTTTTTCCGGTTCGGTAACCTCTGGGTTCCACTGGAATCCCATCTGCAGGAGGTAGAGATTGCCCTTTTCTGTTTTGGCGGTATGCTGTTCATTGTAATAATTGCGAATCATTTCATCAGTGACGACTATTTTGGCGCGAACATCAAGGCTGACGATCTTACTTTGCAGAACCTGATCGCGAAGCTGTTTTTTTAAGGTTTCCTCGGTCATACCCGAACGTTCAAGTTTTTTTCTGAACTCTGTAGGGTTGAGGGCCATTCGGTTACGCGTGCTGTCTAAGGCGGCGGCAAGTTCTTCGTCGGTCACGGTAATGTTGGTCAATTTTGCCCGCTGATTAATAAGGCGGCGATCAATTAGTCCATTGAGGGTGGCTTCCCGGGCTTCAGCCATGGAGTTGGCTAATGCCTGGCCGGATGACTCTTTGGCCAAGGTTTGAAATATCCTTTCGGTTTCTTCTTCTACTTCAGAGAGAGTTATAACCTCATCGTTGACAACGGCCACAACTTTATCGACAAGTTCGGCTCCTCCAGCAGATGGCAGAAAAATACCTAGGAGAAAGAATGCCAGAATCTTGCTGAGGCATTTCTTAGTGGAATAAATCGCAATAAAACGTTTCATAAATATCCTAAGCCCGAAGCGGGGTTTTTTATGATACCCCGTGTAGGGCACACCTTTTCAGTCCCCCCTTAAGGGAAATAAGTACCTTAACGAAATTCGTTAATAAAAAACAAGAAACGAATCTCTAAGGGGCCAAATAATTTTTCTGTGGGACTAAAAACAGTAAATGCTTATAGCATTTCCCAAGACGTAGCAAAACCATTTACCCAGAGTACAGGCAAAAAGCTATTATAATATAGGAAACTGAGCAATTTGGCAACAAAGCCTGAGTCGTAACCCTTTTTAGCTTTCTTGCCCGTTGTTGACTTTCAAGGAATATGGGATAAATTGTCTCAAGACTATATCATATATTAAACAATAATGGAATCTTCCCGGGAGTTCAATAATGAAAAAACTGTGGATAAATGTCTTTGCCATTCTGGCTTTTCTGGTGACATTGGGTGATTTAATATTGCCCGGGAAAATCATTGCAGCCACCCAAATGCCAGCATTTGCACTTGAAAGTGTACGTGATGGGAAGATTGTTGACTCAAGTGTTTTTAAGGGCAAGGTCCTGTTGTTGACATTTTTCGCGACCTGGTGCCCACCCTGCCTGGAGGAGGTTCCCGTGCTCATAAAACTGCATGGGGATATGGCTGATGCCGGATTTTCCGTAATCGGTATGTCCGTTGATCAGCAGGGATCGGCTGTTGTGTCAAAATTTGTAGAGAAAAAGGCCATTAATTATCCCGTACTTCTTGCACAGTCAAAGACTACCAATGATTTTGGCGGGATATACGGTATTCCCGTGGCATTTCTAGTCAATAAAACCGGTAATGTTGTGAAAAAATACACAGGGTATATTAACCATACCGTCCTTGAAAAAGATATTCGTAGCTTACTTAACTGAGTGGTGTCGATAATCCAAAAATGTTCGCTGAAGGGTTGATGATTGACAGGGAAGTACTTTTTCAGTATTTTGGCGCGTCTGCTGCTTTGCCGTTAATCCAATCATATACAAAATATAATGGATATTCGAACTCTTCCCGAGCCGGAACGACTGATATACAACCGTATCAGAGATCAATACAAATTGACGTTTGACAGGTTGGAGATTGGTGACAAACGACTCCGACTTCTAAAAATTGCCGATCTTGAGGAATTTCTGGGCGGCAAGGACCCGTTGGCCAATGTATCTGAATTTCCCTTTTGGATTAAGCTTTGGGACGCAGCCATGGTTCTGGCTTACGTTCTTGGTAGCCAAAAGGACACAGAAGGCAAACAGCTTCTGGAACTCGGCGCCGGGCTCGGGGCCCCAGGTCTCGCCGCTGCCGCCGCTGGTTACACGGTGACGATGAGCGACTATGAAGATATCATCATGGATTTTCAACGGGTGAGTGCAGCGGCATCTGGCTTAAAGGGGATACAGTTTGTTCACTTTGATTGGCTTAAACCCCAGGCACTTGGACCCTTTGACGTCTTAGTCGGCGCGGAAATCCTTTTTCGGGACGTTTTTTTTCAACCATTGCTGAATATTTTTTCTACCCTTTTGAAACCGGATGGCACGATTTTTTTAGCCCACGATGCAACTCGACAGAGTTTGTCGAAGTTTCTCAAACTTGCTGAAAAAGATTTCGATATTGCTATAAAAAAGCAGACCATCAAACGGGACGGTAAAGAAAAAACAATTATAGTCAACCGCTTGCGTCACAAACAGTGACACTTATCAGATCGTTGCAGTGATAAAAGCTATTGCTCTTTGGCAAAGGTTTGATCAACTTGGCAGGGAGTTCGAAGCGATAAAAGACATTTATGCCTTATTATCCAGTTAATTTAAAAATAGACAAACGACTCTGCGTGGTAGTTGGAGGTGGTGTGGTCGCCCTTCGAAAAGCCAAAGGTCTCCTCCAGGCCGAAGCACGCATCCGTGTCATCAGTCCGACTGTTGAAGCGGAATTGCGCATTCTGGCTGACCAAAAAAAAATCGAGTGGCTGCAAAGGGGGTATGTCGAAGGAGACCTGAATGGAGCATTTCTGGTGTTTGCTGCCACCAATGATAGTGACGTTCAGCTTCGGATAAAAAAAGAGGCCATAAGGTCCGCCGTTATTCTCAACAGTGCTGATGACCCTGGCGGCAGTGACTTCCATGTCCCAGCGCACTTTCGCCGTGGAAAAATGTTGATAACCATCTCCACAGGGGGTGGAAGTCCGGCCTTGGCAAAGAAAATTCGGGAGCAACTGGAAGAAGAAATCGGACCAGAATACGAGGCAGTGGTCGATCTTCTTTCCCTTGTCAGGGAAAGGCTGCTTGGAGGAGGAGGGGAAGAGGAAACTGCGCGATACTCCGAGTTGTTCAGCAGGTTGTTGAGTAAAGGGGTGATTGATTTGCTGCTTGAGGCAAATTGGTTCGAGTTGCAAATGTTGCTCCTACGAGAACTTCCTGAGGATATAGATGCAGTTGCCCTGGTGCGGCAGTTTCTGGAAAAGCACGATAAATCAAGGTAATGATATAGCTCGCCTGGCAGTCAACCGCCTTGCCTGACACTCTTATACACTGGGATACCCATGCAAGAATTCACTTATCTCCTTTTTCAGGCGGTTCTAGGCATTGCCTTTGTGAGCACCGCCGCCTATATTGTTTATTTTGTTAGTCAAAATAAAGAGATACAGAAAATTGCCCGGATCATCATGGTTGTCTCTGGGCTTCTTCAGACCCTGTATATCCTATTACGCTTTGCTCTTGCCGGTCATACCCCGATAACCTCGCAGCACGAAGCGGTGTTCTTTTTCGCCTGGGCCACGACCTGGGCGTATCTTTCTTTCAGATGGCGACACACAGTTAAAAACTTCGGTACTTTTGTTTCCTTACTAATTTTTTGTCTTGTCGTCATTTCGTCGTTTTCCGAAAAAAACATTGACCCTCTGCTGCCTGCCTTACAGAGTGTGTGGCTGCCTATTCATGGTGGTGTATCGCTTATTGCTTACGGTTTTCTCTCGCTCGCATTCTGCGGGGGTCTGATGTATTTGCTTTTAGAGCGGGAACTCAAGAGTAAAAAATTTGGTTATTTTTTTTCCCGCTTTCCCTCTCTTGATTCTCTTGATCAATTGAATAATCATTGCCTCACCACGGGTTTTATCTTTCTGACAATCGGTATCGTCACCGGTTCGATCTGGGCTAGGCAGGCTTGGGGAACCTACTGGCAATGGGACCCCAAAGAGACCTGGTCATTGATAACCTGGTTTCTCTATCTGGTTCAAATCCACCAACGATTTTCCGTCGGCTGGCGCGGCAAGAGGGCTGCAGTTATGGCGGTGATTGGTTTTGCTGCAGTTATTTTTACACTGTGGGGCGTGACATATTTGCTTGGAGGCGTGCATAGTTATGCCAGGTGAAAACATCATCTTGCTAGGGGTAAATCATAAAAACACTCCGGTCGAAATACGCGAGCAAATTGCCCTGTCCGGTGGTTACGATGAACCGCTTGCTGCATTGAAGAATATTCCCGGCCTGCGCGAATACTACCTACTTTCCACCTGCAATCGTGTTGAGTTGCTCCTGGTAGCTGATCCGCTCTCCAATGTCGAAGAGAACATAATCGATTTTATATTCGGAGATCGGATTTCACGTGATGAGGCGCAGCGATACCTTTATTTGCTCTACGGCCAGAAAGCCGTTCATCATTTATTCATGGTCGCCGCAAGCCTTGATTCGATGGTGGTTGGCGAGGCACAGATACTTGGCCAGTTGAAGGAGGCGTATCGACACGCCGCCCGTTTGGGCTGTACTGGGCCTTTGCTTAATAAATTGCTCCACAAATCTTTTTCCGTCGCCAAGAGAGTGCGTACTGAAACGGCTATTGGGTCCTCGGCCGTTTCGATTAGTTATGCTGCAGTGCAGCTAGCCAAGAAAATCTTCGGTAATCTTAAAGACAAAAAGGTTCTGCTCATCGGTGCCGGAGAAATGGCGGAACTTGCCGCCGAACATTTGGTTGGGCAGGGTGTTGGTGAGGTGATCGTTGCCAACCGCACCTTGGCCAGAGCAATTGATTTGGCAAGACGTTTTCGAGGTAAGGCTGTTTCCATTGAGGAACTAGTCTCACAGCTGGAATATGTCGATATCATTATCAGTTCCACCGGTGCTACAGACATTATTCTCCATAAGGATGAAGTCAAATCGGTTATGCGGGCGCGTATGAATAGCCCTCTTTTTTTCATTGACATCGCAGTACCCCGTGACCTTGATCCGCGACTTTTAGAAATTGACAATGTTTACCTTTATGATATTGACGATCTCAGCAATGTCGTCGAGATTAACAAATCAGAGCGCGACAAAGAGGCGGTAAAGGCGGACAGAATTGTTGATGAGGAAACACTCAAGTTTCAGCGCTGGTATCAAGGGGTAGCGGTAACCCCGACCATCCAGGCCTTAAAGAAAAAAATGGATGAGATCGCTCTTGGAGAGCTAGATCGTACCTTATCAAGGATGCCTCAGATAGCTGAGGTCGACAGGAAGACTTTCGCCAGGATGGCAGAGGCCATGGTTGCAAAAATTCTCCACGATCCTTTGATGTACCTGAAGAGTGAATCATGTGCTGGGCGTGACAACAGCGATCTCAAAGTAACCATAGTGCGCGAGTTGTTTGGTCTGACCAAAGAAGAAGATGGGCGATAACCTGAACGAAATCTTGGAGAATGAGTGGTTCCTGGTCAGGCACTCCGGAGAAACTCCTGAAATTGCATTACATTCATCCATTTATTATCTCACTCGGGCAAAAGAGGGGCCAAGCGCAACTCTCAATAAAGATCAGCTCGACAGTCTTCTAAAAGCAGCGATTGAACGATTCTCTGAGATTGTCTTAAGAGATTTGCAGCATGCCAACTGTGGGAATGAATCATACCGGGGACTCGGCCGATCGATCATCAATTATCGGCGATTCTGTACCTTCTGTCTGCGGCAGAAGATTGACCCGGGTGAAGTGCGCAGGCAAACAGCGAACGCTCTTCAAGTTTTCCTCGCAACTGAGTTCGCTTTGGTAAACGACGGGAAACGACCATCAATAATCAACTGCAGCTACCGAGAATTACAGGTTTTTGCAGCAGAACTCGGCATTGACCTAGCTGGGAGATTTGCTGGAATTGCCGCCCTTTGTTTGCCTATCGATTTAATGATGTCCGAAAACAGAAACATCCATGGTACCTGACGAAGAGCAGGCTGTTGAATTTATTTGGTAAGTGAACTTGTTACCGTTAACGAGTGAAAGCTGGGTTGTCATAGCATTATTTTTCGAACAAATCACAAAAAACCTTTGGTAATTTTATATGGAGATGTCTTTGTCATAGTATTTGTTTGGTTGTTCTGTTATCTCTTGTTGGAAAAATATTGACTGTTTTTGGTAGCCGAACTCCCTCTTTTGGTCTCTTGGAAAAAATATTCGCATGTTTTTTTTGGAATATTTTTTCGTGAAGTGACTTATACCCAGTCAGGGGTATTATAAAAAATCCCGTTTATCGGGCCTAGGAATTATGAAAATTATACGCAATTTCCTCGTTTTCCAGCTTTTGCTCTGTTTCCTGTTCCTGTCTCAGGTATCCAATGCTGCCCCTAGTGAGGCTGGCAAAGTTGACCAAAAGCGTAACAGATTTATTGGTTATCTTTTGAGCAAACAGTTACCTGGTTTTCACTTCAGTGACAAGGTGGTCAATGATGACTTGGCCAATGCCGCTTTTTATCTCTATATAAAGCAGTTGGATTATCAAAAACGTTTTTTGCTTAAAAAAGATGTTGAGCAACTTTCCGCTTTCGCACCATATATTGATGATAATCTGGCAAACGGTCGTATCACCCTGCCGGACACCGGATACGATATTTTCAACGAGAAAATTGATCTGGTGCAGAAGGCGGCTGAAGCCATGCTGGCCAACAATATCGTAAAGATTCCTGTCGGCCCTGGGGACCTGATGGTCGGCAACTTTGATGTCGGAAAAAAAGAGGCCTACGAAACCGATCCTGAGAAAACCGATTTTGCTGAAAATATTACAGAATTAAAGGAGCGATGGCGAAAAATACTCAAAGCTCAGGTTATTTCACAATTTCTTGATCTGGAAGAGGAGCAGGTTAAACCCAAGGACAAGGAAAAGGTGGGGAAGAAAAAGAGCGAAGAGGAGTTGTGGCAAGAGGCACTCACTAAAGTCAGCAAACGCAACAAGACCTTTTTCCAGCGTCTTCGCCAAGAAACCCTGCAGGATCATTACGACAGATTTTTCAACTGTATAACCAGAGCCTTCGATCCACATACCAATTATATACCGCCGGCGGGCAAAGAACAATTTGATATCAGTATGCGAGGCAGCCTTGAAGGCATTGGGGCACTTCTTCGGGAAGACGATGGTTTTATCAAAGTTATTCGAATAATTCCCGGCAGCGCCTCTGCCAGACAAGGTACGCTTAAGGCAGAGGATATCATTCTGCAGGTGGCACAGGAAGGCGAAGAGCCTGTGGATATCACCGACATGCGGTTGCGGGACGCAGTTCGGCTCATTCGCGGGCCGAAGGGCAAAGCGGTTTCTCTGAAGGTCAAAAAAATCGACGGAGGCACTCAGGTTATTAAAATAGTTAGAGATGTAGTACAAATAGAGGAAACATTCGTCAAGAGTACTATTATTGAATCGCCCGGTGGTCGAAAAACCGGCTACATTTATATTCCTAGTTTTTACCGTGATTTTGAGGGAATCCGCAATGGTTCCAAGGGCCGCAATTCGACCGATGATACCCTCAAGGAGATTGTCGAGTTAAAGAAAGAAAACGTTGATGGCATTGTTCTGGACTTACGCGATGATGGCGGTGGAGCCCTGGTTGATGCTGTTGATATAGCAGGTCTTTTCATTAAATCCGGGCCGGTTGTCCAGGTCAAAAACAGCTTTGGTGATAAAAAAATCCTCAGCGATACCGATGAGAAAGAGTATTATCATGGCCCTCTGGTGGTTCTGGTCAACAAGTTTTCTGCATCGGCATCTGAGATTGTCGCCGCTGCCCTACAGGATTACCGTCGGGCCGTAATTGTCGGGGGTAAACATACCCACGGCAAGGGCACGGTGCAGACGATAATCGATCTCAATGACAATATACCTTTGCTCCACATGAGTAAATATGACGATTTAGGGGCATTGAAAGTAATGATTCAAAAATTTTATCGGGTTAATGGAAGCTCTACTCAGTATAAGGGGGTTGAGCCTGACATTATTCTGCCGAATCTTTTCGAACATATTAAGTCGGGAGAACGTTATCTCGATTATTCCCTGCCTTGGGATTCCATCGAGCCTATTAAATTTTCTCCTTGGAATGACAAACCTTTTGACCTTGAAGGGCTTCGCCGGTTGAGTCAGGAGCGAGGAAAAAAAGATGAGGGCCTGAATATTATCGCTGAAGAGGCGGTCAAAGCCGCGTATCGGGCTGAACATAGCGTTATGCCTATCGATCTTGAGGACATGCGCAATCAACGACAAGAATCACGGCTTGTGAGGGAAAAGATTGGTGCCCATTATCGCAAATACCGGGAGGAGCGGGGAGAGGGCGGTGAGTTTGATGAATCTGAAGATGAAAAGGGTGACCCCAAGGAAATTTGGCTGAAGAATGTCAAGGAGGATCCTTATATTCGAGAGGCTGTAAATATTGTTGGTGATATCAGTCGCCTTCCAAGATTGTGAAATGGCCCGAGGCCCTTCTTTTTACAGTATTTTGAGCGTGTTGAGCATGACAAAAATATTCTTGAAAAAGAGGGAAAAAGGTGCTAGAGATGTCAATTTGTGAATGGTCATTCATTCGTTCGTGTTCTTTCTGTCGATCGTTCTCAGAAAAATAATTTCTTAATCACAGGTTGTATTTGCATGGATATTGCGGAAGGTTTCCGGAACCACAAGGAAAAAATAGTTAATAAGTGGGTAGAATATGCTCTTTCTACCTATATATCGTCAGGTTTTTTTGTCAAGGAACGTGATCAATTTGCCAATCCTGTCGGAGGTAATATCCGAGAAGCGTTGAACAGGCTTTTTCCCTTGTTGGTTGGGGGGGCGGATTCTCGGGAGTTCATTGCCCCTCTTGAGCAAATTATGAGCATTCGGTCAGTACAAGAGTTTTCCCCATCCCAGGCTGTGGCACCGTTGAATGCGATAAAGCATATCACACGGGAGGTCTTTGCCTCTGACAAAGAACGCAAACATTTGGTCCAGGAATTATATGATTTTGAGTTTGCCGTCGACTTGGCGATGCTCGCAGCTTTTGACATTTACATGCAATTTCGCGAGCGGCTGTATCAGGTTCGAATTGCTGAAATCAGGTCGGGGAGTCACATATTAACAGATAGCAGGTGTCCATCAAAGCTGCTGCCTGAAGACAATAAAAGACTTTAAAAGAGGTTAACGGTATTTAACTGGTCACCATGCTGGAAGCAGCCGGCTTTTTTTCGATTGCATGGTTTCCAAAACAGTTCAATTGAAGCGAGGTAAGAAATGAAGTATGCCTTCTCATTCCTGGCAGTCATTGCGTTGATACTGATTGCTTGGCTCGGATCTCAGATACCGGGGATGCCCTATTTGTTTGGTGTCGCCCTGCCGTATCTGGCCTTGATGATCTTCCTTGGCGGCAGTGTCTACAGGGTGGTGCAATGGGCGAAATCGCCCGTACCATTTCCGATACAGACTACCTGCGGACAAGGAAAATCGCTGGATTTTATCAAACAAAACAAGCTTGAAGCCCCCTCTACGAATGCCGAAGTGGTGGCGAGAATGTTTTTAGAAATAGTAACCTTTCGGTCTCTTTTCAGAAACACCAAGTCGGAAATTTATGATGGACCACACATCACTTATGAATCCTCAAAATGGCTGTGGGTATTCGCTCTTATTTTCCACTATTCATTCTTGTCTATTGTCGTTCGCCATATGCGCCTTTTTCTTGATCCGGTTCCTGCCTGGATCGGCTGGTGGGAATTCATTGACGGTATCTTCGAGGTTGGTGCACCTACCTGGTATATGAGCGATGTTGGATTGGTTGCCGGGTGTCTCCTGCTGTTCGGCAGAAGGTTGATTACCCGCCATGTACGCTATATTTCTTTGATGAACGATTACTTTCCACTAGTTTTGATATTTGCCGTTGCCGTAAGCGGAATTCTCATGCGTTTCTTTCTTCGAACCGACATTGATATCGTAAATATCAAACAGCTCACAGTTGGCTTGGTCTCCTTGTCTCCGACCATAGGTGCACAAATTGGTCCCATCTTCTACATCCATGTGTTCCTGGTATGCGTTCTGCTAGCTTATTTCCCCTTCAGCAAGCTCATGCATTTCGCCGGAGTGTTTCTCAGTCCAACCAGGAATCTGAAGAACAATAGTCGGGCAGTGCGCCACGAGAATCCCTGGAACCCTAGGATTCTACCGCACTCCTACGCCGGTTATGAAGATGAGTTCCGCGAGTTCATGGTGGATGCGGGGATCCCGGTTGAAAAGGAGCTTTCCCCGGCAAAGGATGAATAATACGGTTATTGACCCAATACTAGCTTAAGAGGAAGAGTTACGATGGCAGTTCCAAAATTACAACAATTATCGAAAAGCGTAGTGCAGGGACCATCCTTGGCGACAGGAGCGATACCTACCAGGGACTGGATGGACATCCCGGTGGTTTTTAAATCCGGGAATTATGCCTACCCTGCCAAAAAAGACAAAGTTGAATATCTCAATAAGCAGTCAGGGCTTCACTTCCCTAATGCCCGGGAGTGGTCTCCCGAGGATGAAGACTGGAAACTTCCGGAAGGCTGGCAAGAGATCATTCTCAAAGGCCTCAAAGAGCGACTTGAGAAATTCAGGTCTCTGAAAATTTTCATGGATTGCTGTGTTCGCTGCGGTGCATGCGCCGACAAGTGCCATTTCTTTCTCGGCACCGGTGATCCGAAAAACATGCCGGTACTCCGGGCAGAACTCTTGCGCTCGGTGTACCGCAACGATTTCACACTGGCCGGAAAGATTCTTGGAAAAATGGCCGGTGCCAGAGAGATGACCGTAGCGGTTTTGAAAGAATGGTTCATGTACTCCTATCAGTGTACCGAGTGCAGACGATGCTCGGTGTTCTGTCCCTACGGCATAGACACCGCCGAAGTCACCATGATGATACGGGAGTTGCTGCATCTGGTCGGGATAGGTATCAACTGGATTCTCGAGCCGGCCTCCAACTCCAACCGAACTGGCAACCACATGGGCTTGCAGCCCCATACCTTCAAGGATAACGTCGAGTTTCTCGTCGATGACGTCGAGAATCTTACCGGGGTGAAACCGAATATTTCTTTTAATAGAAAGGGTGCGGAAATCCTTTTTATAACTCCCTCTGCCGACGTCTTCGCTGAACCAGGACTCTATACCGCGATGGGGTATATGATTCTTTTTGAGGCTATAGGTCTCGACTATACCTGGTCTACCTATGCCTCTGAGGGTGGCAACTTCGGTCTTTTTACCAACAATGAGACCATGAAGAAACTCAACGCCAAGATGTATGCTGAGGCCAAGCGTCTCGGTGTGAAGTATATCATCGGCGGTGAGTGTGGACACATGTGGCGTGTTGTGCATCAGTATATGGATACCATGAACGGCCCTGCCGATTTCCTGGAAATCCCTAAATCTCCGATTACCGGCACTGTCTTTGACAATGCAGCATCGACAAAAATGGTGCACATAAGCGAATTTACCGCTGATCTTATTAAAAACAGCAAGATTAAACTCGATAAGAGCCGGAATAGTCATGTCAAGGCGACCTTTCATGATTCCTGTAATACCTCACGGGCCATGGGGCTTCTTGACGAACCACGCTATATCCTCGATCACGTTGTTGATTGGGTTGAGATGCCGGAGAATACTATTCGTGAACAGACCTTCTGCTGCGGTTCCGGGACCGGTCTCAATACTGACGAGATTATGGAACTGAGAATGCGTGCAGGATTGCCGCGTGCCAATGCAGTGAAATATGTTCACGAGAAACATGGTGTGAACATGCTGTCCTGTGTATGTGCAATCGACAGGGCGACACTGACCTCCCTTATGAACTACTGGAATCCCGAAGTCGGGGTCTGCGGGCTGAGTGAGTTGGTTGCCAATGCGATTGTTCAAGAGGGTGAAACACGCGGTGAGCTTGATGAAGGCCTCCGTACCATGCTTTAGACAATCCTGAACAGAACATAGGAGTAATGGTAATGTACAATAAAGGCACAATAATACCGGGACTTATCATCTTCGTCCTGTTGATAACCTTCCCGCTCTGGTTTAATGCGTTCTCGACGGCAAGCACAGTACCAAAAGTTGAACTGCCGCCTGGGGGACAAAAAGAGTGTGTGAAGCCTGCGGCAGAAATGCGTGCCAATCATATGGTACTGCTCAATGAATGGCGAGATGACGTTCTTCGTAACGGAAATCGCGCCACAGTGACTGCAGGAGGAAAGGAATATCGCAAAGGTTTGCAGACTGCGTGTATGGCTTGCCATACGAACAAGGAGAAATTCTGTGACTCCTGTCATGTTTACACATCTGTCACACCCTTTTGCTGGGATTGTCATTTGACCCCGAGTGTAGCGGCGGCAAAGAAGGAGACAAACTAATGGATAAGCAAAGAAGAAAATTTTTAAAAATCGCCGGAGTAACTGTTCTTGCGGGCATGAGCGCTCCGGTTGTTGTCAATCTGACGGCAGCGCCGCCGGCTTTAGCCTCTGCAGGTAAAGGGCAAGCTACCACCAGTGTGCCCGCTGCTGCGCATGGGGGAGAAGCAGCCCCGAAGGGAGTGCGCCTCGGCATGCTCATCGACATGCGTAAACTTTATGGTCGTCCCGAGCTTCTTGAGAAGGTGATGGCTGTGTGCAATAAAGTACACAATATTCCGAAGATTGATAATAAAAAAAGCGAGATCAAGTGGATATGGAAAACGCCATATGCCAACGCTTTTATTGATCAATCTACCAACCATTCATCAAAAATCGCCAGGGAAAACGATTTTCTAGTTCTCTGTAACCACTGCAATCAGCCACCCTGCGTTCGAGTTTGCCCAACCAAGGCAACCTTTGTAGACACAAAGACTGGAATCGTCGCTATGGATTACCATCGTTGTATCGGTTGCCGGTTTTGTATGATGGGCTGTCCCTATGGGGCGAGAAGTTTCAACTGGATGGATCCGCAGCCTTTTATCAAGGAATTAAATCCGAATTTTCCCGCAAGAATGCGCGGTGTTGTTGAGAAATGCAACTTCTGTGGGGAACGTCTGGCACTTGGTAAAGAACCAGCATGTGTAGAGGCAGTCAAGGAAGTAGGGGCGATAGTCTTTGGTGATCTTAATGATCCTCAATCAGAGATTTGCCGGATTCTTGATAAGGAGCATACCATCCAACGGTCAGCAGCCCTTGGAACCCAACCGTCAGTCTTTTACATAGTGTGAGGGTGTCATGATAGAAAAAGCATTAAAAGGAAACTCTAACTACTGGATGTGGCTTGCATTTTTGAGCGCATTCATCGCGGTAGGAGGAATCTGTTATCTCAGACAGTTTCTCTATGGTATGCACCTGACCGGTATGGGACGTGATTTGTCCTGGGGCTTATATATTTCCCAGTTTACTTTTCTGGTTGGTGTCGCGGCGGGAGGCTTGATGTTGGTTCTTCCCTATTATATTCATAACTACAAGGCATTTGGGAGAATTACCATCCTAGGCGAATTTCTTGCGATAGCCTCCATCGTTATGTGCCTGATGTTTATCATGGCAGACATTGGCCAGCCGTTGCGTGGACTTAATATGATTCTGCACCCGACCCCCAATTCCATGCTCTTCTGGGATATGGTGGTATTGCTTGGCTATCTCGGCCTGAATATTATCTGCGGCTGGGTTATCCTCACCGCCGAACGAAAGCAGGTCAAGCCCCCGAAATGGGTATATTTTTTCGTCTATCTTTCTTTACCCTTTGCGGTCTCGATCCATACCGTAACGGCAATGCTTTATTGCGGTTTGCCTGGCCGTCATTTCTGGCTTTCGGCGATCACCGCTCCGCGATTTCTAGCTTCCGCCTTTGCAGCCGGCCCGGCTTTGATTGTTATTGCATGTCTGGTCATGAAGCGGATAGCCAATTTCGATGCCGGTACTGAGGCGATCAAAAAGCTGACAACGATTATCATGTATGCGGCAATTATCAATGCCTTTTTTGTCGGTTTGGAATTCTTTGTTGGTTGGTATTCAAATATTCCCGGACACAAGCATTCCCTTGAGTATCTCTTTTTCGGCCTTGAACATCATGGCCATGTCTATAATAATCTCGTTCCGTTCATGTGGACTTCGGTTTTCCTCTGTTTTGGTGGACTCGCCCTTTTTGGCTACATGAAAATAAAAGATGTATTTAACGATGTCTGGGTCGGCGTTGGTTGTCTCATGATTTTTTTCGCTCTATGGCTTGATAAAGGGCTTGGGTTTGTCATGGGTGGTCTGGTTGTGAATCCGCTCAATGAAGTTGTTGAGTATTATCCAACTGCCAACGAGATAGGTATAACCCTGGGAATATGGGCTACCGGCTTTCTTATAGTCACCATTCTTTACAAAATTGCCGTTAAAGTTGAACATGAGGTAGAAGGTCATCAGTAGTTTTACTCATTGCTGAGATAAAAAGCCCCCGACTTGTCGGGGGCTTTTTTTTTTGTTAAAAGGGGAGTAGGTTAAGAAATGACCGGCAGCGAGCAAAAGTTAAAAACTGGGGAATTCATTTGCCTAAAAAGCGTGTGCTCATAGTTTATTATTCATACACCCAGCAAACTAAAACGCTGTTGAAGAAGTTCATTTACGGCTTAGAAAGTGGAGGGGTTGAGGTCAGCCAGGAGCGGCTTGAACCGCTTAATCCCTATGAGTTTCCTTTTAGAAGCAATATTCGCCTGGCAATTGCTATGGCCATGACTTTCTTCCAAAAGCGCATGACCATCAAGCCCTTAGCTGCAAATTGTTTTGGTACCTGGGACTGCATCATTTTGGCCGGGCCGACGTGGTCCTATCACCCTAGCGGGCCTGTGCTCGATTTTCTTGATCGCTATGGCAGAGATGTCTGTGGCGGAAAAAAAATTATACCGTTTATCTCTTGCAGGTCGTATTGGCGATTACATTATTGGACACTGAAGAGGCGCCTTGTATTATATGGCAGTGAAGTCAACAAACCAATTGTCTTTCTCCATCCGCAAAAGGAGCCTTGGCGCTTTATCGGGCTTATTCTTCAATTACGGGGGAAAATGATGCGGCGTGAAAATTCTTGGTTCAGACATCGCTATCCAGGTTATGGTCATAGCAAGAGGCAAGGGGGAGAAGCCATGGAAGAGGGGAAAAAACTAGCTATAAAATTGAGAGGCGATTGGTGCGTTTGAAAGGTTTTCTTGCTCTCAAGAGGGGATTATTAATTACCTCGTTTTTTCGGTGCCACCGGGTCAGGGCCACTGTCCGTTGAGGTAGAGAGAATAATATAACAAAATGTCTTCTGAGAAGAAAACATGTACCAAGGCTGCCAAGGAAAGAAATGGGCCGAAGGGGATACGGGTTTGCCCCCCCTTTTTTTGGCTTCGCATGGCAATTATTCCTATAATTGAACCGGTAGCCGAACTCATGAGAATAACAAAGGGGAGTGCCTGCCATCCCAACCAGGCACCAATCATTGCCAAGAGCTTAATGTCTCCTCCCCCCATCCCGTCTATTTTCCGGAGAAAGGCATAGGACAAGGCCACAGCATAAAGGACACCGCCGCCTGCAAGTAGGCCAATAAGTGAGCTCTGCCATGTTACTGTGTCGCTCACCAAGGAGAAAATAAAACCTAGGATTATTCCTGGCAGGCTTATCACATCAGGAATGATCTGAAGCCGGATGTCGATAAAGATAATGATCAGGAGTGCGGCAGAGAAAACAAAATAGCCGGCGGTAGCCAAAGAGAGCTGAAAGCGATGGACAAGAGCAGCAGTGACAATGGCCATTAGTAGTTCTACGAGGGGATATTGCAGCGATATTGAATTTTTACAATGTCCACAACGGCCAAGCAAAATGATATAGCTGAGGATCGGAATGTTTTCAAACCAGCGCAGGGGGGAACTGCATTGGGGGCAGTGCGATGCTGGAAAGGCGATTGACTGACCCGGCTCAGGGAGCCGGAGGATGACGACATTGAGAAAACTGCCGACTACAGCACCAAATAAGGCTGAAAAAATAAGAATGGAGGTCTCGGTCATCATGGTGGTGATATCTTATTTAAATTCACATGGAAAAGTCGATAGAGATATAAAATAGGTCTTCAAGAGGATAACATGCATTGATGTTCATTGGAGTGCATAATTTCAAGATGCTATCATAGATAAAGCGATATCATTTGGGCCAACGTTGTAAGAATCTCATCAATTGTATAGGTGTGTATGTCACAATACCAGGAAAAAGCGACTGTCGCTCGAATTGAGCAGTTCGCCAACAAGAACTTTCGGCTCACCCTCCATTGTCCGCAAATTGCAGTCAGTGCCAAACCAGGGCAGTTTGTCATGATCCGCACGGCAACTGGTAAAGATCCCCTTCTGCGCAGACCATTTTCCATCCATCAGACAAGTTCAGGAGGCGGAATACAAATCTACTTCAAGGTGGTCGGCAGGGGTACGGAAATCCTCTCCCAGGTGAAAAAAGATCAGGAAGTTTCCGTATTGGGACCTTTGGGCCGTGGCTTTCGGCTTGGGCTTAATGGACCGGCAATCATTGTCGGTGGAGGTTTGGGGATTGCACCGATGCTTTTTCTGGCGAAAGAAAACTGTCGGCTTAAGAGAAAGTGTTCCGATGATCTGATACTTCTTGGGGCTCGGGAGAAGAATGAACTTGAGCACCTCCTTGAGGATTTTAGACGGCTGGGGCTCCGACTTTTGACCGCAACTGATGATGGGTCGCTTGGACATCATGGCTTCGTTACCGAGATAATGCAGTCTGCTTTGCCGCCTGGTTGTACCGTCTATACCTGCGGGCCTGAACCGATGATGGCGAGAGTGGGCAAGATATGTCAGTCTCAAGGCATCCCCTGTCAAGTGTCTGTCGAAAGCGTCATGGCCTGTGGGATGGGAGCCTGCCTTGGCTGCAGTCGGCCGGCGAAAGACGGCACCTACACCCATGTCTGTTTGAATGGACCGGTCTATGACGCGGAGGAACTGCAATGGACTATATGATGCCAAGAGATAAAAATCAGCCGGACCTGCGGGTGAATATTGGTTCTCTGGAGATTGCCAATCCGGTGATGACTGCTTCGGGAACCTTTGGATACGCCAGGGAATTTGAGGGCTTGATGAATCTTCATCATCTCGGGGCTGTCATTGTTAAGGGGATTTCTCTGTATCCCCGGGTTGGCAATCCTCCGCCCCGAATAGTTGAAACAGCCTGCGGCATGCTTAACGCCATCGGCCTGCAAAACGTTGGAGTGGATCGGTTTATTACCGAGAAGATGCCGTATCTTCAAGGCTTGAATGTTCCGGTAATCGTCAACATACTCGGTGATTCACTGGCTGAATATGAAGAGATTACTGCGCGATTGGCCGGTGTTGCGGGGGTTGCAGGAATAGAAGTGAATATATCGTGTCCGAATGTCAAAAAGGGCGGGGTGGCTTTCGGAACCGATCCGATCATGGCAGCAGCGGTTACCGGTGCCGTCAAGAAGAAGGCAGATGTGCCGGTAATGGTAAAACTTTCTCCAAATGTGTCGGATATCACTGTTATTGCCAGGGCCGTAGAAGATGCCGGGGCTGATGCAATTTCCCTCATTAACACCCTCATAGGTATGGCCATTGACTTACCCAGCCGCCGTCCTGCATTGGCCAATATTATCGGTGGGTTGTCAGGACCGGCAATTAAACCAGTGGCTTTACGTATGGTGTATCAGGTTGCCAGGACGGTGTCAGTGCCGGTTATAGGTATCGGTGGCATAGAGTCGGCGGAAGATGCTCTGGAATTCATGCTTGCCGGGGCGACGGCAGTGCAGATCGGTACGGCCAACTTTATCAATCCCAGGGCCAGTGAAGAAGTGATAGAAGGAATCGGTGCGTATGCCAAAGCTGAAAAATTGCTTTCCATTCGTTCGATAATTGGCGGCTTGAGAATTGAATGAGTAACCTTTTGGCCTGAAAGGTGTATCAAGGACACTGTGGGGGAGCTTTATTCAGCTGGCACACAGCCACAAC
>JAHJLI010000132.1 GCA_018821785.1 Pseudomonadota bacterium
CCCATGGTGCATAATACGCTATGTCGCCAACCGAAGGATTTGTCCCTGCCGGGGCCCCTTTTGTGGACAGTCGTTTAGGCAAATATGTGATTTTTTCCGTACCCGCGTAATCCTTGAAGGTTTCGGTCAACGGCAGTAGTGACATGAAGTCACGACTCGTTACATTATCCAACATCGTTGCCGTCAGTACAGTATTTCCGGCTGATAAACGAATTTTCATATGGGACTCCTTTCTGGCTTCGAGAGCAAAAGCTGGGGCTGGAGATACTCCTGCAGCGGATGATCCAGAGGTTCGATTCTCCACGCTGCTGCCTGCAGCGCTTGCAGGATCACTAGCCCATGTAGGAAGGGTGAACGCGGCAACCAAGACAATGATAAATGCGAATAATTCTTTCATCCTGCGTTCCTCTCATACGGTTTTTGTCAGCAAACAGTGGTATTTTTGTCCCGGATCTGTTTTGCCAACTTCAACGATAATTGCCAACATGCAGCTATCTCATTTAAATCATTGCCGATATCTATTTCCTGTGATTGAGCACAGGCAGCCGGTTCGAATTTGTACTCAACCTCCGTATTGCTTGTCACTGACCTTCTCCAGCCATGTAACAGCTGAACCATCACGTTGTTCCTGAATGGCAATGTGGGTCATAGACGTTGTGGGTGATGCACCATGCCAGTGTTTTTCACCAGGCGAAAACCAGACAACATCGCCGGGGCCAATTTTTTCGATTGGTCCTCCATCGCGTTGGACCAGGCCGCTGCCTGCCGTTACAATCAAAATTTGTCCCAGCGGGTGGGTGTGCCATGCCGTTCGTGCTCTTGGTTCAAAAGTTACGCTGCCTCCAGTGGTGCGCGCCGGCTCTTCTGCCTGAAGAAACAGGGAATCAATACGTACTGTGCCTGTAAACCAATCCACCGGTCCTCGAATCGAAGCCTGTGCACCGTTTTTCATTATTTTCATTGTATCATTCTCACTTTGTTGATGTTTTTCTCCTGGCTCAGAGGTTCATCTGAGTCGATATGATTGGGTGATAAGTATATATAACCAGGCGATCCGGTTTCCAGTAGAATGATCCTCCACAATCCTTGCCTGATTCTCCAGGAATTAGAAAATTCCTTTGATCGAGGTCTCTCATGGTTAGAATATGATAAATTATAAAAGCGGAGAAACAACAGACACCTGACAATACAGTTCCTAAACATGATGACGAAGCTCTTGCCGACGCAATGGTATCTTTAGTAGAAAAAATGGACCGCTGGACGTTGGCGAAAGGAAATGAACCAACCACCGCTTATCCTGCTTTGTCGATTTATCGGTACCAAGCCCCCACCGAGCTAACGAATTATATGCTGGAGCCGAGCATTTGCCTGATCGCCCAGGGTCATAAACGCGTATTGCTCGGTGAAGATGAGTATCTTTATGACCAGGCAAATAACTATTTGACAACGATTAACTCATAATCCCGGGTACCCAAACCAATTTTTTGGGCATGCTCCATGCATGTTCGCCATTCGGACTCCGGCCTGGAATTGGCAAAATGGTCGTGATGATCAATAAAGTCAGGTTTCGTCATATTCTCGAACAGTTGACTTCCCGGCAGAGGTTTGGCCTTTAGGCAGGCGTCCACACAGGCCTGATCCAAAGCCAGTGGGTCAAAAGATGCGAACATGCCTAGATTGGGCAGGATAGGTACGTCGTTTTCTCCGTGGCAATCGCAATTGGGGGAAACATCCACAACCAGCGAGATATGGAAACATGGACGACCGTCCACGACAGCCTTGGTGTATTCTGCCATGCGCCGGTTCAGGAGCTCAACGGCAGCAAAGTTGGAGAAAGCTATGGCATCGTAATTACACGCTCCCAGGCAGCGACCGCAGCCGACACAATTATTTTCGTTGATCCGCATCTTTTTTGCTTCGGCGTCAAAGGCGAGTCCATCATTGGCGCATTCCTTCAAGCACATGAGACAGCCTCGGCACTTGCTTTCGTCGATCTCGGCCTTGCCACCGCTGTGCTGTTCGGCCTTGCCTGCGCGGGAGCCGCAACCCATACCTATATTCTTGATGGTTCCCCCGAAACCAGTCATCTCGTGTCCCTTGAAGTGCGTCAGGCTGATAAACACATCAGCGTCCATAACTGCCCGGCCGATCCTGGCCGACTTTACGTATTCACCCCCGGCCACTGGTACCTCGATATCGTCGGTCCCCTTCAATCCGTCCCCGATGAGAATAGGACAGCCGACACTGAGAGGTGAGAACCCGTTTTCCCAAGCACATTCCAAATGCTCCAGAGCGTTTTTGCGGCTGCCAGGATACATGGTATTACAGTCAGTCAAAAAGGGCTTGCCACCCATCTCTTTTACTACGTCGGCAACGGCTTTGGCGTAATTGGGGCGAAGATAACTGATATTTCCCAGTTCACCAAAATGTAACTTGATCGCGGCAAACTTTCCATCCATGTCGATCTGGTCTATTCCTGCTTTTTTGATAAGTTTTTTCAGCTTGGTGGGTAGCCCATCCCCGAAAGCCTTTGTTCTGAAATCTGTGAAATAAACCTTTGCTTTTTCCATTTTCTAACTCCTGTTGGCTATTCGTTTCCACTGCAAGTGAAAACCGCTTTATAAGCGGTTTTCCTGTCTCCATTTTCTCTTTTTACTACCCCTCGTGCAGCCTTGACAACATTTTTAGCAAAACAAAAAATCTAATAACATCGCAGCAATGCGTGACAAAAAATGTAGAAGATTTTATTAGTTCAATGCCTTGGTAAAGAAGTCCGTCAACTTGTCAAAAGGAATCAGGTTGACCTTGTCGTAAAGATCCACATGTCCCGCACCCGGAACCAGAACCAGTTCCTTTGGCTCAGCAGCGCGCTTATATGCATCCTGGCTGAACTCGATGGAATGAGCCTGATCACCGATGATGAACAGCATCGGACGCGGAGAAATAGTCTCGATATCTTCGAAAGGGTAGAAGTTCATGAATTTGATGTTACTGGTCAGGGTCGGGTGCGTTGTCAGCTGATGCGATGAACCTTTAGGCGTATATTCACCTCTCGGAGTCCGGTAGAAGTCATAAAATTCACGCTGAATGGGATGTGTATCTTCG
>JAHJLI010000133.1 GCA_018821785.1 Pseudomonadota bacterium
CATGTGAAGATAAATTTTTTATCAGCAAACAGGCTACCCTCTCATGGCAAGTTTTACAATTTTTTTAGCGACACCCTTCTTGGGGCCCCAATTCCATAGCATATTTTCCACCTTCTCATTTTGACTTCAAAATGGAAGTGCTGTATTCTGCATTTCCCATGCAAACCCTCACTGAAAATGTGACAATTCCCGAAAAATATGGATTGAAAAATATGCCGATAAAAAAAATCAAGACCATCGCCATTGTCGGTGCCGGAGCCATGGGGGCGGCCTATGCCTCTATGTTTTCAGACGCCGGAAATTTTTCGTTGTTTTTTCTAGCTCGAGGTGAAAGGTACCAAAGGCTGAAAAAGGAACCATTAAATGTCAATGGCAGGTCCTACGCTATTCCAGTTCTGCAGCCGGAAGAAGTTGAGCATCCCGCAGATTTGGTCCTGGTAGCCCTGAAACATCACCATCTCCCGGAAGCCCTTGACGATATAAAAGCAGTGGTTGGTGCCGAGACGACAATCCTGTCGGTGATGAACGGCCTTGAGAGTGAACAGATTATCGGCTCGGTTTGCGGAATGGACAAGATGGTCTATGCCATTGCCGTAGGTATTGACGCCGTGCGGGAGAAAACCCATTTTTCCTACGCCAGACCCGGCAGGATCATCTTCGGGGAAGAACAGCCAAGAGACCATGGCGGCCGGGTGGCCGGTATCCAAGAAGCCCTGACTCGGGCGGCGATTCCCCATGAAGTGCCTGCTGATATTAAGCGTGTCATGTGGTGGAAATTCATGATTAATGTCGGCATAAACCAGGCTTCGGCGGTGTTACATGCGCCCTATGGTGTCTTTCAGTCCTCACCCGACGCTCTGGCCCTGATGCAATTATTGATGCAGGAAGTAGTAATGCTCGCCGGCAAAGTTTTGGTCAATCTAAGTCGGAAGGACCTGGAGGAATGGCTCACCGTTCTCTCAACCCTTTCACCTGATGGAAAAACTTCCATGCTCCAGGATATCGAGGCAGGAAGAAAAACCGAGGTTGAGATTTTTGCCGGCAAGGTTGTGTCGATGGGAGTTGAGCTCAACATTCCAACCCCTATCAACCTAACAATTCTCCATATTATCAAGGCGATGGAAGAGCAGAACAAATTGGCCGCAATGACCCACTAATAATCGTTTCTTATCGAGGGCTTGCTTTTTCGATAAAAAAACGAAAAAGGCTTTTATGAATGGTATGACGTTCCGTCATCATTTCCGGGTGCCACTGTACTCCAAATACATACCGGGCTGTGCTGTGCTGAAAGCCCTCAACCAAGCCTTCCCGACTGAGGGCTGTGGGCACCAACTCATCAGCCAATTTCTCCACCCCCTGATGATGCAGGCTGTTTACCCAGAGTGTTTCCACCCCGTAGCACTGCCTTAAAAATGTACCTTCACTGAGCCATACCTCATGTACCAGCGCCTCTCGCCCCAGATGGGCGCTGTGGTGCGGGACCTCGGTGCTGTAGTATGCTGCCAGGTCCTGATACAAGGTCCCGCCAAAGTATACATTCAACAACTGAAACCCTCTGCAAATACCTAAAACTGGAATACCTTTTGCCAGAGCTGCTTGCAGCAGGGCCCACTCGTACTGGTCGCGTCGCTCTACTACCAAACCAAGACCCGGTTGCACCTCCTGTTGGAAAAGCGCAGGAGCCAGGTCCTCACCCCCAGCCAGTACAAGTCCGTCTAATCGCTGAACCAGCTCCTCCGCCGCCTGGGGTTCATTTAACGTGGGCAACGCCACTGGAATCCCACCAACTTCGTGCACACTGCGGGAGTAATCGAGATTGGACATCAGCATATCCTGTCCCGCAGTACCACGCACCCTGCGACCTTCAAATTCTTTATCGGAAACGAAATATGTGGAAATACCAATAAGCGGTTTCATGGGAGGCATCTTAATTCTTGAATTTCCTAAAGCAAGTCTGAATCGATTCAACAAATGTCATATCTCTCTCCTTCCCTCTTAACCCAATAAATACCTTTATCCCGATTTTTTATCTATCCATACGAAATCAGATTATTATGATATCACTGCTTGATACAAGACTTGTAACTGCGTATGCAGCCAACTTTTACAATAATACAGACTCAAGCCACACCCTTGCCTCTCTTCGACAGATACTCCCCCAGAATGGGTATATCCGCCTCAGCAAATTGATATGCTTTTACCGTTTCCTCATTAACCCACGCAATATTGCTATGTTCTAGTGGTTCAGGTGTACCCTCAATGAGGGAACAACGAAACGGAATAAGAGTTAAGGAGAGGTAATTGTAGGCGTGACTGTTGGGAGCTAATGCGGAGTTAACCTCTACAACCACATTCAGTTCTTCAAATATTTCACGCTTGATCGCCTCTTGAGGAGATTCCCCATTGGCGATTTTTCCTCCTGGAAATTCCCACTTCCTCTCAAGTGGGTGGCCGGCAGGACGCTGTGCAATGAGAAAATGTCCATCTGCTTCGATTATCGCACAAACAACATTTCCGATATAATTCATTCTCTGACCAGGGACATTAGTGCCTTACTCCTTAAAAGCTGTCATAAAAAACAAGAAAATGCGCTTGGGAAAACATTGGCGACCAAAACACCACCAAGGCACTTATCCCGGTTACGGGGGTGGAATCACGGAGTTTACACATCTTCGAAGCCGGCAGCCATTGCTTGCAAATCTTCCTCTTGAAGAATCGCCAGTTTCGCAAATTGTTCTTTCGAATACAGCACGAACTCTCCTTCCGATGTTGCGCAGAGTCTGCCCTGATCATCGAAAAGCTCACCTTTGACAATTGCTTTACGCTCTCCACCTTTTTCCTTGATGTAGCCAATACCACACAAGGACGATCCGACATAAACCGGTCGTTGAAACTCTATGGTCATTTTCTTGGTCAGTATAAAACTTTTCGTGAGAATGATCGCCGCCCAGCTCATCGTCTCATCCAGAATGGTCGAAATCACGCCACCATGCACTAATTTACTCCATCCTCGAAATTGTGAAGAGACTGTAAGTTTCGTTCGAATTTGCTCTCCGTTTGTTTCAAAAGTCATATGCAGGCCGGACTCATTCTCAGAGCCACAGCCAAAACAATCTTTATCCAAGTTGCGAAGTGATTTCCATGATCCTTCAGTCATAATGTTGGCTCATCCAATTAAGAAATGGTGATCGTTTCAAACGATATCAAATTTTTACGCCAATTAATGTTTTTTTGCGAGATATCAACAGTGGGTCATTCATTAAACCGATTCACAGCACAATAGACCTCCAGTCTTCTCAACCCAATCCCTTCGGCATTTCTTTCGGCCGCGGGATTCTGGTGAAGAAGACTGCTAAGCGCATAAAACTGGGTTAGTGCCGGTTTCTCCCGTTATCCTTTGGATGTCTTGAATTTTTACCCTTCTCCCATTCGGACGGCGGACGCGATTTCGTTGGACGACGCAAACCTTCCACGCCCCAGGTTTGTTTTTTCTCCCAATGCTTCTTCGCTTTCCAGCTTTTCCAGTTCTTCTGGACTTGAGTGTGGGGTATTGCATCGGCATTCCATCTATGACCCCGCCAATGTCCCTGCCTATAGTCATTCCTCCAATTACGGGGCACATGCTGATAAAAAGAGGGTGTGCTTTTATAGTATTGCCATCCAGAGTTATGATGCTGCGATCGATACCACCTTCCTTTCCACGGTCGCCACCACCAACCATCGGAGAAAAATATTTCCTCAGCGACATCGGGGGCCACATAGACATAGGTCTCAGGCACCACAACCAATTTCGGTGGGGCAGCGAATTGGATATGTGGTGGCGCAGGAATGTTAATTCGGATATTTGGAGGCCTTGGAAGAGGAATATCAATATTGATTTTTACATCGGCCATCGTGGTCAAGGGCAACAAAAACACCATCATCAACAATGATGTCACTAAAACCATTTTTTGCATTTTCTTATCTCCTCGAAACTCCATTGCCTTGCTCCATTTTTTCTATTGGTGCCTACTCCTCTCAGGGAAAAGAATTAAGGCTTTATTTTACCTTTCCTGACGATTGAGAAAAACTCTATTCCGAACAGACACTTTCTTTAACCGAATATCAGAAGAGAGTTATTTTATCTACAGCTTGCTTATCTTAGCAAGTTTTGCGCTAAATACCTGGCAGCAACACTCATATTGGACATCGCTCCGGTATCATTGAATAATGGGAGAACCATGACTGCCATGGCGGTGCCGACACCCTGTCGCCAATAGATATATTTGACCGATTATTGCATTTAGCCATTTTCTAAGAGTACTTATCGTGGTTTCCATTTATCTCAGCCTTACTGTCTTGATCCACCGCAAAAATCAATGACGCACATTGTCTCATAGCTTGGATGTGAGCCGCAATATACTCCAGCCCTGTCAAAAATTGGATTGAACTGGTTTTTCCTATGACCCCGATTTGACACGCCATCGTCGATGATCATCTGCATGACCATGCCCCTAGCAGAACTGGGCCCATAGGCGATGTTTTCGCCGATCATCCTCCCCCTTATCCCATTTCGTTCGATGCGCGCTGAAATCCCGCCGCTCTTTTCACCATCATGGCCAGTAGCACCCGATTTTTCCTGTTCCCTGGCCAGCTCTGCAGCGGCGACGGCTAGACCTGCCGACCAACCCAAAACCGGGAGGGATTTCTGACGAACGAGAAAATTGATAGCCTCATCAACTGCGGCAACCCCTTCATTGGTCTCTATAACTGTTGCCATTCCTGGAATGCCATAGAAATTCCCCCGGAAATTGCTGCGAAATTCTTTTAGAAATCCTGCATATAAACGCGGCTCTGAGCGAGCGAGGTTGATCTCCGCCAATACAGCCCTTTCGCTGACTGTCGATGCCCCGCAAGCCAAGTCAATAAACGTAAACAACACAGAGACGACAAGGAAAACGACTTGGAGTATTCTGGAATTTTTCATGTGTGCACCTCCTGTTATCGGATCTTCTACCAGTCGCTGTCTATGGATTTACCCCAATCTTTCTTACACAGGATGATGAATCGTGAGAGTGCGGTCTTGCTTGCCAAGTCTACAAATGATGCTTTCAAGACATACTCCTACTGAATGCCAAATTGCCCGGCTATTGATTTCTCGCTTATTTGTTCGACCAAACACCCCTTTTTTATATCTTTAGTTGAAGCATTACGCAACCCATCAGGATGACCAAGGGTTGTTCGCGGTTTTATATTCCCGGAATCCCAGCAGATGAATGCACATGCTTTACTCATAAAGGGCTTTATCTCTTTATAACACTCAACTTGGGGAAAACCTCACAATCGTCCGCCTGGTCACTTACCGAATCACCCTCGATATTCTGTTATATCTATTCGATATATTTAGAATTTACAGCCATCATAGATCAAACCGTGACCAACGATCTCATCCGTCAAATATTCTTGCGACTTCCTGCAATCCACGATAGTCTCAGCTAGAGTGGCGTAGCCATTACCACAATTCACTGGATGACCGGCTTTGCTGTCTCCTCTACCATTTAACGAACCACTCTCTACCTACGCGCGATCAAGTAAACAAATATGAGGCACGTTCTCGATAAACTTATCACTGCCCTGGATCTTGGGCAGTCAGCGGTACTCTGTACCATTGTCCGTAACTCGGCCTCAGCCCCAAGGATGTCGGGTGCCCGGATGGTGGTTCTCAGTGACGGCTCCATTGCCGGCAGTGTCGGCGGCGGTGCCCTGGAAGGGAAGTGTCTTGCAAAATCCCTGGACCTCTTTCTTGGTCCAACCACATTTGCCGAGTTGGAATTTCAACTCACCGCCACTTCATCGGATGTTCCCTTTTGCAAAATGAAGATTATCGATATAAATCAATAAAATAGCAGTCTTTTCGCCAAATTGTAGCCACTAAAATATTGCGTAATTCTTATTAATAGCTTTATTTAATCCGTTATTTGTAGTAACAGTATGCGCACTATGTATCTCGACACTTCTACTATCAAAAAAGGCGATAAAACCTATACCCGCCATCTCCTGCGACAGTCCTATCGTGAGGACGGCAAAGTCAAGCATCGCACTGTTGCCAATCTCAGTGCATGTTCCGACAAAGAGATTGCGGCAATTCGCCTGGCCCTGCGACACAAAGAAGATTTGAGAGATCTTCTTGACGTAAGAGAGCCGTTGACTGAAAGGCAAGGCTTGTCGTTTGGTGCAGTGTGGCTGGTTTATTCCCTTGCCCGAGAAATGAAAATCACTCAGTCCCTGGGAACAGGCAAAGAAGGAAAGCTTGCTCTTTGGCAGATTATCGCCAGGGTGATTGACCAGGGTTCACGGTTATCTGCGGTTCGCCTGGCTGGTGCTCATGCCGCATGCGATGTTCTTGGCCCGGGAAAATTCAACGAAGATGATCTCTACGCAAATCTCGACTGGCTATTCGATAATCAGGCTACGATCGAAGATCGTCTTTTCAAGATCCTGCCTCCGGCTGAAGACCCCGGTCTTTTCCTTTACGATGTCACCAGTTCGTATCTGGAGGGTACCGAGAATGAATTGGCAGCCTTCGGTTATAATAGAGATGGCAAGAGAGGCAAGCGCCAGATCGTGATCGGTCTTCTTTGTAATGCGGACGGCGTCCCGTTATCGGTAGAGGTGTTTGCCGGAAATACCCAAGACCCCAAGACCTTCGGTCCGCAAATCAAAAGGGTGGCAGAACGGTTCGGCGCTGAGGGGGTGACCTTTGTCGGTGACCGCGGCATGATCAAGAGTCATCAGATCAGCCAGTTGAATGCCTCCGGTTTTCATTATATCACCGCAATCACCAAACCGCAGATAGAGAGGCTCCTCGAAACAAAAGTGATTCAGTTAAGCCTTTTCGACCAGGGACTTGCGGAGGTGAAAACCGATGCCGGAATCAGGTATGTCTTGCGGCGGAACCCTGTCCGTGCAGAGGAAATCCGCAAATCACGAGAAGATAAACTGAATGTGTTACGCAAGGCCCTGACTGCTCAGAACATGTATCTCAGCGAACATCCTCGGGCCAAAGTCACGGTGGCGATGGGCAAAATCACTGCCCGGTGCAAACAGTTCAAGATGTCGGATTGGGTTGAAATTTCAGTCATCGACAGAACACTCGAATTGACCATTGATGACAATACCTTAAAGGAAACGGCACAGCTTGATGGATGCTATATCCTGAAAACCGACCTATCCGAGATCAAGGCGAGCAAGGAGACTGTCCTTAACCGTTACAAAGACCTCGCTTCGGTGGAATGGGCATTCCGGACCAGCAAAACGACTGAACTGGAGCTTCGGCCCATTCACGTCCGACTCGCAACCCGCACACGTGGTCACGTCTTTGTTGTGATGGTCGCCTATCGAATTGTCCAGGAACTTGCCAAACGATGGCGGCATTTGGATGTCACGATCCAGGAAGGCCTGGATGAACTTGCAACCTTGTGCACAGTCGAAGTGGAGACGAAAGATGGCGTGAAATACAACCGAGTACCGGAACCACGGCAATCCATCAAAACTCTTCTGGATGCTGCAAATGTGCACTTACCGTCAGTTATCCCAGTCACCGGGATAAAAGTGACCACTAAAAAGAAACTGCCAACTCGACGCAATATTTAAAATATATCAAATAGATATATTGCAAAATTGCGAGTTTTTCTTTAGGGAACATCCGCTTCATGCGCCGAAGAAGGTATGGCCTGCGGTGGTTCCGCATCGGTGCTGCTGCACCGCGTGGAACCGGAGATGCTGCCGTTCATGAGACAAGTGCAAAAAGACTATCGCCGCGGGCACCAGCCAATACTCTTGACAATATTGCCCAAAAATCACGAACCACCCCGCTTCCTCCTCTTGCATTCGGATGAAAGCCCCGACCTTCTTGCCGATCTGCGTGCTGAAATCATCCGAAAACACCGGAGAACGGCATTTCTGCTCGATTATCAAGAAATGCCGGTCTTCGTTGAACCACTGGTTCATCCCGGCACTGTCCACCTGGCGGGAGCAGGTCACGTCGCTCTGGCCGTTGCCAAACTGGCCACCTTTGTCGGCTTTGACATCGTCGTCATCGACGACCGGTCGGAATTCGCCCATCCAGATCGTTTCCCAGAGGCCAAGGAGGTTCGCGTTGTCCGGTCTTTTGCTACCTGTCTCGAAGATCTTGGTCCGAATGACTACGTGGTCATAGCCACCCGCGATCATCTGCACGATCGCGACGTTCTCGCCCAGGCGCTGCGCACCATGGCCAGGTATATCGGCATGATCGGCAGCCGGAGAAAACGCGCCGCAGTCTACGCATCATTACTGAAGCAAGGTCTGACCGACTCGGATCTGGCCAGGGTGCATTGCCCCATTGGTCTGGCCATCGACGCCGAAACTCCGGAGGAGATCGCTATGAGTATCGTTGCCGAAATGGTCCAGGCTCGGGCGAAAATGGTGACATGAAATTCGCAGCAACAATCCTCGCGCCTGGTTTTTCCAGGCGAATTGGGTACCTCATGGCCTTTGCAAATCTCATCAAGTGATGAAAAGGGCGCAGTCCCGACCGCAAACCATACTGCGGCTTTCTCTTCATCTATTCTTTTTATTCCCAACCTGACTAGTGATTGACTAGGTGATCACTGATTCCTATTGTTGACTATAACTCGTCCAGAATGCATCCTTGTCTGATTTCAGAGAATATTTCATAGGCTGTGGATTCCAATTTTATGCAAGATTTGAGGCACCATCACCCTTAGCAAAGGGTCTAACGTGAAAAAAGGAGAACACCATGAGTGAAAAACAAAAGGAAAACCAGGCAAAAAGCATCGATCCTTTTTGGAAGTGCGGAAAATGTGGAAATACCGTTCAGGTTGTTGCTCCACCAGAAATATGCCCAAGCTGTAAGGAGAAGTGCATTTTTAAAGATGTCACCTGTTACACACCTGACTGCGGTGGGCCCGGAACTATTGACCCAAGACTTTAATCTGCTCAGTTAAAATAACAGTATTTACAAAAAGATACTCAACCCTCTCAAAATTCACCAAGACTGTTTCGCTTGGGCCCAAACGGAAGCATTCTTTTGTAAGCAAAAAAAGCCCGAAAACCTATGGAAAAGGCTTTCGGGCTTACTGGAATCTTCAAATAGTGCGGAGGTCGGAATCGAACCGACATGCCCTTGCGAGCGCTGGATTTTGAGTCCAGTGTTGTTTTTAATATAATTAATTGATTTAACCGAAATATATAAAAACAAAACACTGATTTGTTCCACTTTTGCTCCATTCTTTATGAAATGAAACACACTATCAATTAAAAATCCCTCAAAAGGTCGGATATTTTTTTCGACTCTTCTTCTCTCGTTTCTGGGTAGAAGGCACCTTGATTTATAAGTGTTTTTTTGTTGAAAGACTGATATTGAATCGTTTTTTGTCGAACAAACGCATTTTTTGAGAATTACCCCCAATATTCGCCTGGCACCACCCTACAAAACAATTATCTTGATAAAAACCACTATTGTAAATATAATTTTAGGCTCATAGCGAAATATAATATTTTTTTAGGATCGTAATCATTTTTTAAGGTGTAATGGCTATGGAAGCTACACAAAACCAATTGGCGGGATATGCGTTCCTCATCGAGCAATATCGACTGAACATTTTGCCGAACTGGCACAGATCTCTGGTCAGCCCGACAGGGATATTGCGCTCTACCGTTCAGGATGGTCAGGTGGAATCCATCTATCCCCAGTCCTATTGGCCCGGGGACACAACGGGACACCATTTGGAATTCGCTCTGAAGTATGACGGCGTCAACCTGGGCATCCTGTCGACTCTTTTCGATTCGGTTGCGCCAGATGAGATAGCAGCCTGGATATCCTCTAAGCCTACCGGGAAATACGCTCGCAGGATCTGGTTCTTCTATGAGCTGCTGACCGGGCGGGAGCTACCTCTGTCTGATTTAATCACCGGGAATTACATCAAAGTTCTAGAGGCGGATCGCTATTACACCGCAGCACCCGGGCGGCGCGTTCGACGCCAGAGGGTCATGGACAATCTGCTGGGTGGACGGTCCTTCTGCCCCGTCATCCGGCGAACCGAAAAACTCGCGGCCATGGAGCAAATCGATCTTCGGAAGCAATGCGAAGAGGTTGTTACGGTCTATCCTCCGGAACTGCTCAGGCGGGCGTTGAGCTATCTCTATAACAAGGAGACTAAATCCTCATTCGAAATCGAACACGTCAAACCAAGCCCCTCCCGAACGGAGAAATTCATCGGTCTGCTTGAGATGGCGGAGCATAAGGATTTTTGCGAAAAGCCTCTTTTAATAGACGTGCAGAATCGCATCGTCGATCCCCGTTTCCTGGACACCGACTACCGGACCAACCAGAGTTATGTCGGGCAATCTATTTCCTACCAGAAACAGCTGGTTCATTATGTCTGTCCGAAACCTGACGATCTTACCGACCTGATGGATGGCCTGTTCAGCGCCCACCTGACCTTGCAAGAGGGGTCGGTACCGGCAATTATCCATGCCGCAGCCATCTCCTATGGTTTCGTCTTCATCCACCCCTTTGAGGATGGCAACGGCCGTATCCACCGTTTTCTCATTCACAATATCTTGTCTCTGTGCGGCGCAATCCCAAGAGGTCTCATGTTTCCGGTTTCCGCCGCGATGTTGAAAAATCCTGCCCTCTATGATCATTCACTGGAAGTGTTCTCTAACCCGCTGATGCGACTGATCGAATATGAGCTGGACGATCTCGGCCAGATGACCGTGCCTGGAGAGATCGGTCCTTGGTATAGATATATCGATATGACCGCCCAGGCAGAGGCATTATACGATTTCGTGAAGATCACCATCGAACACGAACTGGTGGAAGAGTTGGATTTTCTAGCCAATTACGACAAGACCAAGCAAGCCATTCAAGGGATCGTAGACATGCCGGACCGCCTGATCGATCTTTTTATCCAGCTCTGCCTGCAAAACAACGGTCGCCTTTCGGCAAGAAAGAGAGAATCACATTTCGGGCTACTGACTGATGGCGAGCTCGCTAACATGGAAGATGCCGTCCGAGCGGGATACGAGAGATAACTGGTTGAGAGCAGTCCCTCCCTTCAGGGCCAGTTTTCCTTTCAAGAATGGATGGCTGCGGAGGGCCTCGAGAAGTCCCAGCAGGTGAGCCACCTTTTCCAGAACATCGGGCCTGAATCCGGTTAATGTCGCTTGGGCCGTCAGTTTTTCAAGAGAGACTTTCATGCTACTTCACCCCATGTTCGTTCGAGTACTTCAACTGGCACAACAAGGTTCCACTTCTTTATGAGCTTGCCGGTCTTGCGCATGGTATTTTCCAGATAATGTGGCTGTCGAGGAAGATTGTTTGCAAGTGACTTGAGATGGTCTTTTGTTACCATCAGCGATTCACTATGCTGTTCCAGAAAAAAACCAACCTTGGCTATCGTTGTCTTGTTACCGAGGAGAAGGGCGTATTCCACCACCTTATCGAGGTCGAAGAATTGAACAGATTCCAGGGAGCGATATATCTCCTCCCAGCTGCCGGAAAGATCGGGGCGATCCAAGACATCAACCAGAGTTCGCTCTAGTGAGGTAACGGGCACTTCCAATCCAGACTGATCAACCGTATTTACACCGAAATTCTCTTTCTTCACCGTGCAAAGGGCCTGCGGAAACCTCACGCCACGGAAGATATTGGAGCGGAACGAAAATCGGGCTACAGGATGGGACGCCGAATAGGTGATCTCTTCCCGTACCGAGTAGGCATGACCGTATATCTCCAGAGCTGTGTGGTGGGACAAGACTACATCGCTTGCCAACTTAGCCGCCACCAGATAGGGATTAATCGGATAGGTTTCCGGATCAGCACCCGGTGGAATGACACCATAGAGACCACGTCGAATAGGAACGAGGTGTCCGGATTTTCTGTGATACGTCAGGAGCGACTCCTTGGCCCTGGAACCTACTTCCCCCATATCCAGGGCTCTGAATGGGCCAGAAACAACAAAAGCGCAACCCTAAGAATATCTTAGAATTGCGCTTAGTTATTTCTGGTGCCGGAGGTCGGAATCGAACCGACA
>JAHJLI010000134.1 GCA_018821785.1 Pseudomonadota bacterium
AACACCCCTTTTCATTATTTAAGCAGGTAATGCGGCGAGATCGTTACTTTTTCGGATGACAAGTGTCGCATTTGTCAATCTTTTTATCCTTGATCGCCGGCTCATCTTTTTTAGCTTTGTGGCATTCCACGCAGTTACCATGACCGGCACCCTTAAGAGTGTCGAGAGCCAGTTTATCTTTCATTTTCCCGGCAAGAACGGTAGCATTGTGGCATTCGCCGCATTTTTTAATTTCCTGGCCTTCAACATAAGGAACCTGCTTGCCATCGGCTGCCATTCCATGATGGCATTCTGCACACTTGAAAGCATCCTGGTGCTTTTTGTGTGAAAATTGTGCCGGTTTTTTTCCGTCTGCGCTAATAGTGATATCGGCAGGTCCGGTATTGCTGGCACCAATTGCAAAAATGACTGTTCCAAGTAGCATGCACAATGAGACAACACTGCAGACAATAGTCTTTTTCTTGATCATCTTGTTCGCTCCTCTCTTTTAGTTAAATGAATTGAATTCATGTCAATTCTTTGTTGATTTGAACCATCTTGACTTATACAATTTTCCTGTAACTTTGTCAAATATGTTAACCCATTGTTAATATGAGAGAACAACTATCAAACAGACTATGACTATGAGCCGGACCCGTAGCTGTGTAGTCCGGAAAGAAGGAAATTAACTCCATAATATGTAAACAAGACAGAAATAAATCCTATTAAAGCTAGCAAGGCTATCTTTTTGCCTGACCATCCACGAGTATACCTTGCGTGTAGGGTTATGGCATAAAAAAACCAGGTAATAAGTGACCATGTTTCTTTGGGATCCCAACTCCAATAGGTTCCCCACGCCGAATTGGCCCAGATAGCACCGGTAATTATGCCTGCACTCAACCAGATGAAACCGAATATCATGGTCTTATGAATCAAATCGTCAATGAATGACAAAGAAGGAAGGAGATCTGGTTGTTTTATTAATGGGGTAGGGGCTGGCTGCGTTCGGCTTTTCATGAGATACATGATTCCCAACGCAGCAGCCACAGCAAATGCAGCATAGCCGACAAAACAGGTGATTACATGGGCTATAAGCCAATTTGATTGTAAGGCCGGAACCAAGGGTGATATGCTTTTACTAATATTGCTGGAAAATGAGGCATAGGCCATAGCGAAGAAGGCAAGCGGAACCGCAAAAGCCCCGATAATCCGGGTTTTATAAATCCATTCGATTGCTAAATAGAAGGCAATGATTGTCCAGGCAAAAAACACTACTGATTCGTACATATTGGTAAGAGGCGCATGGCCGATTCCCATCTGGTATGATTCGACCCAGCGTAAGGCGATACCAGCGGTTTGAATAAGAAATGCAGCGGCCGTGAAGTAAGTGGCAATGTGCCCAAGTCGAGGAGTTTTAAATACCAGCAAGAAAGCGTAGAGCAACGTCGAAAACAAGTAAGTGAATGTTGTAATTCCAAGTAATTGAGAGCTGTCCATGCTTCACTCCGTGAGCTTTCTTTTAGCTAAAAAGGTGGATTAAATAGGATGATAAAACTGTTCACCGTTCTTGTTCAGGGGTTTTTATTGTTATAACGTCGAATCGTCTGGTCGACAAAGCCCTCAAGTCTGGTGAATGCTTGTACAAAAGCGAGTTTATTCTTATTTGCCGAACCGGCCAGGGAAATCAACATCCCTTTGGCAGTAACCTGTTGATATAACCAAATTCTTTTATGAGACAAAAAGAAAGCCATATACAAACCAAGCAGGAGTAGTCCGCAGCCAAAATAGACGATCCACACTCCGGGATCCTTGGCTACTTGCAGACCTGTTGAATACAACTGTTTGCTTTTCAGTGAATATTTTTTTTCAACACTGGTGAACGAGACAATTTCGTTGTTGGTAAGCCATTGTGTGATGGCCGGATCGTCACCTGCTTTAAACCAGACTTTAGAGCGCAGGACCCGCTGCCCGACTGCCTCAACATTGATGATGCCAAAGCGAAGGTTTTTGTCATCCCAGGATATCTGTTGCTGAAAGGGCAAAGAGAACTGTCTGCTTTCGCCTGTGGATGCTTCTGTGATCTCTATCAAGAACTCCTGGTGTCCCTGGTAACTGGATTGGTAAAAGGTAATGCCTTTATAGGTCAAAGGGCTATTCACTTTTATGATTTCATTGAGAATTTCTTTGCCATTTTCCAGTATAGTGAGACTACTGTTGTACTCTTTTGGCATGCCGTTATCATAAAACTCGAGGCCAAAGGAGTTGCATCGGATGGTGAAACCGAGTTCAATTGGAATGGAACCGGGATTGGTAAATATCTTCTCAGTACTGCGTAATTCCGGAATCATAACGCTGCCCTTGAAGCCAAAAAAATAGCCGATGATGGCACCAAAGAAAATTACCAGAATTGAAGTGTGGACGATATATACACCTAGCCTGCTCCAGCGTCCCTTTTGGCTGAAGGATAGTGAACTGTCTCCTAGTTTTCTCGTTTCGCATCGCCATCCGCCGCTTTTCAATGTTTCCTGCCAGTCGATACTGTCAACCTCCTCTGTGCGAAGTGACCACTGCCGGAGAGAGTTCATTTTTTCAATTCGTTCAAGAGGAATGGCAAGATTATCGGCTGTAATAATTCGCCAAACGGCGGGAAGACGCTCAAGACTGCAGATTATTAGGTTGGTGCAGAGCAAGCCGAGGAGTCCGTAAAACCACCATGAAGAATACATGGTGGGAATGTCGAGAATTTGCAAAAAAATGGCGGTCTTAGCGTCAAAATAGTCTACATAGAAGTCATTGGGTTTCCCTTGAGGGATGATAGTACCAATGATTGATGTTAGGGCAATGGAACCGAGGGTGAAGATGGCCAATTGCACGGAAGCGAAGAAGGCCCAGAGTTGGTTAATGAGTTTCATCCTGGAAATAATAATAACACTAAAAAAATGAATGGGTGATGCCTGTGGACATTAAATGATAAATATTCCTGGGGCACATAAAAGTTGTTTGTGATTCTAAGCATTTTTTTTGCACCGTACCACATTTTTTGGCATTTAATTAAATGATGAAGGTGATTATTTATTCGAGATAAGCTTTTTCTTCTTGGCAATTGCGACTCGTTTTCCTTCATGGCTAAACCGCATTCTGATTGCCGGCAATCCTTGCCCAAAAACATTTCATGTTTACAGATCAGGCCTTTTCAATACCTGAAGTTTGACGTAAAAGTACTTGCCAATCATTATAAAAGAGGTTAATAAGGCAGATTCTGATTCACTATTTGCTAAAAAACCATTCAAGCATTCCATAATTATGCCTGTGATTGGGCTGGGGAATGGGATAGAAGGAGACAAACATGGCGAAGGTATGCGAAATCTGTGGCAAGGGACCAGTAACGGGTAATAATGTTTCCCACGCTCACAACAAAACCAAAAGACGTTGGCTTCCCAATCTGAAAACGGTGCATATGGCAAGCGCCGGAGGGAACACCAAAAAAACCAGGGTGTGCACCAGATGTATCAGGTCTGGAGCTGTTGTTAAAGCAGCCTGAAAAGAAATAATGGTGGTATTCAAGGCGAGAGGAACAAGTTCCTGCTCGCCTTTTTTTATGCTTATATGTTGGTTGAGTTAATTGCCAGGTTTTCAGGAATGAGGGAGTATCCATGAGTGCAGAGGAAATTAAATTCATAAGCTACCAAGAAGCTGTGAGAATTGTAGGTGCAATTCAGGAAGAGGAGGATGTTGATACACCTGAAAAACGCATTTTAATGGTTTACGGCACAGACGACAAGGAACTCTGTTGGTTTGATTTTGAAGAAGTGATGGCCGCTGTTGGCAAGGTTGAAGCGGGTCAAAAAAAAGAAGCAGTACAGAATTACATCCTCAATCGGATACCTGATTGGGTCAATGAATTGAAATAAGGATTTGCAGAACCACAATATAATGTGACACACTTCCAGTGTTTCCTTGATAGGCGAAAATATGAAGAAATTTCCCCTATCGGACTAATGGCCCGGTGGTGTTTGGTCGAGAGTATCTGCATTAGTTGTTTTCAGCCATTCCCGCAACGGCAGCGGGAAAAGATCACATCTTGCTGAAAAGGTGAAATCATCTTGGTTTTTAAGTTCTTTTCCTTGTTGGAATATTGATACCGGTCGGTCAGCAGACACCACGACGACGATGGTTTGTGGGTGCTGCGAGGTGAAACGCAGAGCAGAGTTGTAACGCGCACCTCGCGCCCTGTCTTCATTTGCAACCCTATGCCCATCAAGAAGACAGGCAAAGGCATGCAGGTGAAGATCAGCTCTGATATGGAGTGCACCGTCCACTTTTGAGAGGGCGGCTGCAAGAGACAATGTATTTGATTGCCGTAAATTAATTGGCGGTGTTAATGCCTGCCCGGCAATAACAATTGGGACCGGCGCCAGATCAATTACAAAGGTACAACCAAATTTTTTATCTTCCGCATTATGTACCAGAGCTGCAATAACCTGAAATATATCGTTTCCGATGGAAGGTTCAAGATCAAAGTCCAGCAATGCTTCTTCCACTTCAAAGAGCTTGGCTCTGTGGGTATTGGAGCTGTAGCTGCCATCATGAAAACTGCAGATAGTATCATCTCCAACGGATAAATATCCCAACTTTCCTTTGTAGTCAGCGGTAACATGAAATTGAGCCACTTGCCTGTTGGCAATTCCGACAATATTTTTTCCTTCAGAAATCAGAGTTCTGCCTGAGTGCTCCACTGCTTGGAGTAATTTTCTTACGTGTTTGAAATTATTGAGAGCTGGTTGTTCGGACGTTTTGAATCTCGCAAAAAACTGGATATCATTTAAAAATCGTGGTTCAATGAATGTTAAGGCACCGTAGGGTTGCACACCTTCTTCATTAGTTTTTGAAATACCAAGAATTGCTTCGAGAACCGGATAGATACGAATTTGAAAATCGAGGCCAAGGAACACTCCAGCCATATCTACAATGCAGTCATGGACGGCATGGGTTGCATATTCACGCAAAAAATTCCCAGAAATCCCAGTATAAAGCGTGCTGTCATTCGCTATGTCATGGGAAAATCGAAAAACGGCATGTTCCAGCCAACACTCTGTAGGTAAAATTGAACAGATATTGGGATGGTGTTCGGTGAACCACATCTGGTAGTATACAGGACCTGAGCTGCCTCCGGTGGAAATGAGTCCGTCCAGCTGTAGATTGGCCTGCGGCTCAATAGAATTGTACATGTTTTTAAAATAATTCGTATCGATTGGCTTGCACCAGCTCTCATCCTCACAATAAATGTTTTGTAATTTGGGTTCATACCCCCGTAAAAGATTTTGAGGATCACATATCTGCAATTCATCACTCTTTTTGAGAACAAAAATAATTGCTGAACGACTGGTTCCGGAAAAATGAGATAAACCCTCTCTCAGGCCACAAAGGGTTTCTCGTATGCATCGATTTATAAAGGTTTTATGGAGCAATCTTTCACCTTAATAGGCAAGGGGAAATTTTCCCGTATTGCCAGGCATCAAATCGGAAATGTCGGGCCAATCCTTTTCAGGGAGTTATCCGCAGTTCGGTAAAGGCGCCGCCTTGGGGAGTCCGGTACCGGACTATCGCCGAAATATCATCGACAAGAGGACTATCCAACTGAATAGAGAGAGAAAGGATTCCGTTTCGGGTATTCTTGAAGAGCCATTTGATGTTTCCTTGGGCGCTATCAATTTTTTTTGCTTGTGGCGCGGTATCGATAATGACATTCTCGGGTGACAGATATTGTTCGACAATGAGATTGGCGGGAGCAGGATTCTGGATAGTGAGATGCAGAACGATGTCTGTGCCGGAGTAGGATATGTACTTCCCTGTCACCAGGCTGTTTGTTGCATGGGCTTCATGATGGCAGAAAATTCCCATCACCATGACAAGAAATATTGTCAAAAATGGGTGATAACGGTTGGCAGGTGAGATTGACATAGGGTGTTCTCCATGTATTTAAAAGGGACTGTTTTGTTATGTCGTTCTCGAGAATTATTCAATAATCTCAATTTTTTTTGTGGTTTCATTCCACTTGTATCCTGACCCCAGCCATATTTCCTCAATGGCATCAATATCAACATCAATGCCTTCAATTTGATTATATCGGTCGTGGACTGCGAGAATTTCACTGTCGCTGATGATATTATCCATATCTACATCAGCCCAATGGTATTTATCTATAGTTGTTTTACTGCTGCCGCCGATGGGTGGTGGTGAGTCTGAATCGCCGCTGATAGCGGCCGTTCCAGAAAAGGTCACTTTATCGTCTTTCCCTCCGGCTACCCTGATAACGTAGGCAAACGTTGCGGATTCATTGATTTTTTTCAGCCAGCTGATCGTATCTTTTTTCATCCCACCAGAGACGGCTTCCGGTGATATTTTCACAACAGTTGCGTTTGCCGGTAAATTCTCCCTGATAATGATGGCAGTCTGCCTGTCCTCCGGAGCTCTTGTAATTTTTATCATTACCGGAAATGGTTGCCCTGCAATACAATGATCAGGCGCATTTCTTTCGGCTGTAATAGGGAGGTCCGGAGAGGAATACAGAAAGTACCAAGCAAAGGCCGCTAATATGCAAAAAAGAGTCAAGGAAAGAATGATAAAAGGCCAGATATTTCTTATACGGGATTTCTTGTTGTCTGTTGTTAGTGCGAGATCGATAGCGGAGGGGGCTAGCCGAGGGAGGGGGAGAGGTTCTTCAACTTCATTCTCTTCCAGCAGATCTTCAAGTTGGACATTCAAAGCCTCAGCGAGCTTAATACCATTTTCCTTTTTTATACTTGGATAGCGTTTGTTTTCCCATCTTGAGATCGTATCAGTAGTGACTTGAACGGCGGTCGCCAGATAGAGTTGGGTTAAACCCTGTCCTTCTCGCAGATGTTTTATTTTTGACCCGTCAACTTTCACCATGCTCATCGGGCCGGGAATGGAATTGTCTGCCATCTGTGATTCTGGGTTAGGGAAAGAGGTTCTCACTATGTACCCCTGCAGAATATTGCAAGATCCAGAGAGCTGAAATCTGTTTCTATGTAGTTTCTAAGTATATACCAACTTCTGTTAATCCATTAAAGAATTAATTGTCATTGTCCTTCGTTCGAAAAGCTGAAAAGCAGTATTGACATAGGGCGATTCCACCCGATGTCTACTAGATCTTCTAAAGCCGGAGGTGTACATTATACCAAGTAAGCAAGTGGTTTCTACGTTTGCAAGGAGGTTGTGATGGGAAAGGTAGTCGGCTTTTGTGGTGTGATATTGTTGGTGCTCATGAGCGGCAACAATGCACCGGCCGCAGTTGGAAAATGCACGGTAATTGATGTCGATGGCAATAGATTGGTATTGTACTGCCCTGTCGTTTCGAAAGGATTCGCCAAAGGATCGAAAATAAAAATAAAATCCGATAATGACGAGGTCGGGGCAGGGAGGTGATCACCAATCAAAACGGATCACGTTTTCAAGTGGGTCGGATTTTACGATTTGCACTTTTACCAGATCGTTTGGACTTATACTTTTTCCTCCCGGAGGAGGGAGATCAATATCCATGAGGATGTCGGTGAGAAGAAGATTGATACGCTTGGGGCCAGACTGGATGACCAGGGCATCAATATACTGGCCTTGCCGGTCGGCCAGATATTTGAGCAGCCAATATCGCTGGCGTTGTTGGCGAACTATTTGCGCTGTTGTCAGTGTGCGGGTAAGGACCGAAGTGAAATCCTTGCACATTTCTTCGGTAAAACAAGGTTCTTTGCGACGAATGATAGAATTCAGCTGATGCTGCATAACCAGATCGAGCAACCGACGAATCGGTGAAGTGACTGTTGTGTAGTGCGAGACACCCAGGCCACTGTGTGATTTGGCAATTGTGGAGAGCTCACCGCGAGGAATATTTTTACGTTGCAGAGTGTTTTGGAAAAGGTCGTCGTCTTCCCCGAAAACAATTCTATTTTGAAGTGTTGGTTGTGATCTGAACAAGCCGGGAACCATTCGGTCAGCCACATACTTTGCCGCTTCGCTGTTAGCCAGAATCATCATTTCCGACACAATGGTTCTGGCGGGTGTATCACTTTTGCTGAGATTGACGTGTACTTTTCCCTGGTGATCAATAAAGACGTTTACATCGGGAAATGGCAATAGGAGTGCGCCGCTTTTCAGTCGTCTCGCACGCAGTTTGCGCCGCAGCATATCTAGTAGCTGAATTTCCGGATCGCTGTCGAGCATCCTGTCAACCTCTTCATAGGTAAGACGTCTCTTTACCTTGATGATTGAGGGGAATATCTTTACTTTCAGCACTTCAGCTTCGGCAGAGAGCAGCACCATAAAACTTAAGGTGGCGCGGGTTTCATCTTGAATAAGACTGCAGATCCCTTGGGAAAGGTGGCGGGGTAACATGGGGATCTGGCCTTCTGGAAAATAGATGGATGTGCCTCTGCGCATTGCTTCTAGAAACAGCGGGTCTCCTGGGCGGACATAATGGGCAACGTCGGAAATATGTATGCCGACCAGATAGTTACCATCTTGTTCTTCAACCGTTAGAGCATCATCAAAGTCAAGGGTGGTCGGGCCGTCAATGGTGATGGGCAGAAGATGGGTGAGATTGGTTCTGCCAGGATCATTAAACAGTTCTTCTTGGCCACGCTGTAGAATGAGTTCTGCCTGCTGCCTGGCTGCCAGCGAAAAATTGACAGGAAGTTCATGGCGCAGGAGCGGGATGTTCTCGTTGGCCGACCAAGTACCAGATTTGACAAGCAGATGAAAAGGGTCGTGAGGTTTGTGTAATCCGGCTGTTTTTAACAATTTCTGGGCGAGGTCGGCCTCGGCTGATTC
>JAHJLI010000135.1 GCA_018821785.1 Pseudomonadota bacterium
CAACATGAAATACTTCACATCTAGAATCCTCGATGTTTTATCAGCTCTCTCCATCATCATGCCGATACGGGCAAAATTCCAGGCCTCGCCATGACTCATGGTTGAATCCATCAACCCGGTAAAAAGATGGCTGCGCATTTGAATTATCTTGAAAAACCGGTGGGGATCACCAAGAGCCATAGCCACACTTTGTTCACTCGTCAGTTCCAGATAAAAATTATTCAAATGTTCCCACATTTCCGAGGAAATGATCTCTCGGATCGATCGGCCGTTTTCCCTTGCCGCGGCGAGACAACGCAGAATCGAGTTAGGGTAGTCCCGATCAAAGGTGAGAAAGCGGATAACCGCTTCCTGGCTGTAACCGGGATCTTTCTTTTCAAATATTTCCTGGTCCCCGGTTGTCATGACAATCGGTTTCCAATGTTTACCCTCTTCAGAGGGCATATCCAGCAGCAGGTTAAGATTTACACTGATGAAACGGGCAACGTTTTCAGTTCGTTCAATATATCGACACATCCAGTAGATTGAGTTTGCCACACGGCTAAGCATTGAAATTCCTCCAAAAAATGTATTGGCCTATACCACCCAGGTATCTTTACTGCCACCACCCTGGGATGAGTTGACCACCAGAGATCCTTTTTTCAGGGCAACCCGGGTCAGACCACCAGGCTGAACATAGATGTCTTTCCCATAGAGTATATATGGGCGGAGGTCCACGTGGCGACCCTCAATCCGTTTGCCGACGATTGTCGGCACTCTGGAGAGTGCTATGGTCGGCTGGGCCATATAGTTGCGGGGTTCGGCCTTGATTTTTTCAGCAAAGGATGCCCGCTCCGCATCGGTTGCATGGGGACCGATCAACATCCCGTATCCACCTGACTCGTTGGCAGCTTTAACCACCAGTTCTTCAAGGTGAGAAAGCACATACTCGCGGTCCTTATCGTTGCGACAAATGTAGGTTGGCACATTCGGCAGGATGGCCTCCTCACCCATATAATATTTTATAATTTCGGGAACATAAGCATATATTACCTTATCGTCGGCAATTCCTGTTCCTGGTGCGTTGGCCATGGCAATCCGACCGGCCTTGTATACTTCTATGAGCCCCTTGACTCCCAACATAGAATCGGGCCGAAAAACCGTAGGGTCAATGAAGTCGTCATCGATGCGCCGGTAGAGGACGTCTATCCGTTTCAGTCCTTTGGTTGTAAGCATATGGACAAAGCCATCGGAAACTATCAAATCCCGGCCTTCAACCAGTTCGACCCCCATCTGCTGGGAAAGGAAGGAGTGTTCGAAATAAGCGCTGTTATAGATACCGGGAGTCAACACGCCGATGGTGGGGGTCTGGACGTGGTCAGGTGCAAGAAATTCCAACACCTCATGCAGTTTCCCGGGGTATTCGTCCACCGGCCTTACCTTCGAGGCCTGGAATACCTGGGGAAAGGTTCGTTTCAGTACCTGGCGGTTTTCGAGGACATAGGAGACACCGGACGGGCACCGCAGATTGTCTTCAAGAACATAAAACCGGCCGTCGCGATCACGTATCAGATCGGTACCGGTTACATGGCACCAAATCCCGCGAGGTGGGGTGAAGCCTTCGCACTCTTTTCGATAGGTCTTGCTGGATAAGACAAGATCTTCAGGTACGACCTTGTCTTTCAGAATTTTTTTATCGTTATAAATATCCTGCAGAAACAGATTGAGGGCATAAATGCGTTGTTTCAGGCCAGACTCGATCTGCTGCCAGTCAACACTTGAGACGATTCGCGGGATGAGGTCGAAGGGAAAGATCTTTTCGGTGCCTTCGTCTCGACCATAGACATTAAAAGTGATTCCCATTTTGAGGAGCAAGGCTTCAGCTTCTTTCTGGCGTTGGGCCAGATCACCTTCAGGAAGCGACTCGATTTTGTCGATGAGGAGCTGGGCTCCGGGACGTGGCTTGCCGTTTTCATCGATCAATTCATCATAAAAATCCTCTGGGTCATATGTTTTAAATGTCTCCATCAACTACTCCTATGTAATATTTAGTACCTCAATACTTTCCACTGTGACTCTCTGTTGAACAGGAAATACCGGTGCGCCAAATTGGTTATAGACAGCCACATCTGCCGCATCACGGCCTCTACCAAGAGTCACATAACCAACTCTCAGGTACGGCTGAGTTGCATCAAAGGTGTACCATCGACCTCCCACAAAGGCCTCAAACCAGGCGTGCAGATCCATTGGCAGCAGGTCATGAAGGTACCCGACCACCATTCTCGCCGGGATGCTTATGCTGCGGCACAACGCAATGCCAAGATGTGCGAAATCACGGCAGACACCGCTTTGCCTGGCATTTACCTCAACCGCCGAAACAAAGAGGTCGCTCAGGCGTGAATCATAGCGTAAAGACGACCGCAACCATGTTTCAATGGCCGAGACCTGATTATATCCCGGCTTCTGACCGGCCGTAATTTCTGTCGCCAACTGGCCAAAATGCTCCGCCTCACAGTAGCGACTCGGCAACAGATAAATGAGAACGTCATCAGGTAGATCCTGAATACTCATAAACGGAGCACCTGGAACTCTCATCATTCTGTCTGTAATGTATACCAGAGCAGAAGTGTGGATCGAGAATGGACCGACGGGGGCAACAAGTCTCTGGCAAAAGTTTCCGTAGTGATCGGTAAACTCACGCACAGGAACCTGTGGACGGAGAATGTATTCCTCGCGTTCTATCCATTGTTGCATTCCACTTCGCGGGCGGAGCATCAATATAAAGGATGCGGGATCTAAAATATCAAATGCTAAATCACAGCTCGTTCGCAGTCTCATCGAGAATTCACCTTCAGTGAATGAGTTTTTATATTACATTCCAATAAGCTACGGCTGGTCACCCGCCAAATGCTCATGGAGTGCAAATGGCTACACCTCCACTCTAGCCGTACTATTATACCACATCGGCACCTTTCTTGCCCTTGGCGATTAAAAATGACAAACTCGTCTCATTTCCCAATGGCCTTTCAATCCGTTGTTCCAGTGTCACAACTATGTTACTCTTCCCATGATAATATTGAACACCCACAGGAGAACACTATGCAACAACACGCTTTTTATCTTGTAGACAAAAAACCGCCCATAGCCTGGGTATTTCTCAATCGTCCGGAAAAGAAAAACGCCATGGGGCCTATGGCGTGGCTTGAACCCATTGAAATTTTCGCAGGTCTTGACAACGACCCGGAAATCAGGGTGGTTATCATCGCCGGCAAAGGCGCCTGTTTCTCGGCCGGCATCGATCTCCAGGGTATGGTGCCGCACCTGCCGGAACTCATGGATAAGAATCAGTCCGGCGCCACCAAGTGGCGATTCCTGCAGAAGATCAAGCAACTGCAGGATGGCATTTCGGCTATCGAAAAGTGTCGCAAACCTGTTATCGCAGCCATTCATGGCCATTGTCTGGGGGCAGGTCTTGATATGGCCACCGCCTGCGACATCCGTATCTGCTCCGAAGACGCTCAGTTTTCCTTGAAAGAAGCGGCGGTCGGCTTTGTCGCCGACGTCGGCGTTCTCCAGCGCATCCCTTTGATTGTCGGCCAGGGATATGCCCGGGAGCTGGCCTTTACTGCCAAGACCATAACCGCCGCCAGGGCAAAAGAAATGCTCCTGGTTAATGAGGTCTGCAGGGATTCTCAGACCCTCATGGAAAGAGCCGCGGAATTGGCAACAGAGATTGCCGACAACTCACCGCTTGCTGTCCAAGCCTCAAAAGACGTGCTCAATTATTGTGTCGGAAAGTCGATAGACGACGGTTTGAAATATGTGGCCTCGATCAGCGCCAATATCATCCCATCAAAGGATCTGCTGGAGGCGATCACCGCCTTTGCCGAAAAGCGTAAGCCAAAATTCACCGGTACTTGAACACCATGGCCGAAGACCTCACTCCCTACCTGCAGCCAACCTTCTTCCTCGATTTTGATAACACCGAGGTTGCGGGTTTTTCCGACAACCTTTGCAGTAGCAGGATGACGGCTACAGAAAAAGCCATTGCCCTCTATTATGCCGTTCGTGACCAGATCAGGTATGATCCCTATGACCTTCAATACTCGCCAACAGCGATGACCGCCAGTGCCGTTCTGAAGAAGCAGTCCGGCTATTGTGTCTCCAAAGCCGTCCTGCTGGCCGCAGTCGGTCGGCAACAGGGGATCCCCTGCCGTCTTGGTTTCGCCGATGTCACCAATCATCTTTCTACTGCCAGATTACGTGCAACAATGGGCACCGATCTGTTTATCTATCATGGCTATACGGAAATGTACTTAAGCGATACATGGGTTAAGGCAACGCCCGCCTTCAACCTGTCGCTCTGCTCAAAGTTTGGTGTTTTGCCTCTTGAATTTGACGGCACCCGTGACTCGATCTTCCACGCGCATGACGCCCACGGTCGCAAGCATATGGAATATATGCGGGACCACGGCCACTTTGCCGACCTACCCTTTGAACTAATATTTGCGGCTTACGGCAACACCTATCCGAATTTTTTTGAACACTTCGGCGGCGGACAAGCCCATGATTTCGCGGCAGAGGCGGAACAGGAATTGAAAAGCAGCAAAATAAAAATAGGATAGTTCAATCACATCCGGCCCATTCCGGGGTGGGCCGGACCTTTCTTAAACGACTCCGGTGGCGATAAAAGCCTCTATCTGATCCTCCGAGTAGCCCGCCTCCGCGAGAACATCCCTGGTTCCTTCGCCAAAGGGACCGGGCGGGGTTCTAATGCTCCCCGGGGTATGGCTCATTTTGACTGGAATACCGAACCCGTGCCGCTTTTTTCCATCCATATCGGTGTAGGAATGGACCATCTCTCTCTCAATAAAAAGCGGATCTGTCAACACCTCCTCCATCGTTTTCACCCCGCTACAGCAGATGTCAAGATGTGCAAGTTCATGTTCCCAGACAGCCAGGGTCTTGGTCAAAAACTGCTGCCGCAGGAAACCGATAATCTCTTCCCGCCGCGGTTCATCATACTGCAAAGCAACATATTCAGGACGCTGCAGATGCTCGCACAGGCCGCGCCAGAACCTGTTTTCAACCGCACCAAGAGCAAGATACCGCCCGTCAGCGGTTTCATAGGTGTTGTAACAGGCGTACCTATGGGACAAAAGGGTGTCGGCAGTTTTTGGCGGCTGGCCGTTACGCCTTGCAAAAAAATAAGGCAGGGAAAGAAAACCGACCATGCCGTCGGTCATTGATATGTCGATATACTGCCCCTGACCTGATTTTTCCCGGGCATAGAGGGCCAAAAGGATACCGACGGCCGCGTTCATGCCGCCCCCGGCAATATCGGCGATCTGTACTCCGGGAATGGCAGGTGGCCGATCTTTTTCACCAATCAGGCCAAGAACCCCTGCGGAACTGAGATAATTCACATCATGCCCGGCCCGATCCCGCAAGGGCCCGGTCTGGCCGTAGCCACTGATCGAGCAGTAGATGATCCCGGGATTTCTTTTCTGTACCGCCTGGTAATCAACACCAAGCCGTGCCACCACCCCCGGACGAAAACCTTCCAGGATTACATCGGCTTTTTTGGCTAATCGAAAAAAAATCTCCAACCCCTCTGGACTCTTCAGGTTGAGTGATATATGCCGTTTATTTCGGTTCAGATCGCTGAAAAAAAGGCCATCAGCCTGGAATTTTTTGTCTTCAATGGCAATGACCTGAGCGCCATGATCGGCGAGAATCATAGAGCAATAGGGACCAGGGAGCATCCTTGAAAGATCAAGCACCCGTATGCCATTTAACGCTCCTTCTTTTTGCATGTTGCTTCCTCCGATTTTTTTCAAATCCTTGCCCGGCTGGTACTCAGAACTCTATGCCTTTTTGAGCCTTTATTCCTTGTTCGTAGGCGTGTTTGATCGATTCTATAGTTGAAACTGTATCGGCAATCTCCATCAATTTCGGATCGGCATTTCTGCCGGTTACAATAATCGACAACCGTTTTGGTTTGTTCCGCAGTAAATCGACGATAAACTCAACCTCAAGAAAATCGTAGTGCGGTAGGTAAGTGATCTCATCGAGAATTATCAGGTCATAGAGATCACTGCCGATTTTTTCCTGCGCCAGAGCAAAACCCTGTCTTGCAACCTCCCTGTCCTCCTCTATGTTTTCCTTGCTGAAAACAAAACCCTTGCCGCAAATAAACCAATGGAGATTCTCCATTTTTTCGGCCATTATCCGTTCCCCATATTTTCCCTGTCCCTTGAGGAATTGAATGACACACACCTTCTGCCCATGGCCGAGCGCCCGAAAGGCTGTCCCAAGAGCCGCCGTGGTCTTTCCCTTACCATTACCGGTGATTACAATAATTCTCCCGCTGTCAGCCATAAAACTCCTCTTTGTCGATGTTCCGTATATATGCTTTCGTTATGTCACATTCTCTCGCTGTCGTCATAGCCCCTTGCCTGCCCGAGAAATGCAGAGTCAATTCCCCCAAACACTCTGCAACCTCCCTCAAAAAAAGGACTGTCACAACGATACCATAGAATATCCTCAAAACAATATAAGACAAGCTGCTTGGGTAATTTTCAATGAAGTTTTTCGTGACGGGGAGGTGTTTCAGCTGAGTCTCAAGTGATTTTCGGACATGATACAGTTTGACAGCAAATAATCCGGTTGTTATCTCCTATAAACCGAGGTATTGATAGTGGCCACGCCTTAAAAACCGCAGATAATCCCGGTTTTCTGTGGGTGGTGGCCGACAGAATGGAAACTCCATCAGCCCCGCCCTTGACGAGGGTTACTATGAACTTTGCAATGCCGGATTCGGCGTAAGGAGCAATGGCAGAAGAATGACTTATCAAGTTGCCATCAATGGATACGGACGGATAGGCCAAAGTGTGTTAAGAGCGATCTATTCAACCCCATTCAGGTCGAAATTTAAAATCGTTGCCATCAATGAATTAGCTGATATTGAGACCCTTACCTATCTTACTCGGTATGATACCACACACGGTCGTTTCCCCTATCCTTTGCGTCATGACGAGGATAACCTGTTTATCGGCGACGACCGGATTCGAATTATCAACGAAGCAAACCCGGCAAAACTGCCCTGGAGAGATCTGAACGTCGACCTAGTCTTTGAGTGTTCAGGCTCCTTTTTCGACAGAGCACCCGCCGAATCGCATCTCGCATGCGGTGCCCGACGCCTGCTCCTGTCCCATCCGGCTATCCCGCAGGTCGATGCGACCATCATTTACGGGTATAACCATACCAAGTTGGAAAACTCACACCGCATCGTTTCCAATGCCTCGTGTACAACTAACTGTATCGTCCCTATTCTCGACATCCTGCACCGCGAATTCGGCATTGTAAACGGAGTCACTACTACCATTCATTCGGCGATGAACGATCAGCCGGTGATTGACAGCTACCACCACACCAACCTGCGCCTAACCCGCAGTGCCTTGCATTCGATCATCCCGGTCGATACCAGCTTAGCCAAAGGAATCAACAGGTTAATGCCACACTTGGCTGGTCGTTTTGAGTGTCTCCATGTGCGGGTGCCGACAATCAATGTCTCCCTCATGGATCTTTCAATCAACGTGCAGAAGGATACCAATATTGCTGAAATCAACGCCATCATGTCCCGTGAATGCAATGGTGGAATGCGGGGCCTACTCGGATATACCGAGGAGCCCCATGCTTCCGTCGATTTCAATACCGATCCAAGGTCAGCTGTTGTGGATGGCACTCAGACCCGAGTCTCTGGCGGGCGGTTGATAAAAATGCTCTGCTGGTTTGATAATGAATGGGGTTATGCCAACCGAATGCTGGACGTAGCCAATCACTGGCTTTCTCTAACCTAAACCCGACAACTTGAATTTCTCAACGTACTAAAAGAGGCGACGATGATCATTTATAAGAGAGACAAAAACATG
>JAHJLI010000136.1 GCA_018821785.1 Pseudomonadota bacterium
CTCAATATGCTCCATAACCGCCGGCACAAACGCGTTGATCCCGTCAGCGATGGCATCGGCCTCGGCTTCGATAGCGTTGTCGAGGAACTTGTCAATCAACACCGGACGCTCAGGTGTGATCTCCTCTACTGCCACATTGAGATAGCGCTTAAGCATCTGGTCGTCATGGACGATCTCCATGCCGCGCCCACCGAGGACGTAGGATGGCCGCACCATCAGCGGATAGCCGATTTTTGCCGCGATTTTCAGCGCTTCCTCGGCGCTGGCAGCCATGCCCGATTCCGGCTGGGGGATGCCCAGGCGACGCATGATCTGATTGAAACGATCGCGATCCTCAGCGAGATCGATAGCCTCCGGTGAAGTCCCGAGAATGGTCACGCCCGCTTCTGCCAATCCCTTAGCGAGGTTCAGGGGGGTCTGGCCTCCGAACTGGACGATAATACCTTCCGGTTTTTCTTTTTCATAGATACTGAGAACATCTTCGATGGTCAGGGGTTCGAAGTACAGCTTGTCCGACGTGTCATAGTCTGTGGAGACCGTTTCCGGATTGCAATTGACCATGATCGATTCGAGCCCCGCCTCGCGAATGGCCATGGCGGCGTGCACACAGCAGTAATCGAACTCAATCCCCTGGCCAATGCGATTGGGACCACCGCCAAGTACCATTATTTTCCGGCAGTTGCTCACCGCTACCTGATCAGGAGCGTTGTAGGTCGAGTAATAATAGGCGGCATTTTCCACCCCACTGACCGGCACCGGCTGCCAGCCTTCGACAACGCCCAGGGCTACCCGCTGTTCGCGTATTACCCGTTCAGGGACTCCAAGCAGTTTTGCCAGGTAAAGGTCGGCAAAGCCATCCTGCTTGGCCTTTCGCAGCAGGTCATTCGGCACAGGCTGCCCTTTATAAGTAAGAATCTCCTCTTCCAGGAGCACCAGCTCCTGCATCTGCTGGATGAACCAAGGTTTAATATGCGTCATGACATGCAGTTGCTCGATGGTCGCACCTTTGCGCAAGGCTTCATACATGAGAAACTGCCGCTCGCTGGTTGCAAAAACCAACCGTTGCATGAGGGTTTCCAAAGAAAGCTTATTGAAGTCCTTGGCGAATCCGAGACCATAACGGTTGATCTCCAGACTGCGGATCGCCTTTTGCAGAGCTTCCTTGTAGTTCTTGCCGATGCTCATTGCTTCGCCGACGGCACGCATCTGCGTGCCCAGGCGGTCCTCAATGCCAATGAATTTTTCAAAGGCCCAGCGGGCGAACTTTACCACTACGTAGTCGCCCGAGGGAGTATATTTTTCCAGGCTGCCGTCACGCCAGTAGGGAATTTCATCCAATGTCAGTCCGCCTGCCAGCAGAGAAGAAACGCGGGCGATGGGCAAGCCGGTGGCTTTGGAAGCCAAGGCCGACGAGCGGGATGTACGCGGATTGATCTCAATTACAACCACCCGACCGCTCTTGGGATCATGGGCGAACTGAACATTAGTGCCACCAATCACTTCAATGGCCTCAACGATAGCATAAGAGTAGTCCTGCAGCTTTTTCTGCAGGGCCAGATCGATGGTCAGCATAGGAGCGGTACAATAACTGTCACCGGTATGAACGCCCATGGCATCAACGTTTTCAATGAAGCATACTGTGATCATCTGGTTTTTGGCATCTCGCACCACTTCCAGCTCCAGCTCTTCCCACCCCAGCACCGATTCTTCGACCAGCACCTGGTGAATCAAGCTGGCCGCAAGGCCGCGAGGCACGATAGTGCGCAGCTCTTCAAGATTGTACACCAGCCCACCCCCAGTACCGCCCATGGTATAGGCAGGACGAATGACAACCGGATAACCCAATTCCTCAGCAACCTTTTCCGCCGCCTCGAGGGTGGTCACAGCCGTGCTGCGCGGCATATCGATACCCAGGCGCTCCATGGTTTCCTTAAAAGCTATGCGGTCCTCTCCACGTTCGATGGCATCAATGTTGACGCCGACGACCTTCACGCCATATTTCTCAAGAATTCCCGCTCGATTCAGTTCAGAAGAGAGATTCAGTCCCGATTGGCCGCCCAGGTTGGGTAAAATCGCATCGGGCCGTTCGGCGGCAATGATCTTTTCCAGAGTTTTGACATTCAGGGGTTCGATATAGGTCGCATCGGCCATGCCCGGATCGGTCATGATGGTTGCCGGGTTGGAATTGACCAGCACAACCTGATAGCCGAGAGAGCGCAGAGCTTTGCACGCCTGTGTCCCGGAATAGTCAAACTCACAGGCCTGACCTATAACGATGGGGCCGGAACCAATGATCAGAATTTTATGAATGTCGTTGCGTCTGGGCATGCTTGCTCCTTACGTGATAGGGGATAGGTCTTGGGAAATTATGGCCGAATGTCGTTCATGACAGATCATCCTGGCATTGAACATTCTCTATTAAATTAAGCTACACTGAAAATATCGTTTTTGATAATCATGAATGAGTGCCTATCCGAAAACAGTTCTTTGCTTCTATTATTGCCTTCTAGTGATAGGCTTTGCTAAAAAACCAGTACCGCACTCAACAGGAAATAACAAGTGGGCAATTTCATGACGCTCAATCTTAAAAAGTTCACATCCGACTTAAAATAGACAAGTATTTGATGCTTAGCCGCAAGACAAATTTGACAATGAAGGTATCATCCGCTTTACGGAAACAGCGCCGCTTATGTCTGGGGGTCTATACCTCCGAGACGAGGTGTTTCTCGCACTGTGGCCCTGGTTGCATGAGATATTTGCCGAAAAAATATCGGCCTATGACGACTCGGTTGCAGAGTTTATAAAGCAGTGAAGCCCGGACATCCACATGGTCGGGCGAATTATTTCATCCGCTCTCCTGGTCAGCGAGAAATCACCGGCTACGGTCGGCATAGCCGCGCTGCTTGATTTCCGCCCCCTTCGCTTTTCAATTACAGCGAAATTGCAATCAATCCATCCTCAACTCAGCGATGGTTTTTCTCTGGTAAATCGCGACTATCCCTACTATAATCAAGATCTGATCTAACACTCAACCAAGAATTATTCATAAAAAGCGAGGGACCTGACCATCGAAACACGTCACCTACAAATCTTCGTTGCTGTATACAAAGAAAAAAGTTTCACTAAAGCCGCTGAACAGCTTCGGACCAGTCAACCCACTGTGAGCGAGCACATTCAAAACCTGGAAATGCGACTCAACTGTCGCCTGTTCGATCGGCTTGGCCGATCGATCCTGCCAACGACCGAGGCGGAAATGCTCTACCCGAGGGCCATGGCCATTCTCGAGGACCTGCGTCGCCTGGAAGAGGACATCAACACCACTCGACAAGGCATATCTGGGGAGTTGGTAATAGGCGCCAGCACCATTCCGGGCACCTACATACTGCCAGCCGTAGCCGCTTCCTTCAAGAATGAGTTCCCAGGAATTTCTTTTGAAATTAGGATTAACGATTCGGCGAAAATCGTAAATGCGGTTGCTGATAATGCATTGCTTATCGGGGTTGTCGGTGCCAAGATACCCAGTGCCGGACTCCTTTTTCAACCGTTTACTGAGGATGAACTCATTCTTGCCGCGGCAGCCGCCAATCCGCTGCCTGCAGCAATAACCATGGAAGAATTATACGATCTTCCTTTCATCGTTCGTGAGAGGGGTTCTGGGACAAGAAAAAGTATTGAGGTACTCCTTGTCCAACAAAATTATACCCTCGACCGATTCAATATCTGCGCTACCCTTGGTTCCAGCGCCTCGGTTAAGGAAGCAATCAAAGCTAATCTTGGCGTTTCGATAATCTCCCGCCATGCTCTACGGGACGAATTGGCCAATGGAACAATCAAAGACATCCAACTTTCCGGAATGAAGATGAAAAGGAATTTTTATATGGTGACCTCGCGGAAGCGCACACTGCCTAATCATTACCAAATGTTCTTGGAGAAACTCTTAAATCCTTAGATAATGGGTTTTGGATATTTCTTTCATGGGCTGATATTGCGATCAATAGCATGGCCAGTCGTCAAATGCGGCCGGTTTTCGGAGTGATCTCGTTTTTGAAACGAAGTTTGAGCATAAGCCGGTTCAGGTAGGTGAAAGGTGCCCGCGCTGCCAGCACATTCCCGTTTTTTACTGCTTCAGGTCGATAGATCAAATCGGCTATATGGATCACCGGCATCACCTGACTTAAAAAACCCGTACAACCGGCACAATAGGTGACCATCGGGATACCTTCTGATTCCTGTCTGCGGATGGCCGACCACGCCCTGGCTAATCGAGGTTTGACGAATCCGACCATACCGCCTTGACCGCAGCAGATTGTGTGACGGCCACTGTATTGCATTTCCGTTACTTTCAGACCCAGGCCATGCAGTAAACCACGGACAGCCTGATGTACGGATGTTTCGTCACGCACTGCACAAGGATCATGCACACTTACTTCCCAATCCCAGTTCCGGGGTTGTCCGTCATGATTACTTACATCCAGGTGTTCGTATAGTGTGGAGACAGAGATGCTGTTACCATATTGTTGAAAAATTTTAAAACAACTCGGGCAAGCAACCACTACCTTCTTGATACCTTGGCAGGACAAGAAAGCTGCCATTTTTCCAAATACCGATTCGAAATATTTTTGTCGCCCTAAATCATGCGAGGGTTTTGTGCAACAATCTAGCACGACGCCCAGCGTCGGAATATTCTTGCGGAGATCTCGAAACATGCGAAATACGACTTCTGGGCGAGTGCCCGATAGGCTGCACCCGGGGAAAAACACCGTATCACAACCTTCAGGAATACCATACCAGGAATACAGTGACGAGATGCCGCATTTTTCGTAGCCAAGAATGGCTTTATAGGCTGATGCGGTGAAATTTCCCCCGTCAACGAATAACCGGCGACTTTCTATAAAAATGCGCGATGGATCAAGTCCTTCCGGACAAACAGCGGTGCATAGGCCGCACAGGCTACATTCATAGGCAATCACCTGATGACTGGGTAAGGTGAAGTCGTAGCAGGCAACAATTGCCTTCGGTGTGCCATAATGGCCAAGAAAAGAGCAGGATTTCATGCAAGCGCCGCACTCAGTGCAACGCTCACGGATATCCTGCAGATAAGGTATCAATGGAAGCAATTCCGTACCCGGAGTCCTCATTACCGGTTTCGATTCATCCGCACCTTTGCGGTATCGACCTCGATAACAAATCAGGGTTCGCCGGTTCACGAGAGGAAGCTTGAAATTATTCACCCTTAAATGTTATTTCACTTCGGTTGCATAGGGCCAATTGTCCATGCCCTTCTCCAGTATCAGCAGTCGTTTTTCATCAACTCCCTGGGATTTGTAGAAATCGAAAGTCTTCTTGGCCCCACCACCCCCACGCGGGCAAACTATGACCACATCATCGGCGGACGCCAGAATCTTCGGCAATACCTTTGCCAGGCTTTGGCGCTGCTCATCGGTTTCGACAGGGTACGCATTGGTCTCGATCGATCCCGGAATATGCCCCTTGGCGAACTGCTCGACTACACAAATGTCTACCAGAATTATCGGTGACTTACTTTTAAGCCGATCCTGAAGTTGGGGTGCGGAAATGTATTGGTAACCGCCTATGAGATCGCCCCAGGCTGCAGTTGTGGCAATGAGAGTGATGGCAATTACACAAATAAGATTTTTTATCATGAAGAATTCCTCAAATAATTAAATTTTCCGATGACCGCTTCGCACAGTTCACACCTAATAATTCGGCAAAACAATACATTAGCAATTAGGTTACGAATTAAACGAATAGAGAAAAAGATGGGCGCAGCGCTCACCAGGGTTGTCCTTTTTTCAGGCGAGCGCCGCAAAAAGATATCAGCAGCCACAGCCTCCAGATCCACAGGACCCTGAACTGCAACCGCTGCCTACGCTAGGGAGAGGATTCGAGGAACTGACACTGAAACCGGAACGACTGCCGGCCTCCAGATAATCAATTGTGATATCACCGCATTGTTGCAACAGGTCCTTCTCGATAAGAAACGTTAAATCTTGCCGCTGGAATAGTTCATCCGACGGTTTTTCTTCGTCCAAAGCAAGTCCCAAAGAAGGGCCGGAGCAGCCGCCCTGCATCAGCAGCACCCTGAGAGCGGAGGTAATGTTATTTTCTTTCATGTATCCAACCAGTTTTTCATTTGCCTGAGCAGTTACGTCCAGCATGATGCTTTCCTTTTTGCAAAATTTTCTCTTCACCTACGTTCAGTGAGCCTTTTCCATGACTTTTAAACACCCCTTTCAAAAGCCACAAGCCTCATAATCTACTAGCAATGCTTCAACGTTTCGTCAAGCAGGTGGATACTATAAATACAATAGCAACAATAGGAATACCCTATTCATTACAAGAAAGTGGGTGTGAGGCAAACCTGGCTTAACCAATAGTGAGCACTTTACCGGCCAACTGCATGGCAGTGACGATATCGAGCATATTGGTAGTAGCTCCGACCTTTTTAAATGCAGTCAGTTGAAAATGCTCAAGACAGGTTCCACAGGCCAAGATGATCACCCCGTTTTTTTCATACTCCAGCAGCTCCGCCAGTACCGGAGACGAATCGATGGTCAGTTTTACCCCGCTATTGACGAAGATAAGCTGCCAGAGATCATTGCCCATTTCCTTCAGAGTTTTCAGACAATTAACCATGAGCTTGTCACCCAAAAGATCGTCGCCGCGGCCGAGCTGCGAACTCGTTACCAGAACCAAGATCTTCGGCCGGACGGAGGTGCCGGACGTGAGTTCCGGCACAGGAGCATGCGCCGGTTGCTCTCCACCATCTTTATGATGGGCGAGAAGGTAAAATTCTCCGTTTTGTCGGTCTTCGGTAACCAGATAGTTTCTGGTGGTGAGGAATCGAGTAACATTTTCGCTCGATGCAGCATTGTCGATAATAACCGTCAGTTCGATGGGCTTCTCTTTTTCCACAAGATCCTTGACCATCAGGACCGGTGCCGGACATGTGAGTCCTCGGGCATCGAGTTTTTTTGTCATATCCATAATCCTCCGCTATTTAAGATAAATTCTTTCTTCTTTTTCATCTGTTACATAACCAATAATCCTGGCATCACCGACACCCTCTTCGAGCAACTGATGCAGCAAAGAACGAGCAACCTTTTCCGGGCAACCGATAAGCAGCCCTCCGGAAGTTTGTGGGTCAAAGAGAATATCACGGAGAACAGGATCAAAATCGGCATCAATTTCCACCATCTGTTGCCGGAAAAGGCGATTTTTATAGGCAGCGGCCGGGACCATGCCCATGCCTGCAAACTCCAGCGCCTCCGGAAGAACCGGCACCGCCTGACAGTCAATGACGACACCCATTCCGGTACCGGCAATCATTTCGGCAAGGTGCCCCAGGAGTCCGAAACCGGTAATATCGGTACAGGCGGACACCGGGAAGTCGGCCATAATCTCCGCCGCATATTTGTTCAAGGTCGCCATCAAGTCTGTAACCAGGCGCATGGTCTGGTCGGTGACGAGTCCACCCTTGGTTGCCGTGCTGATAATTCCAGTGCCCAGAGCTTTTGTGAGTATGAGACAGTCTCCGGACATTAGGCCTTGATTAGCAAGAATTTTTCCGGGATGGACAAAGCCTGTGATCGCCAAACCGTATTTCATTTCCTCGTCGACAATACTGTGTCCCCCGAGGAGAACGGTCTTTGCCTCCCGTAATTTATCGAGCCCTCCAGCAAGAATCGCCCGAAGTATTGCACCATCAATAGTGTTTATTGGAAAAGCGACAATATTCAACGCCGTTTTCGGAATTCCGCCCATGGCATACACATCGGAAAGGGCATTGGCCGCGGCAATGCGGCCGAAATCGTAAGGATCGTCGACAATGGGTGTAAAAAAATCGACGGTCTGAATCAATGCCAGCTCGTCTGATATTTTATAAACGCCGGCATCATCGGCAGTTGCCATACCGATCAGAATGTTTTTATCGCTGGGAATACTCAATCCGCTCAATATGTTCTCCAGGTCTCCTGGAGCAATTTTTGCGGCTCATCCCGACCCTTTTACGCAACGGGTCAGGTGGATTGTTTTTGTAACCAGATCATCCATTTCAATAATGATATTCAATTTATCGGTATGTTAGTGGGCACGCCAAGTCTTCAACCCTATAGCGATGCAACTCCTGGCAATCTGGGCAAGGGGAGTGGACTGCAACAATTGCCTGCAAGATTTTTTCTCCGCTACTTTTCCTTACCACGCCACGATTCTCGACGACGGAATAGTCTTCCGTAGAAAATTTGTTTCCCGTCCGGGGACATTGAAAAACCAGCTCCATTCAGCGGATTGCCGAGGTGCTGTGAACTTTGTCGGTTGCAACTTTTGCTTCCATTGCACTGTCGGTTCTGTCCAGGGCCAAGGGAGGATTCATGAAGAGACCCTGGAAGATTGATTTCAGTTGCGATTCATCGAGCCTGGCACTGAGCTGATCTTCGTACTCGTCGCCAATATCATCGACCACCAGGGGCTCACAGTCGCTTCTTTCGGCGATATCCGACTGGGCAACTCTTTCTTCGCAGCGATAAAGAAGCTTGCTGGGGACGAAAGTATCATAGCGATGGTGTTCGATCCACTGATCGGTGTCATCATGGCTGCCGACGAAGGTGATAAGAAGGTGGCAGTTCACCCGGATAGTGACCAGTCGATAGCCACCGCCAAGATCGTATTTAACGCAATTCTTTATTCGCAGCTCGCCGTTGCGCGTGCGTTGCCGGAGAACCGTTTCACCCTGACAACCGTATCGGCGGATATCGCTGAAAACGGTCTCACATTTACTAGCGGCTAACTCGGCTTTTTTGCCGGCTCTTCGCAATCCTCCAAGTTGTTTTTCCAGCGACCAAGAGTAGTGGATATATCGTATCATAACGAATCCCTCTGCAACCATCTGTCGAAAAAGTGCGAACCGGCGGTGTCATCCATACGATCCTGCAATTCTGTAAAAGACATACTTCTCATTCTTGCAATAGTTATTGGAAAGACTTTATATGTCAAATACATATATCCTATTTTGTGGGTTGCACCTATTGCTTCCGCCTATACTGATAATACAACCGGAAATGCTATCGGGAATACCTTGCTGTTTCCGCAGAACGATAGGATGTACCTGTTTGACATATCGCTCGATTCCGTTATAAGCATACAAGTTAATTATTATGCCAAGTACCTGCCTCATCATGAAATCCATGGGCAGAAGGAGTACTTGGTCCATTTTTTTTGGTAAGACAACAATGTTTGACGAAACCTATCTTTCTCTGATTGAAGAAAGAGTCTTTAAAGATACCATTCTCAAAAAAGAGGCAGGGGCTTCAATCGTTGGGGTCTACTGTGCTTTCACACCAAAAGAATTGATCGCTGCGGCAGGGGCCATACCGGTAGCCCTCTGCTCCGGTACAAACCAGGCGATTCCCGCCGCCGAGGCACACCTTCCCCGCAACCTTTGTCCTCTCATCAAGGCGAGCTACGGTCACGCCTTAAACGATAGCTGTCCCTATTTCCACATGGCTGATTTTCTCCTGGCCGACGCTACCTGTGATGGCAAAAAGAAAATGTTTGAGCTTCTTGCCGATATAAAGCCACTCTCTATGCTGCAGCTGCCCCAGACTGCCGAAACTCCCGAGAGTTACTCCTACTGGCTCCAGGAACTCTATCGGGTCAGGGCACTTCTTGAAAAACGGACGGGGGTAGCCATCACGGATAAAAACCTTCTTGTACAAATCCGCATATACAACGCCTTACGAACCACAATATGTGAAGTATTCGAGCTCAATAAAGGCGAAGTGCCGTTACTCTACGGCCATGAAATCGATTGTATTACCTCGATGGCGGGTTTTGAATGTAATCTTCAAACCCGAATTGCCGAAATGCATCAGGCCATCGCCACCGCTCGCCTGCGGTCAAACAACTCTTCTTTTGTCAAAAAAATGCGACATCGCCCGCGCATTCTGCTCACCGGCTGTCCTTCAACCAATAAAAAGGTTGTTAAACTTATAGAAAATAACGGCGGCGTCATAGTCGCAATGGAGACCTGCGGCGGTCTAAAAACAGCGGGATTTACTGTCAAAGAAGAGGGCAACCCCATGGAGTCCTTAGCCAGACGTTATCTTGACACTGCCTGTGCCTGCATGTCCCCTAATCACCGGCGCATCGATATACTGAGGAACCTTGTCAGCGACTACCGGGTTGACGGCGTCATCGAACTGACCTGGGAGGGCTGCCACACCTATAACATCGAGGCCTTTCACATTGAAAAGGCGGTAACCGAACAATTTCAACGCCCCTACCTGCATATCACCACCGACTATTCGGATAATGATACCGGGCAACTCAAGACCCGAGTCGAGGCATTTCTTGAATTGCTCTCTTGAAAAACACTATTATTACGGAGGAAACATGTCGAGAACAATAAGGCCAATGATACTGGCCGCACTACTCACCCTTTTCTGGATATCAGGGGGTTTTGCCGAAACGCCAGATTACAAAATCGGGATGGTCACGCCCACCCTTTCTGCCAGTGAAGATGAATTCCGCGGGGCGGTTCTGGTGGCCAACAAGTACCCAGGGATGATCAAACACCTCGTATTGCCCGACAACTACAGCGAAGAGCAGGAAACTGCCATCACCCAGATTCTCAGTTTGGGTGACGATCCGCAGATCAAAGCCATTGTCATCTGCGCCGGGTACTCGGGGATTCTGCCGGCAATAGAAAAGATAAAGAAAAAACGGCCCGAAATGATTGTGATCACCGCCCCTATCTGGGATGATCCCGATATGATGGTAAAATACATCGATCTGAGTCTTGACACCGACTGGGTACAGCGCGGCATCACCATTCCCACGAAAGCGAAAGACATGGGTGCCAAAACCTTTATCCATTACTCTTTCCCGACGCACATGGCCAAAGAGGTTCTCGCCAAACGAAGAGATAAGATGAAGGAAACCTGCGCCAAAATCGGTGTGACATTTGTCGAGATCAGTACCCCCGATCCGACGACAGGTGGCGGAAGGTCGCCGATGCTGCAATTTCTCCAGGAGGATATTCCCCGGCAAATCTCAAAATACGGTAAAGACACCGCCATTTTCGGAACCAACTGCCCGATGCAGGATGTCATCATCGCCAAAGCCCTTGAGTTAAAATTCATCATGCCGGAGCAATGCTGCCCGACACCTACCCAAGGTTTCCCGGCCGCCATGGGGCTTGAAATTACCGAGAAAGATGCAGGCAATTTTGCCAAAATCAACGAGCAGATCAAAGCAAAAGCTGCTGCTACGGGCACAACAGGACGGCTTTCGACCTGGCCGGTAGCAGTTGGTTATTTCTTCCCGGAATTTGCTGCCAGACTGGCTATGTTGAAACTGGATGGAAAGCTGCCATCCTTTGAACTTGCTGCCATCGAACCCGTTGCCCGTGAGGTTGCAGGCGTCGATGTCAGATTCAGTCCGATGAAACCGGGTCTGAGTAATTATTTTCTGATTATCATGGATTCAATAATTTATTAGGAGCCGTTACCAAACAAGGTTATTTATTTCTTTTTCGTTACGGCTCGTTATGCCGTTCCGAGCACTTCGATGATCCCGGGGATTATAAAAACGGCGTAAAATTGCGATGTATTGCAATATGATGGCTCGGTCCTTCCCATTGAAGACCGAGCCATCTTCTTTTTCGCTTGAGCCATTGGCTATGTTGCATCTGAAAAATATCTGCAAACTATTTGGCCGTCATTCCGCCCTCAATTCAATCAATCTCAAGATTGCCGAAGGCGAAATCCATGGGATTGCCGGGATCAACGGCTCGGGTAAAAGCACCTTACTGAATATCCTCTTCGGCAGTCCCATCATTGCCGAGACAGGCGGTTACGGTGGCGAAATCATCCTGCAGGGCAAATCCTGCCTTGTCAAATCGCCGCAATCGGCGATTGCTGCAGGTTTCGGCATGGTCCACCAGGAACTTGCCATCGTCCCTGACCTGTCAGTAGCTGAAAATATCACAATAACCAGGGAACCCGTTTTCCCGCAGAGCGAAAGATTTTTCGGCCTTGATTTTGCTCTCATCGACAATCGCCGCAGCCACATAAAAGCAAGTGAGACTCTGAAAATGTTCGGAGTCGCCATAGACCCTCAACATCGTGCCGGAAATTTGCCGTTGAATATGAGGCAATTTGTCGAGATCGCAAGAGAAATATCGAGAGACGACCTCAAGGTTCTGCTTCTCGATGAACCGACGGCGGTACTTAATAATGCCGATTCCGCACTCCTCCTGCAGACCCTCAAAACTCTCGCACAAAAGGGTGTGACCATCCTCTATGTCTCACACCGACTCGATGAGTTTTTTTCCCTCTGTGACCACCTCACCGTGTTACGAAACGGTGAGGTTTCCGGGCAATTCACGCGGGCCGGTTTTTCTCACAGATTAGTAACAGACTGTATGATTGGCGGATCGGTTGTTTTGTCCCGTAAAAGTGCCAATACCACATCGAAGAAAACCATCCTCAGCCTGGAAAAGTTTTCGGTCTCCATGCCCGGGGAAAGAATAGAATCCCTTGATCTTGATATACAGCAGGGTGAAATCGTTGGCATAACCAGCCTTTCCGGACATGGGAAAATGGCCATCGGCCCTGGAATCATGGGCCTGTATCCCGTTTCAGGAAAGCTTATTTTAAAGGGAGATCAGGCAGGGCACCTCGATACTGCCGCCATGATGAGCAAAGGCGTATTCATGCTCCCCGAGGATCGCCGACTGACCGGCCTGCTGCAGCACCAGAGTATTGTCGAAAACATTGTCTTTGCAGCACGGCAGTGCAACCATCGTTTTCTCCGAAGAGTTTCTTTCCTCCCTCTGTATTTCCCCGACCAAAAACAGAGCAACCAGTATGCCCGGGAATGTATCTCTGCCTTGCATATCTCTTGTACCGATTTTTCCCAAAAAGTTCGGGAACTGAGCGGCGGCAATCAACAAAAGGTATGTATCGCCAAGGCACTGGCCATGGCACCTGAGATTCTTATCGTCAATGAGCCCACTAGAGGAATTGACCTGGGCTCCAAAGAGCTGATTCTCGATATGTTTATTGCCATGAATCGGGACAAAGGTACGACTTTACTCATCGCCTCGAGCGAACTTGACGAGTTGCGACGAATCTGCGACAGGATCGCCGTCCTCTACAAGGGATGTCTTCTTGCCATACTCTCTCCGGACACTGCCGAAAGTGTTTTTGTCCAGGCAATGTCGGGAGAAACACCGCAAGCATGAAACTCCGGCTCAGTATCCAACTTCCGCAACTCATTGTCCTGGCGTTTCTTATCGTCATGATGGGCCTTGCCTTCCATCTGCACATCTCCCTCACCTTTCTTATCAGTGACGCCCTGATCCGTTTGGTGATGAACGGGATACTGGTGCTTTCCCTGGTGCCAATGCTCAATGCCGGTATCGGCATCAATTATGGCCTGCCGGTGGCCATAACCGCCGGCCTTCTCGGTCTCTGTCTGGCAGTGAATTTCAGGATCACCGGGCTTCTCGGTTTTTCCGCCGCCCTCCTCTTTGCCGTCCCTCTTGCCGCCATCTTCGGTTATGGCTATGCCAGGATTCTCAATTGGGTCAAGGGACGGGAAGAGATTACCGCCATCTTTATCGGTTTTTCCTTTGTACCGCTGATGAATTTCTTCTGGGCGGTGGCCCCTTTCAGCAATCCGGCAATGCTCTGGCCGATTGGCGGCAAAGGATTGCGGCCAACGATCGGCCTGCGCGACTATTTTTCTAAAGAACTCAACACCATTTGGGATTTTCACCTTTTCGGCTTAACCGTGCCCGTCGGTCTGTTGCTCTTTTTTGCCCTCTGTTGCCTGGCTGTCTGGATTTTTTTCAAAACCCGAACAGGCATCGCCATGATCGCACTTGGCGAAAATGAGGCATATGCCAAACTTGCAGGTCTGAATATTTCCCATCTGCGTATTCTTGCCGTTATTCTTTCAACCGTTCTAGGAGCTATCGGAATCTGTGTATACGCTCAGAGTTACGGTTTTATTGAACTCTACGATGCACCTCAGATGATGGCCTTCCCAGCAGCCTCGGCGATTCTTCTCGGTGGCAGTGCCGGCAAGAGAACGACCCTGCTGCATGTTGTTCTCGGAACCTTCCTCTTTCAAACGACCTATCTGATCTCTGGACCGATCGCCAATGAAATCCTGGTCCCTGAGGTCGCAGAAATTTTTCGGATGATGATCACCAATGGCATAATTCTCTATGCCCTGATGCATGAAGGGAAGATGAAGCGAGGTGGATATGCGGCATATTAATCCGGTTTCGGCGGTCTTTATTCTGCTCTCTCTCCTTGGCCTGCTACTTTCCGGGATGCGTCCGACTTTTGTACTCAATGAACTGATCATCCGTTTTATCCGGGACGGGGTAATGGTGCTCGCTCTGATCATTCCCATCAATGCCGGAATGGGACTGAATTTTGCCATTGTAGTTGGGGCGATGTGCGCTCAGGTCGGTCTCGTGCTTGCGGTTGACCTGCAACTAACGGGATTTTCAGGGCTGCTCTTTATCTCGGTCATCGGTATTGCGCTTTCCCTGGCTTTAGGAGCTCTGATCGGTCTTATTCTCAACAGGGTGAAAGGCAGGGAGATGATTACCACCATCATTATCGGCTTTCTGGCGACAAGCATCTATCAGCTGATCTTCATGGTCGGCTATGGGACAATCATCCATCCCCACAATCAGGAAATGATGCTCTCGCGGGGGATCGGTATCCGTAACATGATTGATCTCCAGGGGTTTCGCAATATCCTTGACAACCTCTGGCTCATGCGATTGGGAGAGATTGAGATTCCCCTTTTCATGATCATGCTCGTGCTGCTTTTTGCCGGGGTCATGCACTATATCACCGGCACCAGGCTCGGCAGGCAATTCAGAATCGTTGGCATAAGCGAAAGAAAGGCTGAAATTGTTGGAATCAATACCAACCTTGTCAGAATCAAGGCCATAATCCTTTCAACCCTTATCGCCTGTTGCGGCCATATCATCTACATTCAAAATATCGGTATGCTGAACGTTTATACTGCCCATCTCAATAGCGATATATTTTCCTGCGCCGCCATCCTTGCCGGTGGTGCCACCATGTTCCGGGCTCGTATTTCCAATGCCCTGATCGGGGTACTTCTTTTTCACAGTCTTTTTATTGTCTCCCCTCAGGCCGGCCAGAATGTCTTTGGCAATCCGGCGCTTGGTGAATATTTCCGTAGCTTCGTAGCCTACGGCACCATCGCCTTTGCCCTTATTTTGCACCGACAGGCAACTTCCTCGGAAGGTGTTGAATGACTCCAGCAAGCGAATCATCCTGTAATCACTGATCTCTCCGCCATTCTCCACCAAGGCGCCCCCACCGGCAGCGGCTCCCATTCTCAATCAAACCCAACTCTCCAAAAGTAGTACTAAAGGCGCAACATCCCTGCTCTCCGCAAAATCCCAGCCTCAATCAAGGCCTTTTGCGAGGCCGCTGGTCAACTCACCAAAGCTTGAAATTGCCGCTTGAGCGATTTGGGAGCATGTTCGCCCTGTTGTGTTGCAGAAATTCGAACAATAAATCGTTGTGAAAAAAATGAGTTCATTTGTTTTCAATCCCCCTAAGAAAGGGTAGTGTCAACAACAACAGATTAATTTAATAAGAAAAAACAGGTTTTGTTACGTATACTCAGGAAGTATACGTGCTATGGTTACGGACAAAATGTAACTTGCCAAAGCACATCTCTTACTGTGTAAATTCTCACAATCAAATCCAGTAATTATCTCAACAACCAATCCCAGCCAATAAACAAACAAGACAGCCGGTTGGATCACTTCAACCGGCTGTTGTTGTGTGTAGACAGCAGTCTACCGCACCGAGTTATCCCTTGGCGGCGGAGTCCCCTCGCGGCCGCCTCCGTTTCACTCGGATTCGTTGA
>JAHJLI010000137.1 GCA_018821785.1 Pseudomonadota bacterium
TCTTTTCCTGAAGGATACGGAGTAGCTTCGATTGCAGAGCCAAAGGAATTTCACCTACCTCATCCAAAAAAATCGTCCCACTGTCAGCGAGCTCAAACCGCCCTTTCCGCATGACAACCGCTCCGGTAAATGCTCCTTTTTCATGGCCGAACAACTCGCTTTCTAAAAGATTTTCCGAGAGCGCAGCGCAATTGACTGCAATAAACGGCCGGGATTCTCTTGGGCTGTTTACATGAATGGCCTTGGCTACTAGTTCTTTGCCTGTGCCGCTTTCACCGGTTATCAATACTGAAGCATGTGTCGGCGCAACCTTTTCGATGAGCTGATATACCTGTAGCATTTTGGGGTTTTTACCAACCATTCCGCCAAAACCGTTTTTTCCTTTAATTTCATCACGCAACCTGCTGTTTTCACGAATAAGCGAATAGTGGTGAGCGGCTTTTTTCAGAGTGATAATCAACTCTTCATTGGAAAAGGGTTTGGCAAGATAATTGAACGCACCGGCCTGCATTGCCTGAACTGCTTTGTCAACTTCGGCGAAGGCGGTGATGACGACAACCGGTAGGTCTTGGTTCTTTTCTTTAATTTTGTCGAGTAACTGCAAGCCATTCATACCAGGCATCTGCATATCGGTTATCACTATATCAAGGTCAACCGCGTCAATAATTTTAAGACCTGCCAGACCATCTGCAGCAGTGAAGACTTCAAAGCCCTCATCTTTCAAGAGTTCAGAGAGTACAACGAGATAATTGGGTTCATCGTCGACAACTAGGATCGAATACATCGTCATGATTTTTTCCTTCAATCAAGTGGCTTTGTTAGCGAGAGCGAATGGATCTTTTCCAGGCGTTGCTTCATTTCTTCAAGCACATTTATGGGAACCGAACAATTCTTGCCTCCAGCTAGGGTCGTACCGGGCCTAATTGTGCCATGATAGTCGCTTCCTCCAGTTATGAGAAGACCAAGTTTTTTGGCTACAAACAGGAGCTTTTTTTTGAATTGGCGTGAATGCGTTGGGTAATACACCTCAACTCCGTCAAGACCTGCGGTCCGCAGTTTAGTAATCACCGCGTTCACATCTTTTCCTGACTTCTCAAGCTGCTGTGGATGGGCGAGAACCGCTAACCCTCCTGCATCCTTTATCATACGAATGGCCTCTTCAGCCTGAAACACTGCACGAGGAGCATAGGCTAAGCCCCCTTTGGCTAAATACCTGTCGAATGCTTCGTCTATGTTTTTCACAACACCTTTTTTTACAAGAATCTGGGCAATATGCGGTCTACCGCTTTGTCCATGGCAGGAGATTTTTTTCAGTTCCTGCATTTTTACGTCTACACCAAGTCGGTTGAGATTTTCAAGAATGACCCTGTTTCGCTCCAGTCGAGCGACCTGGAGACGTTGTAAAGCAAGAAGCAGATCACTGTCCAATGGACTGAATAAATATCCCAGCAGGTGTACAGCGCAATCGCCAAGCTTTATACTCAGTTCTAAGCCGGAAACAACTTCGACACCCAGTTGGTCGCCGAAATGCATTGCTTCCTCGACACCTTCTATCGTGTCATGATCGGTGATGGCTATGGCCGTAAGTCCGAGTTTGTGCGCATATTGTACAAGCTCCGTTGGACTCATGCTGCCATCTGAAAAAGTCGAATGAATATGCAGATCGATTGTCATTACCTAGAACACACCAAAAAATACAATCCGACCCTGATATATTAGTGGTCGGTAAAGTTCTGTAGCCATTACCTCTTTCTTCCCATAGTATAACAATGATTTTTCTGCAATAGCAATATAGCTATGCAGAATCACATATTTTCCTTTACTTTTTCCAACTCTGTCCGATAAAGTTTCGACAACAAATGGTTGTTGAGAAATAACATGGCCGGAACAATACTCGAAGTGACATCAGGCGTTTTTATGAATTTGCCGAAAACAACCAGGTTGTTTTGGAACAATTCGTAACTATTTAAAATCAAGCGGAGTACCTGTATGCCTTTCTACCTGATATATGTTTTAACTCTCTTCCTTGTCGGCGGATGTGCCGGCCGTATCCCGGAGCCCATTGCATATCCCTATTCCCAACAGCAGAAGATGGAGGCATCACATCATTGGCAGGTTTTGGCAAAGGATCTTGCCAATCGTATCAATAACGAGCTTATAATTACCGACAACATAAATAAAACCGTTTTTGTCAAGGATACCTGCGGAGATGAAGCAACAGCCTGCAATCACGCAGAAACCAGTAGTTTCAATGAAGCATTCAGGGATTTGTTGCTCACCAACCTCGTTGGTTTTGGTATTCCGACCAAGCAGCAGAAGGACGATGAGACTATGCAAATTCAATATAAAGTGCAGATCGTCCGCCATAATAGCGAACGTATCCGCACCATTCAGCCGGGCCTACTGACCGGCCTTTCAGCTGCTATCGTAGTTTTACGAAATGCCCCAGCTGATCTGGTTACCATCGCTTTAGGAGCTGCCATCGATGTCGCTAACGCCAATATGACATTCAATGGAGACTATGAAATTATAATTACAACCTCAATGCTGTCCGGCGGAAAATATCTCTTCAGGGCCTCGGACATCTATTACATTAATGATAAAGATTTTTGGCAGTACCAGGACCGCATATCACAAGCGAAAACCATGAAGCTCACCAGTCTGAAAAAATCTGAAATTGGCGATCCAGGACAACCTTTGCCAAAAACGTTTAAGCCTGTCCCCGAGGGCACCGATCAATCCGCCCCAGCTAATACAAAAGAGATATAGAGGCAAAATATATCATGAAATCATGCCGCAATACATTTGTGATTAAACCAATTTCGTCCTTCACTCAGACTACACCCCACTTTCTTTTCGGTTTGCTTTTACTCTTTCTCAATTCTGGCTGTTCGTACTTCAACGGCACCGTATTCGATAGCGTTCTCGGCAGAGACACCGATCTCATCAGTTTTTCCTATCAAATTGCCGAAAATCTGGTCGATCGCTCATTACCACCACTTGTACCCTACCATCCGGACATGCCTATTCTGGTAACAACCTTTGTTGACAATAATGACCTCACAAAAACAACACGGTTCGGAAGATTATTACAGGAACATATAGCATCCAGGATGGTGCAGCTTGGCTATACCGTTCGCGAAATAAAGCTTACAAAAACGATAAATATACAACCGAAATCCGGAGAAACCGTTCTCTCAAGAGACCTTTCAAAGATCAGTGGTGAACTCCAGGCCCAGGCAATTCTCGCCGGGACAGTATCGCGTTCTGAACGTATGCTGTACATTTCAGCAAGACTGATTGAGCCGGGAAACAGTAATATTATAGCCACATACGATTATCAGTTATATATGGACGACAATCTTCTGGCCTTCTATGGATTGCGGCGTCAAGATGAGATTGATAATCCGATATCGGAACCGAAACAACCTCACCTCAACCCAATTAGTTGGTAGAGCAACCATGCCACTTCACGGAAAGGTAGCCCTCATTCCCGGCGCTAGTCGTCCCATAGGAAGAGCGATTGCACGCAAATTTGCTAGCCATGGTGCCACCCTTGTATTGCCAGTATATGACTGGCCTGAGTCGATAGCCGAAATGGAAGACGAATTTCAAACCGCCCACTTTGACTATTTATCAATCACAGTTGACCTGCAGCAGGAAGAAGCAGTTATGTTATTGGCGGAAAGCATTAAAACTCGCTTCGGCTCTGTTGATTTTCTTATCAACAATATTGAACGAGGGGGAATGCCTGCCGTACATGGAAGTTATGATCTGCCGCACAACAAGACTCAATGGGATCTAGAACTTAATACAACAATGAAGGCCAAATGGTTACTTTATCATTATTTATACCCAATAATGGGGAACCACGTCGGGGGTGCGGTTGTAAATATTTCATCAGTTGCCGCGATAACCGGGCGCAGCGGCCCGGCTGCCGGATTTTTTAGTGACGGTTACAGTGCAGCCAACCGAGCAATTCAATCCTTTACTGAAACATGGGCTAGAGAAGCAGCTCCCAGTATTCGGGTCAATGAATTGATGCTCGGACTTATCCAGCACCGACATGGTGAAAGTACCCGCGGATGGGATTCTCTGACGTATCAAGAAACTAAAGATCTACGCGAAACAATTCTTTTGGAACGCACCGGCTTACCCGAAGAAGTTGCCGCTGCCGTATATTTTTTAGCCGTTGATGCCAGTTATATTACCGGAGCTATCCTGCGGATGGATGGCGGTTTTATCCTTGGCGGCAACAAGGTTCCCCCTATCCCGCCCGGCATATTACCTTAGAAATTTGTTTCTTTTTTGTAATAGCGAATTTCTTCTTAAAATGCTTATCCCATTTAGCGGGGTTAGAGTGATAGCTCGGGGTAAAAATCGCACCTTCTTAAGATTATGGCAATACCAGGTAGCTGCAATCTTTAAGACGATGTTCAATTGCAGACGTCATTTTTTCGAAGGGAAAAATTGTCCCAACACAACCAAGAGCGGCATAAGCTATTAATAGGTTTCGACAGGTGTTATGTTTATTTTGCCATCCCGATTCAGGAAAGTCTGCCGCAACAACCAGATGATCGCCTAGGTGCCTTGCACGCTCAAGACGATCAACTGCCATAGCAAACGAATCGTTTATTTCAAGTCGGATAAAGACCACTCGTTGACCAGCACGCCATCTCTTTTCGGTATCTTCGGCACAGGCTTCGGGAGTGACGATTTTCATCTGCGCTGAAAAAGGAAATGTGGCAACGGCAAAAGATCTGAATTGCCCCCGCGCCTCATCCTGAACCGACCACTGCAATTCCAACACCTCAGCACTTTCTTCCACACCCGCTTCACAAAGCACTTTACCGTCGGGAGAAACGATCAAGGAATGACCACCGAGATCGACCGTCCCGCTCCTGCCTATTCCGTTGCAAGCTACCAGATACGTTTGGTTTTCTATTGCTCGGGAAATCGCCAAAGCCCGAAGATGGTGGATTCTCTTAGCTGGCCATTCGGATGCACAAAGAAGCATGTCTGCTCCCTGCTGACATTGGGACCGGGCAATGTCCGGAAATCGAATGTCATAACAAATCATGCAGCCAAAGTTGCCAAGAGGGGTCTGTACTGGAGGTGATGAGAAAGGCCACCCGCAAAATGCTTTCTCTTCACCTGGAAACAGGTGTTTTTTTCGATAGAACCCGTAACTTCCATCAACACCAACGATCTTGAGGGTGTTGTAAAAAACATCATCCTGACCGAGTTTTTTTTCTGGTAACGATCCAGCAAGAAGAATATCGAAGCGATCGGCTAAACACCTCAGTTCTTCATCCAGCCGAACCACAGAATCCTGCAGCTGCTGTAAATCCTGATAGGCAAAACCTGTTGCCCAGAGTTCCGGAAGAACGATAAGTGCATGTTTCGGCGGCTGAAGGCGTTGTAAGGCTTGATGCAGAGAGGCAAGGTTTACTGCTACTGCACCCGGTACAACAGGCAGCTGGACAAAGCCTGCATAGTCAATAAGGGTTTGACTTGCCATTTACATAAAGAATTCGAATAGTTTTTGATTTATTTTGTCCATTTTTTTAGACTCCGCTCTCATCGACACTCTGCTCTCCGGTTCTGATCTGTTTTAGACTATACTCGGCAAGTTTTGCAACCGTTACGGTCTTCAAGGAATTATCGAAAAACAGGCGTACTTCACCGGTATGTCCGAGAAAACCAGAAATTTTCGTAACTGCGAAATTCCTCCCTAAGATCCCTAAACACCAGATTGCCAAGCCTACAACATGGTGGTCCGGAGAAGACAGATAGGCGGCAATATCGTCATCCAACTGTCTGGCCACCATTTCTGTTCTATGCCCTTGACACAATCGGCCAATTCCCCAAAGCAATCCACGCTGCAACAGAGGAAGCTCAAGGTAGTTGCCATCTTGAAAAGTTCCAACGCCATCTTCACGCATATAGGAAACAAGCATGTGGAGATACTCTTGACGCAGCAAGGTACTATGAAACATAATCTCAGCCATAGCCTCAGGGGCTCCCCAGCCAATCCCCCCGGACTCATCGTTTAAGGACCAGAGAAAACGCCGCATAACAATTCGCGCTGATTCCGGGTCGTTGTCAGCCATGGCTGGAACAATTCGTCCAAAACCGCACACTGCATGCCACCGCACTTGTTCTTGTGAATTACAGAGTGCTATAAAAAGAGGGTTGAGGAGCAGATGTGGCGGATAGTCTTCGATGAAACGAAACACTTTTCTGAGATCTGCTTTTTCAAGAGTTGCCAAAAATTCAGTTTTTAACAACCTTCGGCTTATATTGGTTCTTTTCAATACCATTCGGTTGGGTAACAACAAAATCACGGTCAAAGGCTTACTGGTTTCTGTCATCAAGACGTTTCATTCCTTCCATGAGCATGCCCATGAAACCACCTATGACATCACGTCGTTTTTCTTTCTCCGTCAATCCTTGGGAGAATTTGAAGCGGCCAATATTTAAGGACAAGATCTGATAAAAGGCCTCTTTACCGACTATCCCATTGAGCTCTGAGTGAACCAATTCCCCTTCATTGAACATGATGACTGCCCTCTTTTCTTCAAACTCAATATTGAGTCTGCCCGTTTTTTGATTGACATTGATCATCTGACACAGTTCAACTAGTGAGATATCAGATAATTGCCCAACCATTCCGGAAGCCAATTCTTCAGCTCTTTGGAGATTCATATTGGTAATTCTGCTGACCAGCAGCTTGTAAAAAAAGACCTGCAGCGCAGGGAAACGATTCAGGATATGGCGGAAATTTTTATGGTTCATCACAGCCACCAGACAGGTTTCAGCAGCCATAATAGTAGTTGACACTCTTTCTCCCGAAAGCAAGCTCATCTCGCCGAATACTTCCCCCCGCTCAAGTTCAACCAAGGTTACACCGTGATCATCGATGACTTCAGCCTTGCCTGTAAGAAGGATATAAAGGCGATTGCCCGGATCACCTTTCTGCGTTATTGGAAATTGCCAAGGATATTCAACCAGCTCTAGAAGAGTTGCGAGATCAAGCAAATCTTCATCAGATAGGGGTGAAAAAATATCAATTGCCCGTAGCAGGCCACCAAAGCCAGCTGTCTCCTTAATTTTTTCCCTTCGTTCGGCAGCCGCCAGCAGTTTCATCTGAAGAGTAGCAAACTCCTTCTCTTTTTTATATTCAAAACGGATCAGCCCAACACAGCCGCCACATTCGAATTTTGCTTTTTCAATATTCCCCGAGGAATAATTTTCAAAACTATTATCGGCAGAGGCTAACGATATAAGTTCTCGAGCAAGGACAAGACAGGTAGGCTTGCTAGCAGGTAAAGTCAGGATGCCCTCATTCACCCTTAATTCTTCACGAACATTGTAGAGCGGACAATGATCTTCCTCGGTAATGATGAATATCCCATTGCGAAAATGCATATGAATCCTCGCTCAATCCGATCGGCCAAAAAGGAGATAAATAACAAGCCCTAAAGCCCCAGCTCCACCGAATATCACCGGTAGAATTTTTTCTATCGAAATTTCGCCTTTGACAATGAGTGAATTCATGTAGGGGGTACCGGACACCCACCATACTCCAACTAAAATGGATAAAATTAATAGATCTTTCCATTTCTGTTTAAAAACCATGTAGCCTATCATCGCACCAAAGGGGACAATAAACCATGGGTTGGAAAATAACCCTATGTAGTCAACATCTTTAATTTGTGCTTGCAGGTGAGTAGAATCAAACCAAGCACTCAACTTTGTCAAAATGTCCATGCATTTTTCCTTATTAATATCATAATGTTACTCAAACGAACACATAATGTCTTTATACAGTGGCTCTACTTTACTCTAAGTTAATTACGTCGGCATTATTTTTCACCCCAAATTTCGGATTGCCTTCTCCTGCTCCTCACTTACTTGCTCAGTTTTCATTAACAGAAGTGGCTCATTATTTGTTAGCGCCCAAGAATAATAGATATAAAGTTTTAATTGGGTTACAAATAAATAATGTCAACAGACTGATTTTTTATCTTGTCAACAACTCCAGCGAGTTAAAATGAATCGGAATAAAACCAATATCATTCTCATCGGCATGCCAGGGTCGGGGAAAAGCACCATCGGGGTAATTTTAGCAAAAATGCTTGCCAAATCCTTTCTCGATAGCGATATTCTCATCCAAAATCAGGAGAACAGAATTTTACAGGACATAGTCGACCACGAGGGACACATGGTATTACGGGCAGTGGAAGAGAGAGTGCTTCTCGGTATTATCTGTAGTGATCATGTTATCGCTACAGGAGGTAGTGCGGCCTACAGTGAACCAGCGATGAATCATCTCAAAAAACAAGGTGTCATCGTTTACTTGCATGCTGATTTATCGGCTTTACAGGCAAGGATAAGCAACTATGAAACCCGTGGTTTAGCAAAACGGCCTGATCAAAGTTTTCAAGATCTTTTCAATGAACGTTTGACACTCTATAAAAAATATGCGGACATTACTATCGACAGTTCGAAACTGACCCAGGAACAAGTCTGTGATGTGATAATCGAATGGCTGCACCAAGCACACAGCTCAACAATAATTCAATAGATAAAATACAAGGAATACAGGCAAATGAAAACGTTAGTGACTGGTTGTTCCGGCTTGATTGGCAATGCCTTGATTGAACATCTCTTTCAGCAGGGGCATTCCATCCAGTGCCTGCAGCGCAACAAGGGATCTGAACAGAATCATCTCTGGGCAACCCAGACCCTTCCGACGAACACCGAAAATGTTTTTGATACTGTAATCCACTTGGCGGGAGAGAATGTTGCCGATGGCCGGTGGACAGCAGCAAAAAAGGAAAAGATTCTCACCAGCAGGATAGAGGGGACCAGGCAACTTATCGACTACATTTCCATGTTGGCACAAAAGCCAAAGGTCTTTTTATGCGCCTCGGCAATCGGTTACTATGGCCACAGTATGGATGAAATATTTAATGAAGACAGTCCATTGGGCCATGGTTTTCTGGCCGATGTCTGTCATCAGTGGGAAAAACAAACCATGCGGTTGTCGACAATGGGCATTCGCACGGTAAATCTTCGTTTTGGTATGGTTCTCAGTCCGAAAGGAGGAGCACTGCATAAAATGGTTCCCCCTTTCAAGGTCCGTCTGGGAGGCGTGCTCGGTGACGGCCAACAATTTATCAGCTGGATTAGTATTAGAGATTTGGTGGCAATAGTTGATTTAATCATCAAACAACCGAATATTAAAGGGCCGGTGAATGTCGTCAGCCCTATTCCAACCAACAACAGGATTCTTACCGAAACACTCGGCCAAATTCTCAATCGCCCAACACTCTTTAGGATTCCAAGATTCCTGGTAAAATTGCTCTTTGGTCAGATGGCAGACGAAATGCTGCTTTGCAGCACAAGAGTTACGCCAAAAGTTTTGCTTGAAGCTGATTATAACTTCCAGGATCAATCGCTCGAAGCAGTTCTCCGCTATTGCCTCGATTCTGACACATAACGAAGGAACCCTGTTACATGTCGGCGCACCCAGTCCGCTAAGACTCTATTCCAGTTATCTTCTCAATAGCTTCCTTATAACGCAATCTGGTTTTGTTAACGATTTCCTGAGGTAAGCTCGGCGGCGGCGGATTTTTATCCCAGTCAAGGGTAGACAGATAATCCCGAAGATATTGTTTATCAAAACTTGGTTGCGATTTGCCCGATGTATATTTATCGACCGGCCAGAAACGAGAAGAATCGGGAGTCAGCACCTCATCTATCAAGATGAGTTTGCCATCTCGTTCACCAAGTTCAAATTTTGTGTCCGCAATTATAATGCCTTTTTCTAAAGCATAATCTGCTGCCTTCTCATAGAGTTCCACACATATCTTTTTGATCTTTAGAGCCTTGTCTTTCCCCAATAGCTTTTCGGTTTGATCCAGAGAAATGTTTTCATCATGATCGCCAAGAGCTGCCTTGGTAGAAGGGGTAAAAAGTGGTTGAGGGAACTTATCGGACTCCTTCATACCTTCTGGTAACTGAAAACCGCAGACGTTGGGATCTTTTTTATAGGCACTCCAAAACGAACCGGAGAGGTAGCCACGAACAATGCATTCAATGGGGAGAGGTTGGGTCTTTTTAACCAGCATTGATCTCCCTGACAATTGTTCAGCATAGGGTAGACAAACCTTTGGATATTCCTCAACAACCGCAGTAATCAAATGGTTTTCGACGATCTCAGCCAACAGGTCAAACCAGAAGAGGGAAAGCTTTGTCAGCACCGCACCCTTACCTGGAATGGCCTCGTTCATTACGACATCATAGGCTGAGATACGGTCAGTGGCCACCATGAGCAATTTATCGGTATGGCCAGGAATCTCATACATATCCCGGACTTTTCCCCGATGTTTGAGAACGAGACTCGGAAAATCTGTTAATAATACCGGTTGGGTCATAATGTCCTACTCCTAATTAAAATGGATGAGATTAATAAATTATTTCTATTTTTTTTTCAGAGCTACGGATGGATACCGAGTGCAGGCAGGGTTTTCATACGCAGTAAGTTCGGCAGTGAGGGAACCTATGAGAATTTTCGAATTTATCATCACCGGTACTCTGCATTCATCATTAGTGTACCAAATCACAGTATCGCCCTTTTTATCATAGAGACCTTTAAATGTCATTACCGGCATAATCTCTACTGTGGTCACCGGCCCAAGAAGGGTTTCATCGAAATACCTTGTCGCAATCGCATTAACTACAACCTCTACCCTTTTTTTATCAGCAAAGGTTGGCACAATGAATCCTCCGCCTATGGGGAAATCCATTAACCGGCTGTTAAAGAAAGAAGAAAATTCATTGTTGGTTTCTCCATCAACCTGGAACAATCCTTCAAGCTTATTATTCTTTGTGTATGTAATTGCGCCAGTTTCCTGATTGTACTCAATCACCCGATGGGCTCTGTATTTGTACCCCTCCTTCTGCCAGATTTCATAATGATATGGTAGCCGTTTCGGGCCTCGAACCCGAGTAACATGCAGATCTCTGATGGGGTAAATAAGATCAATTGCGGCGTTCTTTGTCGTGACTGTGGCCCGTATTTCATATTCATCTTTGGTATCAGGCAGCGAATTAACTTGAAGATGTAATTCACCTATTTTAATACCACCGGTCCAGGACACATCATAGACAAGGTTCTCCTTCCCTGAATAGCCGGTGACAAGCAAGGCCGGGTCAATTATTCCATTATAGAGGTTTTTGTGATCAACGGCCGCAATTGCATTGGCGGCAGATGCAGGAGATGACCAAAGGCCGACAATAATCGTCAGCACTGTCATTCGTAGCAAAATCATGGCATTATGCTCCCTGCGTCATGAGTGAAAGCCAAGTTGCGGCAAAAATTGTGACGCTGATGAAGCCGTTCATCGAAAAAAAAGATGCATGGATACGCGACAAGTCTTGCGGCTTTACCAGCATATGCTGATATAAAAGTGCTCCGGCTGCTACAACGACCCCACCATAGAAAAAACTATTCAAATGTGACTGCCATCCTGTAAGGAGAAAAAAAACAAAGGCAAGAATGTGAAAAATTCCTGCTAATCTAAAGGCTTTTTGTTTACCTATCTGCGAGGGCAATGAATACAACCCGATATTTTTATCGAAATCGGCGTCCAGACAGGCATAAATGGTATCAAAACCGGCTACCCAGAAAAGCACGCCCAGCGATAACATATACGGATAGTCATGCAAGGTTCCTGATACCGCCACCCAACCACCGAGAGGTGAAAAAGCCAGGGCTACCCCTAGAATCAAATGGCAAAAAAATGTAAATCTCTTGGTGAGGGAATAAAACAGGGTCAAGCAAAGAGCAAAAGGCGACAGCTGCAAAGTCAAAGTGTTCAGCTGCAAGCACGAAAAGAAGAATAGCGCTCCGGCTAAGATGACCATGGCCCAAGCCTCCCAGGGCTTAACAGTTCCAGCGGGAATCGCTCTCGTTGCAGTCCGCGGATTGCTTGCATCAAATTTGCGGTCGATAATTCGGTTAAAGCCCATGGCACACGTTCTTGCACCGACCATGGCAAGGATCACCCACAGCATTACCGACCATTTCGGCATGCCACGTCCGGCAAGGAAAGCACCTGTAAATGCAAATGGCATAGCAAAGATCGTCAACTTGAACTGGATCATCTCCAGTAAGATAGAGATCTTTTTTAGAATTGATTCAGATCGCTCCATCTCTTTCTCTCGGGAATATCGAGTCCCAGCTGGTCAGCCAGACGCCAGGAGTATGTTTGTGCAGCCTCGATAAGAGTTTCCGGGCGCAAATAATAACTCGGCATTGTAGGACAAATAACTGCACCTGCGTCATGAGCCGTCAGCATGTTTATTAAATGCGTTCTGTTTAACGGTGTTTCCCGCACTGCAAGAACTACCTTTCGCCGCTCTTTGAGCATAACATCTACGGCCCGGTGAATGAGATTAAGCGATAACCCACCGGCAATAGCAGCCAACGACCCCATCGTGCACGGCAGAACCACCATTGAGGTATAATCACTGGACCCTGATGCCGGGAAAGCTGAGAGATCCTCAGGGTCGAACCAACGGGTAACAACCGGCAGTTCTTCTGGCCTGAGATCCTGTTCCATCTTTAAAACATTTCGTCCAGAAGCTGAACATATGCCATGCACGAGTATATCCAGGCCGGCAATGGCATTGAGAAAGGAAGGAACAAAAAGCATTCCGCTAGCCCCGGTGATACCAAGCAAAAGCTTTTTTTTCCCATGCGCCGATTCCATGTCTTGTCACCTAATACCAACACCTATTTTCGAAACTCTTTTTAATAACTCACTTCAAGCCTACAAGTCTGGAAGCAGTCTCTGCTCATATAGAAGTATAGAGGTTTGAAATAATTTTCAAGGGTAAAGCATCTTGCCCGACTTCTCCCCTTCTAATGAGAAAGCTGAAAAATGTTTCGAGTGCTTTGCGTTTTTGAGCATTTAAGTCATGTTCGATCGCGACAAGATATTCGTAGCATCTTTTTTCCGACATGGGAATACGTGATGCCGATAATTGACAAATGGCCTTGAGATCATTTTTACCTTCATCGCGACATCTGAGTAGTTCACGATGGATCTCAACAAGCATCTCGGAGTGTAATTCACAAAATTCTTCACGTACAGCGCAAACAGAGAAAACAAAAGGCAATCCGGTTTCACGTTTCCAAATATCCCCAAGATCGAATTGATACAGATAGGTGGCTTTGTCAACGAGGCGTAAAGCATCGTCGCCTATCGCCAGTAGGGCCTTGTATTCTTTTCCCTCGGCGGCAAGAACATCACCGGCAACATATTTCGGATGCACATGATAAAAGTCTTCCAATATGATTTTCACAAGACTGACAGAAGTTTCCGAATGAGAACTGAGAAGTACCGGTACGGCATCGAGGTGTTCCATTGGGACATGGGAAAAAAGGAACACTGAACCAACAGGTCCATTGGCACTAATTGAAAGTCCTGAAAGAATCTTGTATCTTTTCGGATGAGCAGCATACTCATAACTTGACACAAAGCCCAAGTCGATTTGTCCCTCGGCCAATTGTCGGTTCAAAACGGCCGGTGCACCTTCTACCAGCTGCCAGTTGTCGTGCTGGACAGTGCTCTTCCATTTTTCGTGTATGGGAGCAGTGTTGAGGTATTTGACCATACCAATCCTAGCAAAAGCTTCATTAGACTTTTTCATAGACATATTTCCAGTAAATACAGCGAAGTATTAGTTGATAGTGGAAATCCACGAAATTTCATTTGGTCTTCCTCCGGTTACGAGTTGTCGAACAACCTGGCTGATATCCGTACAACGCTTGAGAGCTGGTGAAGACACTTGTATTATTTGCGACCTTCTGCCTTGAGTAATGCTACCATAGTCTTTCCAACGATTGAGCGCTTGCGCCCCACCCAATGTAGCCATAGCCAGAATCGACTCGTGTGCTACCCGAGGATGTTCAGCAGCCAGCAATTTCATCTCGCGCCAGAGGTCAATAGTCACGTTGGAAGCAGGAGAATCAGTTCCTAAAGCAGGTAATATCCCAGCCTTAATCATTTTTTCAATTGGAGCCTTGCCAACACCGAGAAACATATTGCTGCCTGGACAGAGACAAATATGAGCACCCCGTTTGGCTACCAGCGACAGCTCCTGTTCCGAAACATGTACAGCATGAACCAACAGAGTCTTTTCGTCAAGAATTCCAAGATGGTCAAAATAGAAGACAGTACCGGCGAAACCCTCTTCAGCAAAGGAAAAAGTACCATCCCAGCTCTTTCTTTTTTCAAGAAAATTACGGAAACAACCGGTACCGAAGCGAAGAAACTCAATTTCAGCACTGCTTTCGGCTGCATGTACGGAAAAAAGATGTCCAAGTCGTCGACATCTTTGCTTGGAATATACAAATAAATCAGGGCCGGTTGAATACGGCGCGTGGACACAGACTGGATAACGGTCAGAAAGATTTGATATTTTCTCCTTTGCAGTCAGTATGGCCTGACGATTTGGCCCCAGGCATTCAACCAGTCTGAGAACCTCTGGCCAACCGTCTGACACTTGACCGGATAACTCGGAAAAAAATTCATTTCCGATATCTGCCACAAGAGCCACGCCGGAAGCATATTGATCTAGGAGAATCGAGGTGAAAGCAACAACAACTTGTGAACGAGTTACAGTATCGTTCTGCCGTATTGTTATGAGTTCAGATATCCAGTCGGTAAATGCGTTTTCTGCTGGTGGCGGGGTAATATCACGAACATGTGACAGTTCCAGATGCATGTGTCCATTCACCAATCCGGGCATGAGTACCGAATCACACCTTCGCTCTTCAATTCCTTGATATTTACAAAGAATATCAGCTCGCTTACCGACAGCAATAATTCTGCCGCGGTCAACCACCACACTGCCATCGCCAATGACCGGTGTCGCCACGGGAATAACCCATTCGGCAGAAAGAATTTCCATGGTTTGTCTTTTAATTTTCTCCATGGCAAAATTTTTCTAAACCCACCACTTTGACGCTGGAAAAGTAGTCTAATGGCTGATTATCATACCAGACTATAGTCCATAAACCTCTGCTCCGGTAGAAAACCAGCATCGGCAACAAGTTTTCGAATCTCATATTCAGACAGCCGATAACTCACACCGGCCGCAGCGACAACATTTTCTTCTATCATTGTACTACCAAAATCGTTGGCCCCGAAAGAAAGAGAAAGCTGTGCGACTTTCGGCCCCTGAGTCACCCATGAGGCTTGAATATTGTCAAAATTATCAAGGTAGATTCTCGACAAAGCCAAAATCCGGAGATATCCAAACGCAGTAGTCTTATCCATGTCCGTCAATGCCGAGTTGCCCGGTTGAAATGGCCAGGGGATAAAGGCAGTGAACCCTCCAGTTCGGTCTTGAAGTTCTCTTAATCGACGAAGATGCTCAAGTCGTTCCTCCACTGTCTCCACGTGGCCAAACATCATAGTTGCAGAGGTTCGCAGTCCTTGCGCATGGGCCTCCTCCATGACTGCTATCCATTCATCGGCAGTACATTTTCTTGGCGCGATTGCATTCCGCACGCGATCGCTAAGAATCTCCGCCCCACCACCAGGAATGGAATCAAGTCCTGCCGCGATCAATCTTCGGAGAACCTCCTTTACCGATTCGCCTGAGAGAGTAGAAAAATGACAGATTTCCGGTGGGGAGAAGCCATGCACATGAATCCCGGTATTTTTAATAAACCGGACCATTTCTTCATAATACTCTAAGGGCTGACCCGGATGAAGGCCGCCCTGTAAAAGTATCTGGGTGCCCCCAAGAACCTGAGTTTCTCGTATTTTCTCTGCCAGTTCGGCAAAGCTCAGCAGGTACCCATCCTTGTCATCGGGTGTCTTGAAAAAGGCACAGAACTTACAAGCCGATATACAAATATCGGTATAGTTGATATTCCTGTCGATGACATAGGTTACGATCTTATCGGGATGTTTGCGCAAACGGATGGTGTCAGCAAGAAAACCGAGTTGATAAAAGTCTCCGGTCTTCTCAAGGACCAGGTAATCTTGGTCGGATATTCTTTGACCGGAAATTATTTTATCGCATATATCATCAAGCTGCATGAGGACCTTTTCTCCTTTATCAATTAGCGCTTGAGAAAAAATATAAACTTATTATTTTCTGAGATTTTTTTCATGAAGGGACGTATACAGTCCATCGAGGCTAGACATGGACTTCGATAACGTTATACAAGGTGTCTCTTTGTACCGGGATCCGGCCAGCTTCCTTGATGAGGTGAATAAGAGTGCGACTGCCGATGGCCTGAGCCGTTTCGGCTCCAGCCATATGGGTGATAACTTCTTCTTTTACTGTACCATCCATATCGTCTGCGCCAAAAGACAGCGCAATCTGAGCCAGTTGCGGACCAATCATCACCCAATACGCCTTGATATGCGGAAAATTGTCAAGAAACAGGCGAGCGACAGCAATATTTTTCAGATCATCAAGACCGGTTGTTCTGGCAAGGTCCGACATAGCTGTATTCTTTGGATGGAAGGCCAGGGGAATGAAGGCGAGGAAGCCGTGTGTTTCGTCTTGCGCATCACGGAGCGCTGTCAGATGTTCAAGCCGCTCTTCCAGGGTTTCAATGTGGCCATAGAGCATGGTAGCATTGGTTTTAAGTCCTTGTCTGTGCGCAGTTTTGGCGATCTCTAACCACTTTTGACCGGAAAGTTTTTTCTCGCAGGTAAGTTGGCGTATTCTTGGACTGAACACCTCAGCTCCCCCCCCTGGCAACGAGCCCAAGCCTGCTTCCTTTAACAATTCCAGAGTGCCACTGACAGATTTGCCGGCAAGTTCTGCGAGGTGGGCTATTTCCACACAAGTAAATGCCTGGATATGCACCTGAGGTCTAACCTCTTTGATTCCCCGCAACAGTCCTAAATAGTAGTCGAAAGGCAGTTCAGGATGAATACCACCAACCATATGAATCTCGGAGATAGGTTCAGAGAGTCGATCCACGACCTTTTTCTTAACCTCTTCGACACTCATCTCAAAAGCCAGGTCAGAATCCTTGTCCCGCCCAAAAGCACAGAATTTACAAAGGTTCGTGCAAATATTTGAATAATTGATGTGCTGGTTGTAAATAAAATAGGCCTTATCACCGTTCAACCTGTTCTTAACGAGGTTGGCCAAATATCCTAACGCCAGGATATCCTTACTTTTATACAACTGCAAACCTTCGGAAAAGCTCAGTCGTTCCTTGCTGACAACTTTTTCCAAAACACTCCCAAGTCCTGCGTTATATATATAGTTTTCCACAACAAAATAGAAATTCCGGATGATCGAACCGGCAAAAATGAAAATGTGTAGTCGTCAGTCGATGAAAAACTTCAATTTATCGCGACGACTCGAGTGACGTAATCTATTCAGAGCCTTTTTTTCAATCTGTCGAATACGTTCCCGAGAGACGTTGAAAAGTTTACCTATTTCTTCGAGTGTATATTCCGCCTTCTCACCAATACCAAAACGCAGCCGGATAATTTTTTCTTCTCTTTCGCTGAGTGTTTCGAGAATGTCATTGACCCTGCCAGACAGTTCTCGAGTTTGTACTGCATCGTAGGGAGATTGAGACTCCTGGTTTTCAAGAAAATCTCCAAGGGTAGAATCATCATCGCCTACCGGTGTTTCAAGTGAGATTGGTTCCCTCGATGCCTCAAGAATTGAGAGGATTTTATCCATCGGCAAATTAGTCGCCTTGGAAATTTCCAATGGAGTAGGTTCTCGGCCAAGCTCTTTAAAAAGAGCATAAAAAGCCTTGAAAAACTGACTTCTAAGTTCAAGAAAGTGGACTGGCAAGCGAATAGTTCTGGTTTTATCCAAAATAGCCCGGGTAATAGCTTGACGAATCCACCAACTGGCATAAGTGGAAAATTTATTTCCTTTGGTGTAGTCAAAGCGAAAGACTGCCCGCATCAATCCGAGGTTTCCTTCCTGGATCAGATCGGCAAGAGTCAGACCCTGATGCATGTAGCGCTTGGCGATCGACACCACCAACCTGAGATTTGCCCTGATCATGGTATCCTTGGCAACCTCTATCGATCGGCTGTATGCCTCCAGTTTTGCCTGCAGTTCAAAAAGATCGCGTATTTCAGGATATTTTTTTGCAGCGCTCAAAACCGTATAGCGCATGAAATTGAGCTGTTGTTTTTTTGGTTTGAGCGTCGGATCACGTTTTTCCCAAAGATCAATACGCTCACGGAGAATCTGAACTTCTTTTACTCCGGATTTATCCTCGCGAATTGCGCTTATGATTGATTCAAATCCCTGGCGAATGGTTTTACTATATTTTGCTTCTTCTTCAGGGGTTAACAGATCAAACCGCCCCATTTCCCGAAGGTAGGTGGTAGTTGTTTCTTCCGCCTCATGGGTTTCATCATCGGCCAGAACGATGTCGTCCTCCGGTCCAACTTCGGAAATAGATTCGTCTGTCTTTTCCCAGACTTCACCGGACAAAGTCCGCTTTTCTCCACTCTTTTCAACTGTCACTATCTCAATTGAATGAGCTCCGAGAAAATTAAATATTGACTCTATTTCGTTAGGGTCTTTAATTTCATCTGGCAACAATTCATTTAAATCATCAAAGCTAATACAGCCTTCTTCCTTTCCTGCTTTGAGAAGGTTTTCTTTTAGTTCAGGCAGCACCAGTGACCACTCCATGTCTTGAATTTGAAGGACAATCTATTGTGCCATTGCGTGACGGCATTTTTCAATAGTCTCAAGAGAACCAAACAGATGATTTTTAAGATCTTTTGGCAAAAAAAAAGCCGACGAGAAGGACCTCGTAAGCATATATTAAAGTTAAGAAGGGCATATAAGTACAGTATTTGTCAGCAAAAAGCAATTTATAAAAAATAAGCATGACAACAGCGGTTTTCTCTATCCTTCTTATTTTCAAGCTTATATTATAGCATCGATAAACCGATATTCAAGGTGTGTCACAGCTTTTCTTTATTCTTCACTTTGGCACCTTGAACAATATTTACAATCGACTTCACACAGGCTGTAAAGCTACTATGATAAAAAAACGCTCCAGTGGTATGCTCGCTCACATAACATCCCTCCCCTCGCCTTTTGGAATTGGCGATATCGGACCATCAAGTTATGCATTTATAGATTTCCTTGTTGACTGCGAACAGAGCTACTGGCAGTTTCTGCCCACCGGTCCAACCAACGGAGTTTTTGACAATTCGCCCTATATGAGCACCTCGGCCTTTGCCGGAACCCCTTTGCTGATTTCCCCTGAGTTGCTTTTGCAAGATGGGCTCATTTCACAATCAGATCTTAATAACAAGCCTGTTTTTTCACAATACTCCACTGAATATGGTGAAGTACTGAGGTATAAAGATACTCTCCTGCATAAAGCCTTCAAACAGTTTGAGCCCGATACTTGCAGCGAATATGCCACCTTTGTAGAAACTGCAACCTGGCTTGATGAATATGCAACCTTCATGACTCTTAAAGAGCTCTGCGGCGACACTGGATGGTTTGACTGGCCAGAAGAGTTTGCAACACGCAAGCCTGAATCTCTTCAATCGATTCTCACAAAACATATTGAAAAGATAAATTATTTCAGGTTTGAACAGTTTGAATTTTTTCGACAATGGCGGCTTCTTCGCCAATATGCCAGCAAACAGCATATTAGTCTCATTGGTGACTTACCCATTTATGTCAGTTACGACAGCGTTGATGTCTGGGCTCACCAGTCAATTTTCTCTCTCGATCGGACAACCCTTCGTCCAATGAAAGTGTCTGGGGTACCCCCTGACTATTTCAGTAAAACCGGACAACGATGGGGAAATCCCCTCTACGATTGGCATAACTGCGACGCAAGTGTTCAAAATGAATTGTTGAATTGGTGGTCCGCACGACTCTCGAACCTTTTCGATCTGGTTGATATGACCCGCATCGATCATTTTCGAGGTTTCGTATCTTACTGGGCGATCCCAGAGGAAAATGACACAGCAATTGAGGGCGAATGGGAAAAGGGTCCTGGCGCTGATTTCTTCGAGAAAATTTATAAAAAACTCGGGAAGCTAAATATTGTAGCAGAAGACCTCGGTATTATTACCCCTGAGGTGGAGGAACTACGTGATAAGCTCGGATTCCCAGGCATGAAAGTCTTGCAATTTGCATTCGACGGCAACAGAGACAACAGTTTTTTACCCTGCAATTATCAGTCTCCTCAGTGTATTGTCTATACTGGCACACACGACAACGACACTACTGTCGGCTGGTATTTGAGCGAAAAAATGGACGATAATAATCGGTCACTCATCAAAAAAATGGCAAACAGGTCTCTTCACGATCAGAATAACATTCACCATGACCTGATATATCTCGCCCAATCTTCAATTGCCATGCTGTGCATTTTTCCCCTTCAGGACGTGCTGGGCTTCGGCAGCGATTGCAAGATGAACAGCCCAGGAGTGCCCGAAGGCAATTGGCGGTGGCGCTGTGCAAAAGAATTTCTTACTCCGGATGTTGCAAATTATATGAAGAACAGCACCAGCATATTTGGTCGCGGCAGACCTTTGAAAGAAGTGCAGCCACCAGGATGAAGGATTTTTTCACAAATAATAATTCAACGGGCGGCAACAAATGATTGACAACAAAACTGAGGTCAGTTATAAAACGGCACAATTTGGCCCCATCGTCTAGTGGCCTAGGACACTGGCCTCTCACGCCGGCGACAGGGGTTCGAGTCCCCTTGGGGTCACCATTTGAATATTTAACCCATTGATATCACGATCCAATATCAATGGGTTTTTTATTGTCTACTCGATAATTACCCATTTGATACAAACCCTTGATACAAA
>JAHJLI010000138.1 GCA_018821785.1 Pseudomonadota bacterium
CGGCCGTTCATATCAAAAATATTTACAACACATGGGCGAGACGTTCAGAGCTTTTTTTTAATCTCAAAGAAAGCCTAGTCATAAGCCATGTGAGCACTTTTACGGCAAGAATAGGCGTGAGCGTGGTTATTTCAGCAAATGCGCGCCGCGACAAAACCAGCAAACGAGAATCAACGACAACCATAAGCGTTGCTCCTCGATACTGGGTATCCAGCAAGCCACTTTCGCCAAGCGGCGCACCGGGATCAAGCAGGGCAACCACCTGCATCCTATCCCCAAAACCGGTTTTTTTCTGCACCGCAATTTTTCCTGAAACAAGCACATACAGGCAATCTGCAGAATCGTTAATTTTATACAGTATGGTCCCGGCCCTGATTTCAGAAATCTCCATGGCGGTCATTAATGCCGTGGCCTCCGATTTATCGAGAAATGGGAAAAAATCTTCGTGCAATTGCGAATTATATTCGGCCATGACCTGCTTACTTCAACTCCGTTGAAAAAGAACTGATTTTTTCTTCCATGACCTTGACCAGCCCTTCGTAATTGTCTTTTCGAATTATGGATTTAAACTGCTCTTGGTAGTTTCTAACCAGACTCACTCCCTCGATATTGATATCGTATACCATCCACCTTGCGTCAGTTTTTCTCATGATATAATAGATGGGAATTTTTACCCCTGCATTATCCAAAAGAACTGATACCTGGCCCCTATCCTCCTTAATGTTCTCTCCAATATATTCAAGAGTCTGTCCTGAAAAGCTTTCGAGTTTGCCGATATAGACATTTTCCAAAAGTTTGGTCATAAGTCTGGTGAAGTTATCGCGCTCCTTCTCTCCAATATCTTGCCAGGTTTTTCCGAGAACTCTTTTTGACATCTCGCCAAAATCGAAACCATGAGTGATAAGGGACATGATCTTCTCGCGCCTCTTGGTGCGGTGCTCATCCCCTTTCAGGCTTTCATCTGCCAAAATACCAGTTAAATCGTGAAGAATAGGTTGCAAATCAGCAGTTGGGCCCTTCTCAGCCGCCTGCAAATTACTCACAAATAAAAGGACCAGCAGCAATAAAATACATATATCTTTCTTCATGACATTGCACACAATTAGATTTTAATGAGTTTCAACCTCGGAACCAGCACCCATTATTTTACACTGCCGAAGGCGAATTTGCTGATTAATGATTCTATGTCAACGGAAGACTCCGTCTCCCTTATAATTTCCCCTGGATTAAACTTTTCTTCATCTCCGCCAAGGTTCAATTGGATAAATTTGTCACCAATTATTCCCTGTGATTTTACCGAAGCAAACGAATCAACAGACACTTTTAAGGACTTTTCAATGCGAAGAGAAAGCAAGGCTGCCTCATTGTCACTCAAGGCAATCTCGGCAACCTCACCGACGGTGACCCCGGCAACCTGTACTGACGCTCCTTTTTCAATTCCGGCAACATTGTCGAATTCAGCTTTGAGAACATAGGTGCTGCCCTGGCGAAGAAAAGGAACCTCTCCCAATTGCAAAGCCAGATAGACAAAGGCCCCGAATCCAATAAGCATAAACACCCCAACTGCAAACTCTATTGTGTTTTGTTTCATTTTTCCACCAGGTGACTTTGATAGATGTCTCCCATCGTCATTTTAACAAATTCTTGAATATGAGGTTTCTCAGACCATTGAATTTCTTCAGGACTGCCAAAAACATCCATTTCCCCATTGTTGAGTATGATAACCTGGTCTGCCAGATTAAAAATCTTCGGAATATCATGACTGACAATCACCGAAGTAAACCCGAATTCAGCCTGGGTTCTGGCAAACAAATGATATATTTCCCGTGTCATTACCGGATCAAGACCTGTGGTCGGTTCATCAAAGAGCATAATACTCGGTTTGAGTTGCATGGCTCTCGCCAAACCTACTCTTTTCTGCATTCCACCGCTCAACTGGGCCGGATATTTTTCCTCATGCCCAGAAAGTTCAAATTGCGCGAGAGCCCCTTCAACCAGGGTTTTGATCTCCGCTTCGCTCTTCTCGGTCCGTTCCCTGAGTGGCAATGCAACATTTTCAAAAACTGTCAGGGAATCAAAAAGGGCCGAACCCTGGAAGAGTACGCCGAACTGGGTGCGAAGGCGTTCCATTTCTCTGCCTCGGGCCCGGGTAATATCCTGATCATGAACGAACACCTGCCCTGCATCGGCCTGCATCAAGCCAAGAACAAGCTTTAAGGTTACACTTTTCCCCTGACCACTGCCGCCAGCTATTACTGTGGTTTTTCCTGCGGGAATGGAAAAACTCACCCCGTTAAGAACAGATTGCAATTCACCGTTTTTTTTGGCAAATGTCTTTACGACATTACGAAAGTCAATAGCTGAAGGCATTAGAGCAGCACCGCAGTCAGGAGATAGTCAAATATCAAGACAGAAATTGAAGAAAGGACTACAGCCTGGGTCGTTACCCGGCTGACACTTTCCGCCCCAAAACCGGCACCACGAATCTCTCTGACAAAATATCCTCTTCCGGTGCAAATCCATACAACGAGCAGAGCAAAAACAAATGATTTTATTATCCCAAGCTGAATGTCATGATTGGTGACACTACTCTGCATTCCCTGAATATATGCCCCGGGGCTGACACCCATAAGTCCGACGCCAGCCACATATCCGCCGGCGATGCCTACTACATCAAAGACCGCAGTCAGGAGGGGGACTGAAATAAGAGCGGCCAGAAATTTGGGGGTGATGAAATAACGAAAAGGGTCAATTGCCATGCAGTCGAGAGCATCGATCTGCTCAGAAATCCTCATAATGCCAAGTTCAGCACACATGGCTGAACCAGCCCTGCCGGCCACCATTAAAGCGGTAAGAACAGGGCCAAGCTCCATAATCAGGGTGAGAGAAACAGCAGAGCCAAGCATTCCCTCCGCACCGAATTTATTTAACGAATAATATCCCTGCAAACCAAGCACCATTCCAGTAGAGGCGGCGGTAAAAAAGATTACCGCCAAAGAGCCAACACCTATAAAATGCACCTGGCGAATAAGTTCTTTCATCCGGAAAGGGTGCCTGAAAACTCCACGAAAAGCCTTCAGCATAAAAACTGCCATCTTCCCGAGATCGGTTACAATATACACACCAGTATTGCCAAGCTTTATTATGGGATTACCATTCATAGTCGTGGCCTTTCGTAAAGCCGATACAAAAAAATCAAAGTGAGTATGATAAAAATCGACAAAAAACAGATGGCGTTTATCATATTCTTTGCTTTTAAATAAGTCAATGCCCGGAAATTGTAAATAGATGAGAAAGCAGCAGAAAAAATCAAGCGTGTCAGCTCGGGGCCAGTTGTGCTCATCCTATTATTACCATTAATGTCAGTTTTTCCTCGGATCCAAGGTTCCGCGTAACGCTTCTCCAATAAAAATGAGCAACACCAAAGTGCCGACAAGAACAGAAAAAGCGGCAAGTGAAAGCCACCATGCCTCAAGGTTAGCTTTTCCCTGAGCAAGCAGTTCCCCAAGACTCGGAGTGGACGGTGGGACTCCTAACCCCAGAAAATCGAGGCTAGTGAGAGCAAGTATAGCCGCGGAAACCCGGAATGGAAGGAAGGTGATAACCGGAGTCATGCCGTTTGGCAAGAGATGTCGCCACATGATCTTCACATTTCCGACTCCCAGAGCCTTGGCGGCCTTGACGTAATCAAGGTTCCGTCCTTTTAAAAATTCGGCACGGACATAGTCCGACAGACCCATCCAACTGAACAAAGACAGCAATACCAACAATAACAAGAAACTGGGTCGAAAAATAGAGGCAAAAATTATCAGTAGATAGAGTTCCGGCATCGCTCCCCAAATCTCAATAAATCTCTGAACCAAGAGGTCCGTACGGCCACCGAAATACCCTTGAACAGCACCGGCGACAATACCAACCGTGGTGCCGACAAGAGTAAGCGCTAATCCAAAAAGAACGCTCAAGCGAAAGCCATAAATGACTCGTGCCAATACATCTCGACCGCGGTCGTCGGTACCCAGCAGGTTATCAGAAGTCGGTGGCGATGGAACCGCGCCGGAAATTTCTAGGTTTATGGTATTATAACTGTATTTATTCAAAGGAAATACTATCCAATTACCGGGCTGCTGTAATTTCTCCATAATGAACGGGTCTTTATAATCGGTCTCCGTTTCGAAATCCCCCCCGAAAGTGGTTTCCGGATATGAAATAATAATCGGGAAATAGATCTTGTCCTTGTATCCTATAACCAGAGGTAAATCATTGCTGATAATCTCCGCTAGAAGGCAGAGGCCAAAGAGGATTAAGAAAAGTATAAGGCTGCAATATCCTCGTTTTTTTCTCTTGAAACGCTGCCAGGTTTTATCCCTGCGCTCGACCGTGGCTGTTTGCAGCGTTTTTCCCGGTTGCGAACTAGGCATTTACACTCTCAAAGCTTATGCGGGGGTCGACGAGGACATAGCTTAAATCAGATAGTAACCTGGATATAAGACCAATAACTGTGAAAAAGTAGAGAGTACCAAGAACCACCGGATAATCGCGGTTTAAAACCGATTCATAGGCAAGTAAACCCATGCCTTGAAGCGAAAAAATCGTTTCGATAAGGAGGCTGCCAGTAAAAAAAGAGGCTATAAAATAGCCTGGAAATCCTGTGATTATAGGAATAATGCCATTTTTAAACACATGTTTGTACAGTACCTGCTGTTCCGTCAAACCCTTTGCGCGTGCGGTCAGCACATATTGCTTGCGGATCTCTTCAAGAAAAGAATTTTTGGTAAGCATGGTCATTACCGCAAGACTGCCAACAGCACCCGACGTTACCGGCAAAACCATATGCCAAAGATAGTCGAGTACCTTCATGCCTGCGCTCAGCTCACTCCAATTGTCAGACACTAGACCACGGAGAGGAAACACCGACCAGAAACTGCCACCGCCAAATAAAACCACCAGGAGAACTCCCAGGACAAAACCGGGAATGGCATAGCCCACGAGGATGATGGTCGAACTGACAAGATCAAAACGCGAGCCGTCAGTCACCGCCTTCCTGATGCCCAGAGGGATACAAATCCCATAGACAATAACAAAACTCCACAACCCCAGGGACATGGAAACAGGCATTCGCGAAACAACCAGGTCAAAAACACTTCGGTGATAATAATAAGAGGAACCGAAGTCGAATACGATATAGCTTTTCATCATGGAAAAAAACCGTGTAATTGGCGGTTGATCAAAGCCATAAAGCTTTTTCAGTTGCGCGATTTTCTCACTATCAAGACCGGAATTACCTCGATACATACCCGACGATTCGGCCCGCACCTCTCCACCACTCTTATTGAAGCCTTCAATCTGGGCGATCATCTTTTCAACCGGACCACCCGGTACGAACTGGGTGATTGTGAATGTGATCACCATTACCCCGAAGAGGGTCGGAATCATCAAAAGAATTCGTTTTAAAATATAGACTAACATTCTTCCTCCAAAGATCCGGCATTCCTCATCACATTTCTGGCAATAATATAGGAAATATTTGAAATAAACATCCTAAAAGAAGAATATTTCTTGTCTTTTCCCGTCCTTTATGTCTTTTTATTCAGTGCAACAATCCGGTCGAGCTATGAGCTGCAATCGGCCACATCATCAAAACGAAGGCAACAAACAAGAGCCACAAAAGTTTTTTTCGCCCCTAACCACCACTCACTCAATATCATGGAAAAACTCAACACTCTTATTCAAAACGAAGCCGATTTAGAAATTCTGGTTGCCCGTGCAAAACAATCTGATGCAGTTGCACTGGATACCGAATTCGTCTGGGAAAGAACATATTATCCACTACTTGGCCTCATTCAACTAGGTCTTTCCGATGAAGAATGCTATCTAATTGATCCTCTGGCTATTAAAAATCTCCAGGCTCTCGGGCAACTTCTTTCCGACCGAGGGGTGATAAAAATCCTCCACGATGCTCCACAAGATCTGGCGATCCTCATGAAAGCAACGGGGGCCACTCCCCAGAATATTTTCGATACCCGACTGGCTGCCGGCTTCTCCAACCTTCCCGCAACTCTCTCCCTTGGCAATCTGGTAAAAGAGTTGCTCGACATTGAACTGGCTAAAGAAGAAACTCGTACCAACTGGTGTCAACGACCTCTCACCGATGAGCAGGTACGCTATGCACTTGATGACGTCCGCTATCTGCGAGCGGTCAGAATCCTTCTGCTCTCACGAATAATAGGCCCAAAGATCAAATCTTGGTTGCAAGAAGAACTCATTCTGCTCAACAATCCTGCCACATATTGTGGTCCACCTGCCGACGAACGGTATCTAAAAATAAGAGGCTGCAGTGCCCTAGACCGGTCTGGCTTGGCCATCCTCAAGAATCTTTCAACGTGGCGTGACGGTATGGCCAGAAAAATAGATCGGCCCCGAGGGCATGTGATCAAAGATGCTCTCCTTGTCGAGCTTGCCAAACAAAAACCCGCAACCCCTGAAGAACAAAAATTACACTGTGGACTTTCCGACAACGCCATCTCAAAATACGGGAGAACCATCTCCGCCATTATCGAAACCACACTCAGCCAGCCTGTGGACACCTACCCAACTCTTGAACGCCCGACCAGACTCAGCCCAAGCGATAAGGTAGGGTTGGAAAAACTCAATAATCTTATAAATCTCAAGGCTGGAATACTTGGCATTGCACCAGGATTGATCGGCAATGCATCGGAATTGAAACTGCTTATCACCATGCTTAACGCCAAAAGAGCTGAGGCATCCCAACAACTCCGCCAAACCGATGGCTGGCGAAAGAGCTTCCTTGAAGATTTTTTCCGACAGAACTGGAAAAAGTGAGTAATTCTGGAAAGTACCCTGGACTTATCTCCCTGCTTCTTACCCGTTTTCTCTCAAGGAGATTTCATGTTTGATCGTGACGAACCCTTATGGGACAGGACTTTACGCCGGATACGCCAGATCTGGCCTCTTGGTGACCAGACCGCCCTGAAAAATTTAGTGGATGCCCATTTGCCGGATGGTGATCTGCAAAAGCTGCGCGAAATGATAAATGCCTGCCTGGAAGGACGAGGAGGTGAGGTTTCCGCGCGAACCAGAGCTGCGGAACTGGGGGAGACCTATC
>JAHJLI010000139.1 GCA_018821785.1 Pseudomonadota bacterium
ATCTGCATGAGTTGGGAAAAGTCGTTCAATCATCGACCTGCCATTGTCTGTCAGGTGAACTGTGTAATAGCGCTTGTCTTCACTATTCACCTTCCTTCTCACCAATTCATTTCTTTCGAGGTTGTTAATGATTGTTGTTATGTTACCAGGTGATTTCAATATCTTTGAAGCAAGTTCCTTTTGAGACATAGGCCCGAGATGATACAAAGCTTCCAGAATGCCAAACTGGCTAACGGTCAACTCGGAAAGGAAATGATTGTGCACATCACTACAGACAAGAGTTGTGCTTCGTACGAGTTTTACGAAAGTGTTTAATGCCAGTACATGCTTTTTGCTGCCTGTGAATTTTGACATCACTTCCTTCGGTCCTGGTAATTGATTTTACAGTTTAATATTAAACTATACTTGAAATATAAATTGTCAAGAAGGAAGGGGGGCTGCTGGAATAGTGGGGGGGATACGCTGGTGGTCCTTAAAAGATGATTTGTCCTACCTGTTGACCAGATAGCTATCCGGCCAACAGGTAGTAAAAATTATTTCTTCCAGAGGCCGTGCAGGTTGCAATAGGCACGGGCAGTAACTGCATTAGCGGTTATGGGGAAAAAGGCTGATGGCTTAGCGGATGGATTGAGGAATTGTCGGTATACTGAGTCTCCTGCTATGAGTTCAATCCATTCAATAAAATGAGCATCTGTCATTGGGTGATCCACTGTACCGATATTAACCTGCCAGCCGCCATCACGTTTTTCAAGAGCGGGTACGTGTTTTTCTACAGCGGCATCGGTTGTGTTTTCACTCTGCAATGTCATATTCTGGCCACAGCACATCATTTCCGCACCACCTGCGGTAAGGACTTCAGCTATGTTCCCACATATCTCACACTTGTAAACACCCATCTTTTTAGCCATTAGTTTTCCTCCTGTATTAATGAATAGGTTCCCAGCTATCGTACATAAACAGTGTTTGATACCACATGGTGCCAGTGGTTGTTGCAATTTCAACAGGATCTGTCATAAGACTAGCTGCGTTTGTTAGACTTCAGAGCAAGATTAATCACACATTGTTTGGTCTGCAATAATTTTAATGAGTTTTGTGAAAAAGAATCATTTCTATTTGTTAATGTGTCGCAATATCGGAAAGAATCTTTTCTTCAGATTAAGGCTATGTTACTCTGTTCTTTCCTGTAAAAAGTAATTAACTATCTACATAGCTTAGCGATAGGGCAACTAGATAGTTGCAGAAACAAATGTAGAATTGGCAATTTTTTGGTTTTTATGAGTTTTCTAAAATGAACAACAAGGAGATATTATGAAAATGAAAAACCTTCAGAAGATGATTGTTGGGATCACTGTCATATTTTGTACAACAGTAACTAATATTCAAGCTGCCGAATATGATCATGAATTGCAGGATCAAAAAATCACCTTTGCCTGGAAAGTTGAAGGGGATACACTGGCTGTAAAACTTACAGCCGAGACAGAAGGTTGGGTTGGTATCGGGTTTAATCCTGTAAAAGAGATGAAAGGGGCCAATTTCATTCTCGGGTATGTTAAAGATGGGGTTGCAAAGCTTGATGACGATTACGGCGTTGATGAAAATGCACATAAGCCAGACACAAAACTTGAAGGTACGAGTGATGTAACTCTGGTTGGCGGTACAGAGATCGATGGGAAGACGACCTTAGAATTCACACTGCCTCTAGCCTCAGCTGATAAAAACGATACTAAAATCGACGTCAAAGGAGATACCGTCGTTCTTTTAGCTTATGGCTCCGGCCGCGATAGCTTTTTAGCTAAACATAAATACAGAACTGCCCTCAAGGTCAACTTAACCACTGGTGCTTCGGAGAAATTATAGGAAGCTGGGGTTAAAGATGAACACATTTGGCAAAAACATCGCCATTGGCGTTTTGTCGTTTCTGACGATAGGAATGTATAGCATTTCCCCGGCACAGAACAATGGCAATAATGATTCGACGCTGCTTGAACAGACCAAGCAGCTTGTAACTGCAAAAACTGACGATGATGCTCTTTGGATTGAGGAAAAGACCGGCCAGTACCTGCCGCTTGATTTGGAGTTTGTGGATGAGGTGGGCAAAAAGATCCGGTTAGCTGAAATTATCGATCGACCGACAATTTTTCTGCCCATTTATTTTTATTGCCCGAATATCTGTAGCAAGAATCTTGCAAATCTAGCAATTGCTCTTGGTAATCTCAGTTTTGTGCCTGGAAAAGAGTATCGAGTCATTGCCTTGAGTTTCAATGAAGCTGAAAGCTTTGAGGACGCTGCACGGGCGAAAAAGAATTACCTGAAAATTGTTGGTGATGATTTTCCGTCTGATGGATGGCGTTTTCTGACCGGCAGTCAAAAAAATATTAAGACTGCCATGGACGCTGTGGGATTTAGGTTCAAAAAGGTAGATGA
>JAHJLI010000140.1 GCA_018821785.1 Pseudomonadota bacterium
ATCGATCTGCGCGTTTATTTTCTCCGCCCCGGCAAGGGGAATTACTTCGTCGCAACCGGTACGATACTCCGCAAGGGCAGTAAAGTAGCGGTCGTACGTACCGAATTGTGCAATGACCAGAAGGTGCTTATTGCCGCAGGAACCGGCACCTATCTAGTGGGATAAAAACGACCTGGCTAATTCCTGCAGTTACTCAACAATCAATCTAAGAGCTCCAGGAGATCCGGGCCCAGGTAGGTTCGCTCGTTGTCGCCGAGAATCCCCAAAGACAGGCAGATCAGGGTCCAGAAATGGACGACCCCGTAGTTGCCGCCGTAAAAGTGGCCGATGTCCTCCATCTGTGAATGGCAGTTGTGGCAAGGGGTGAGGACGTAGGCGGCACCGGTGGCGGCGATCTGATCAAATTTACGCTTGCCATAGGTTCGCCTGTGTTCCGTCATTCCCGCCTGTAAGAAACCGCCCCCACCGCCACAGCAGTAGTTGGCACTACGGTTCGGCTGCATATCGATGAAATTCTCCTCGCCGACCAGAGCCCGGGTGACAAAACGCATATCCTCGGCAATGGCATCCCCGTAGGCTTTACGGACAATCATGCAGGGATCCTGAACTGTGAACTTTATGCCCTTGGTATTCCATTTCGAATTGACCGGCAGCTTGCCTTCCCGTATCCACCTGGCATAGTAGGTGATAAGGCTTTCCAGGCGAAAATTGGCTGTAAGATTAAAGCGCTTCACTCCTTGCCACATGGTATAATAGCTGTGGCCGCATTCGGTGTTCAGCCATACCTGGCAACCCAGCTCGTTTACCGCATCAACCCGCTTTTTGATGACCTCGTACCAGGCTGTCTCATTACCTGAAAACATACAGAAATTCTCCGCCGCCCAGCCTTTGGAGGAATACGTCCAGTCGGCACCGACGAGGTGAAAGATCTTCCAGAGAGGAACCATTTCGTCCGGCTCGCTCATCGGTTCGCGGGAATTCTGGTTGACGAAAAAGTGGGCACCCTGTTTGTCCATCGGGGCCTGAAGATGCTGGAAGGCCGGTTGCGTTGCCCGGACTTCCTGTAACACATCATCAACCACAAAGACGAAGTCGGCAGGTGGCAGGCCCATGGCGCTGGTCGAATCGGTTGCCAGGATCATTTGGCAGGAGCGTACGATGCCTGAAGGTTTTTTATCTTCCGGCCAGTTGCTGCGGGCGAGAAAGACCAGCTGCGAGATGTCGATATTCATCGGGCAGACATGGTGGCAGCGCTTGCACTGGGTGCAGCACCAGACCCAGGGTGTGGTTGACAGCTCTACATCCATACCGAGCTCGGCCATGCGTATGAACTTGCGAGGGTCCATGTTCTCGATCCCTGAGGCTGGGCAGCCCGACGAACAGAGGCCGCAGGTGAGACAGGCCTCGAAGCTGGCACCTTCCGGCAGCAGTCGCAGGGCTTCTTCCTTAAAATTGATGGTGGCTATCTGGGTGTCCGCCATGGGTGTTCCTTTTTCCTGTTTAGGAGCCGTTACCAAATATGAGCCATTTTTATCCATTTTGTTAGGGCTCCTAAACCCGTTTTTCGGGATTAGTCTCTGCAAGGAGATACCGTTCCGCCTCTGCCACGGCCCTGAAGGCGGTGGCGATGGCGATTCCTGCGCCGCTGCGTCCACGAATCCAGTCCTGATGGGCAATGATGATCCCGGCGGCAAAGAGTCGATCGCTGTAGGGTCGACCATCCAGGCGTAAGGGTCTGAATGTGTCATCGATCTCGATTCCGGCACGGTGGATGGCATGACCGCGCGGGTCGGTGTAGCGATCATGATACCAATGGGTTCTGTCGGCAGGCTGGGTCACCGGCAAATCCAGCAGGTGCTCTCTGATTCCATCCGGATGAGCCTCAAGGCCACCGCTTAAAAAGCGGCCGGTGGCGAGGATGACTGTTTGTGCCTGAATGCGAATTGGACCGTAGCTGTCGAAAAGAGAAAGCGTCGCGCCTCTGTCGTCAAAGTCCAAAGCGGTAACTTTCTGTTGAGGGATAAGTGTCACCCCTTTTTTCGGTAGTACTTGCTCGAACAGTTCGCGCAGACGGATGCCGGGCACCGACGGCGGCATGGTGGGAATCTCAAAGATTTCGAGGCCGGTCAACCTTTCCAGCTCTGCCCGGACGTGATCGGGACAGTGCATGCCAAGGATTGCCGGCAGGCCGATGACCTTTGCCTGCCCGGCGGCGTTTTTCAAGGTATAGGCGAGTTTTTCGCGAGTTGCTGGAACTTCAAGAGCCCGCGCCATGACCTCTGGGTAAATTTCGCCATGGACCATATCCGGAAAAGCGATGCGTTGCGTGCCAAGGTTTGGCCAGCGGTCTTGCAGGTTGGCCACCACCTGGCGACCGCTGAAGCCTTTTAAGCCGATAAAATCGATGATGACGCAGGGCTTTTTGGCGGCAAAGGCTCGTGGTCCGGCGGCCATGGTGGCCGGGACGCAGAGCGTCTGTTTCAGGGTGCCGACCGGGGTCAGGGCGGTGATATTGCGTTTTTCGGGCTGGCTGTAGGCAATGCCGCATTCACCGAGAAAGGCGGTAAATTCGTTGAAACCACGGTGAATATCGGCGACGGCAACTCGGCTGAGTGGGTGGTTTGACTGACTTTTTCGCAACTGTTCCAGCGCCTGCCAGGGATCGTTGACGGCTGCTTGCGCGCCATCCATCTTGCCGAGAAGATCAAGATAGCCGGTGGTATAGGCCACCGCTCCGGTATTGCCGATCTGGGCAGTTGCGATTTTTCTGTTGACCGCGAAAATAGATGCGGCAAATCCGGCGATTCCCGATCCGATTATCGCCAGCTGAGTGGTGAAATTGCGGGTTTCCTCTTTCATGTCATTCTCCGACTCTGTGCTTGATAGGGACTCTTAATCAATGGTTTTCCAGGGTGTCGAGACCAAGAAGTCCACAGTGCAGAGCCTCTGCCAGTTCCATCTGGGCAGCTTGTTGCCCCCATATAACTGTACGCTGGCCTTTGAAGCGTTCATTGAAAAAGTTGCGCATATGCTCAAGGCCGGTGGTGTCCCGGTAGTAGCCACGGTCGTAAAGATATGAGCAGATGCGAATACCGCAGAAGGAACCCTGGCAGGGCCCTTTTCCGGCTCGGGAGCGGAGGGCTATGGCCTCAAGGGTCATCTCCTCTTCGATGCCTGGCGCGCACTGGACGATCTGGTCGATCGCCGACTGCGGCACCATTTCGCATTCACAGAGTATCATGTCGTCGGGATTGTTTGCCTTAAACCAGTATTTTGGGGCGGCGCCGGGTTCGGTCCAGCGGCAGGCCTCGCCGTGCGGCAGAGGAACTGTCGAGGTTTTGCAGGCCTCTTGCTTGCCGAGTCTGGCTGTGACGAGGTCGCATGTTTTTTCGGCCATAAGGCGAAAAGTAGTGAGCTTGCCGCCGGTAATCGTGCAGAAATTGGTCAAACCCTGGGTGGCGTGGTCAAGAAGAACAAATCCCCTTGCAGCCCCACGGTCGTCGGTGTTGCCGGTGCTCTGCAGCAGTGGGCGTACCCGGGAAAAGGCGCGGATGTATCTGGCACCGGCAAGAGCCGGGATCATAGCCGAGCCCTCTTGGATATTTAAATCGATTTCCGCAACAGTCGGACGGACATTCTCAAGATCGTCGGTGCGGGTGGAGGTGGTGCCGAGGACGGAAACCGTCCCTCCCGGCACAAGGATATCGCCATCACCGGGGTGCCGCAGTCGGTTGATGACATGGTGTGTCATGCGGTCATGGCTGATCAGCAAGGTGCCTTTTGAATAGAGGAGATGAACGTCGTTGCAGGCGGCCAGTCTGGCGATGTTCATGGCCCATGCCCCACCGGCGTTGATATACTGTCCTGCGCGGATGGTTAACTGGGTGTTGGCCCGGTTGTCGCGGCAGACCGCTGCGTGGATTACGTCACCAACTCTTTCAAAACCAAGGAGTTCCGTGTGAGGGCAATAGATACTGCCATTGATAACTCGGGAGTGATCAACATTTTCGAGGGCCAGGCGAAACGGATCGACCGTGGCGTCAGGAACCCTGAAAGCCTTTATAAGCTTGTCCGAAAGATGCGGCTCGAGCCTTTTCGCCTCGGAAACAGTGAGTTCTTCGCAGAGAATTCCGGCACCCCTGCAGAGTGTTGGAAACTGTTCGGCAAACTGTGGGTCGTCGCCGTCAACAGCCACAAACAACCCCCCCGTTTGTTCGATACATTGCGGGGCCAGACGTTTGAGGAGTTGGTTCTCCTGCCTGCATTCCCCTGCTGAATGGAGATCGCTTGCAACATAGCGGGCGCCGGAGTGGAGAAGACCGTGATTGCCGCCGGAGGCTCCGGCACAGAGGTCGCGTTTGTCGATGAGGATGGAATGAACTCCACGCAGGGCGAGATCACGCATGATCCCTGCACCGGTCACGCCGCCGCCGATGATCAAAACTTCGGTTTCCAGGATCGTTTTTCCAGGTTTTGTTCCTTTGCGGGGGGGGGGTGGGTTCATGGTGTCATTCCTGTTATTGGAGATGATCGGCACGTGTGGAATCATCCGACGTTCATGCAGTCTAAAGAAAACGCTTTCTTGGAGTCTGTAATCGGTATTGCAGAAAACTTCAAGTGAAATTAATTAAAGTTCATCTGAAACAAATTAAATATAAAAACGAAACACCGGGGAAAATTTTTATCGGAAAGGTATTTTCGGTCACAAAAGCAGCAAAAATAATAGCCTTTTCGGCATCGTTTGTGACAAGGTTAAAGCCAATATTGTCAAAAAATATGTCAACTACACAGTATTGATCAATATACTAATAAAACGTATAATATTTAATTTTCAATTTGAAAATAAATAATAAAGTGAAAAATATATCAATTGTACAGAGAGGGAAAATTGGGAAGGAAAAAGATGATAATAAAGTTAGGAGAAAGCCGATTCGCGAGGTGTGATTCGGCTAATCAGCGTCCCCAGGAGCCTTGAATATGTCCCTGGGGATGGAGTCAGCTCAAGGTTCGATTTGAGAGTATCAGGAGGCGACGGTTTAGAGGGTTGCGGTTGCAGTGTCAACTGGTTAGATTCAATAGATTGCCTGTCTGGTTTGGGCATCAAAGAGGTGGATTGCCTCAAGCCGGAAGGAAAAGGGCATATCTGACCCTGCAGTGATCCGTTGCCGCCCATCACATTTGGCTATGAATTTCACCCCGGAAATATCGGTGTGCAGATGGGTTTCGCCACCCAGCGGTTCAACAACCTCAATCAAGCCGTTGGTACTCCACTCGCCTTCCTGGGTAGGCCGGGAGCCAGTGTAAAGGGGTCTGATGCTTTCCGTACGGATGCCAAAGACCACCTTTTGACCATCAGAAAGTTTGTTTGTCTGATCTTTTTCAGGAATTGGAATGCGCAGAATCTCCGATAAAATGACCTGGAAACCGTCAGATGTACGCACAAGCTTGCCATCCAGCAGATTCATTGGCGGGCTGCCGATGAATCCAGCGACAAAGGTGTTGGCCGGCTGTTCAAAAAGATCGATCGGCGTACCTATCTGTTCCACACTGCCGCCGCGCATGACGACGATGCGATCGGCTAAAGTCATCGCCTCCACCTGATCGTGGGTGACGTAGATTATCGTCGTACGCACCTTTTGGTGCAGGAGTTTGATCTCGGTTCGCATGGTATTTCTCAGTTTGGCGTCGAGATTGGAAAGGGGTTCGTCAAATAGAAATGCCGAAGGGTTCCGGACAATAGCCCGTCCCATTGCTACCCGCTGCCGCTGCCCCCCGGACAGTTCGTGGGGTTTCCGGGCGAGCAGCTCGCCGATACCAAGGATCTTGGCTGCTTCCTGGACTCGGCTTTCAATTTCAGGTTTGGAGAAACCTTTGATGGTCAGCCCAAAAGACATATTCTTATAGACGTTCATGTGCGGATACAGAGCGTAATTCTGAAAGACCATGGCACAACCCCGGTCCTTGGGTGCGACGTTGTTGACTACCTTGCCATCTATCAGAATGCGACCTTCGCTGATTTCTTCGAGGCCGGCTATCATCCGCAGAAGGGTGGATTTGCCGCAACCGGAGGGTCCAACCAGTACCAGGAATTCCATGTCGGCGATGGTCAAATCGACACCATGGACGACTTCCGTTTTGCCAAAACGCTTCACCACATTTTCAAGAATTACTTGTGCCATTCTTTATCTCTCGTTGATCTCGGGGAAATTTTTCCAGCATATCGCCGCGCCCTGCGGTATTGTTTTCTTACCATTACATCTCTCTTTGATTCAACCATAAAACGGAGCAGGCTGTTGAAAAAGAGATGGGGAGGGAAGAGCAGGTTTACGTAACAACACTTCTTGACTCCCAATTGAGAAACGATTATGACAATTATAAACATGTATGATGATTTCAGGTCTTTTCCTAGCAACGGACCCGAGGGGCTGGGACATGCTCGCGGACGCCATTTCTAACACTTACAGGAGGACAGACGTATGAACGGAAAACGCGGATTTACAATCATTGCTGTTATGTTGGCGATGGTGTTTTTTGCCGGCCAAGCCTGGGCGGAACCGATAACTATCGACTGGTGGCACGCCATGCGCGGGGCCAGGGGCGAGACCCTCGATAAGATGGTAAAAGCCTTTAACGATTCCCAAACTGAATATAAGGTTGTCGCCACCAATAAGGGAGATTATGGCGAGGTCGTAAATGCCGGCGTTGCCGCCTATCGGGCGAAAAAGCACCCGCACATCCTCCAGTCCTTTGAGGTCGGAACGATGACCATGATGCTGTCCGGTGCCATTTACCCGGTCTACCAACTCATGGCCGACCAAGGCTTCAAAATCGACTGGTCCAGCTATCTGCAGGCGGTCCTCAGTTATTATGTCGACGAGAAAAATAATCTCCTCTCCATGCCCTTCAACTCTTCGACTGCGGTAATGTATTACAATGTCGATTTGTTTAAGAAGGCCGGAATCGACATGCCTTCGAAAACAGTTCCGCTTACCTGGGTCCAGATGGACGAAATCACCAAAAAGCTGGTAGCGGCCGGAGCCAAAAAAGGAATGGTTACCACCTGGCAGTCGTGGATTCAGATTGAAAACTACAGTGCCATGCACGACATTCCCTTCGCCTCCAAGGCAAACGGTTATGAAGGTTTGGATTGCGAGCTGATGATCGACAATCCCAAAGTGGTGGGGCATCTGGAACGGCTTAAATCCTGGATGGCCGACGGACGTTTTTCCTATGAGGGACGTGAATATCAAGGCCCGCAGGCAGCCTTTGTTGCCGGGGATGCAGCAATCATGATGGAATCGGTCAGCGGTATCGGCAATGTCAATAAGAACGCCAAATTTGCCTGGGATATCGCCCCGCTGCCGGTGGAAGCCGACATGAAGAAGCCGCAGAACAGTATTATCGGCGGGGCCTCCCTTTGGGTTATGAAGGGTCATCCGAAAGCGGAGTATAAAGGCGTTGCCGCCTTCCTCAATTTCCTCGCCCAGAATGACATGCAAGAACTCTGGCATAAGGAAACCGGCTATTTCCCGATTACCACAACGGCCTACCAATCATTGAAGTCCAAAGGATTCTTTGATAAGATTCCCTACCAGGAAGTGGGTATCAACCAACTGAACCGAACTGTACCGAATAAAAATTCGCGAGGTATCCGTCTTGGCTATTTCGTTCAGATTCGCAATATCCTCGACGAGGAGATGGAACTGATTTGGAACGGCAGCAAGACTGCGAAACAGGCGATGGCCGACGCCACCAGACGTGGCAATGACAAGCTGCGCGAATTTGAAAAAACCAACAAATAACAGGGTGTAAAATTTCAACCCGATAGAC
>JAHJLI010000141.1 GCA_018821785.1 Pseudomonadota bacterium
GGCGCATATATTCGTAACGGCGACGAGCGGACCTTGTCATTTTCACCGGAATTGTTTTTTCGCAAAAAGGGAGCGGAGATTACTGCGCGGCCAATGAAAGGAACCGCGCAGCGTGGGAGAAACAGCGCTGAGGAACTGGCGAATTGCCTTGAATTGCACAACGATATTAAGAATAGAAGTGAAAACGTTATGATTGTTGATCTCCTCCGTAATGATCTGGCTCGGTTGCTGCACGGCCACGGGCAGAGCCGGATTTATGTCGATTCTCTTTTTGACGTTGAATCCTATGAGAGCCTTTTGCAGATGACTTCGACCATCAAAGCGACAACTGCGGCATCAACCATGCAGAACCTCAAACTTACTGAACTGTTTCGAGCTCTTTTTCCCTGTGGATCGATTACCGGCGCACCAAAGATTCGCACCATGCAGATAATTGATGAGTTGGAGAAAGGTCCACGTGGTGTATACACCGGGGCCATAGGGTATTTTGGACCGGACGGTTCGGCGGTTTTCAATGTCCCTATTCGGACGGTCAGTTTGAGGGGGAGCCAAGGCGAAATGGGAATCGGTGCCGGCATCACTTATGATTCGGTAGCGGAGGATGAGTGGCACGAATCTCTATTGAAAGGGCGATTCCTTACCAATCGCCAGCCGGAATTTCACCTTTTTGAAACGCTCCTCTGGCAGCAGGGGCAGGGGTATTTCCTTCTTGATGAGCATCTGAAAAGGCTCGAGACCGGCGCTCAGTTCTTTAATTTTTCTTGTGATATATCAAAGATCAGGTCGCGACTTGCGAAACAAGAAAATGTTTTTTCCAAAAGCTGCTATCGAGTGCGGCTGATGCTGGAAAAAGACGGCAGGGTGACGATCACGGCCGATATGGCTGTCTCTCCAGCCTGCACCTCAATGCCTGCGGTGCCTGGAAAAGTGGTTGATAGTAAACTGGCAATGATTGATTTTTCTCCAATACCGGTAAATACAAGTGCGGCGTGGGTGTTTTTCAAGACCTCAAGGCGTGAGCTGTATAACAAAGAATACGCCCGTGCCCTTGACCAGGGGCTTTATGAATGCATCTTTTTCAACGAGGCGGGGGCTGTGACCGAAGGCTGCGTCACCAATATTGTGATCTATAGCAATGGTCGATACAAAACTCCTCCGGTTGTCTGCGGTCTCTTGCCAGGTGTAATGCGCGGTCGACTGCTTGCCGATAACACTCGGCCGATGTTCGAAGAAGTGTTGACAGAAGAAGATGTCAGAGCCGCTGAGGCGGTTTTTGTCTGTAATTCACTGCGGGGGGTAATCAGGGTAGCGGTGCGAGAAAAGCCGGCAGGGCCATCTCCTGCCGGCAAAGAGAATTGAAGGGGAAAATGGTTTATAGCCTATGGCAGGCTAATGCACCATTGTCTCATCCTGCGCCGGATGTATCTGTGCTGGCGCAATGATGATGTCGTGTCTTTCCCCGAGAGAGCGCACCAGCATCATAAAAGATGAGGGCAGAGGGACATCACGGTCTTCTATGAGAAAGCCAAACTCTTTTGCCCGCACCAGGGTTTGTGAACTGTCATTGCCTTCCTGATGGTCACAGAGGGTCTGAATGCGCAAAGCATCGGTTATCTCGGCACGGAGCTCGGGTAATTCGTCCTTCAGTGCAAGCAGCTCTTGCTCGATTTCGCCTAAGTTTTCGGCGCGGAAACGGACAAATTTGTCCCCTGGGTTTTGCGTGCCGAACACCTCATTGGTGATGGCACCGGCCAAACCAGAGATAGAGGAGGCCTCAGCATCAGGTTTTTTCTTCGCTATACGGGCGCGAATCTCCTTGAACAGAACCATCTGCACCACACCCACAGCTTCCCGCAGTGCCGCAAGAAGCTGCGAATTCCTGCTCATCGTTTCGGTTTTCATGTCTGTTGTTCCTTAGAGCACGATTCTTACGGCGGAGTTGTTTTTTAATAACTCATAGATTTTTAATCTGACCATTTCATCAGGGACAACAAGCTCAGCATTGAAACTGTGATATTTCCCTTTTGAGCTTGAATGGGAGTGGCTTATTATTACCGGATGGGGTGAACATGCCTCGGTGATGGCGGCTTTTAACAGGTCGAGGTCCTCACCGATAACCTTGTATACCCATGTACAGGGGTACTGGATTTCCGGGTGATCTTGAGCAGTTGAAGAGGGTTTTGGGTTAATAAGTTTCATGTGCGCTTCTCCGAACTTTTGCAATTTGCCTTGATGGGCTGAATGACTTGCCGAAGTAATAAGGAATAGCTGGGCAAGAGTCAAGGGAAAGGGCCGACTGTGCCTTTCGGATGCCGAAAATGCGGATGGTGGGAAATTTTACAGAAAGTTGCAATACTTTTTTGTATATAGCTGGGCCAAATGATACAATTGGTTGGATGAAAGAGTGTTGACCAGTCAGTTCTGAATGAGAGGGTGTGCCCCCAAGCCTTATTAAAGAGAGAAAAACATTGGAATCAAATCAAAGAAAAAAAGTGCTTGATGCGCTTTTTGAGAGTGAGGCTCAGAAAAAAGCTATTGTTGAAGGATTTTCGGGAATCCTGATTCTTTTTGATCGCGACATGAAGGCCCAATGGGTAAATGAAGTTACCAAAAAGAGACACACTGATGCTATCGGCAAGAGTTGCCATGATATTTTCTGTTCGCAGAGCGAAAAATGTGTGTCTTGTGCCTTCCAGCAGTGCATGCATTCCGGGAAAATTGAATCAAGTGTCCAGAAAACTGGTGTTTTTGGAGTAGATGGTGACGAACTTGTTTTTGATATAACTGCCTCGCCGGTAAAAGATCGAGATGGAAATGTTTCAGGAATTATCGGTATTGCCCAGAATGTGACGGAGCAGTACAGGCTTGAGAAGCAATTGCGGCACACCCAGAAAATGGAGGCTATAGGGACATTGGCCGGAGGGGTTGCCCATGACTTTAATAACGTGCTTACCCCTATCATGGGATATACTGAAATCATCCGTTTGAAAATGAAGCAGGACGGTTTTACCGACCAAGTCGTATTCGATTATCTGGCAGAAATTCTCAAGGCCGCCAAAAGGGCAAAATCTTTGGTGGAACAGGTTCTAACTTTTTCTCGGAGCATCGAGAAGAGGGAGGTACTGCAGTATATTCATCCCATCGTTAAAGAGGTGATGAAACTCATGCGCGCCACCTTGCCGAGTACCATTGTTATTCAAGAAAACATTGATGAACATTGCGGAAGGGTGTCCATCGATCCGGTACAGATTCATCAGGTGCTTATCAATCTTTGTACCAACGCATCCCATGCCATGGCCGGACAACACGGCATGTTGAAAGTAACTCTCGGACTCACTGCACACAGTGGGGACGGCAAGGATTGGCTTGAATTGAGTGTTGCCGATACTGGGCGCGGTATAGATGAAAAACTCCTCGACAGAATTTTTGAACCCTATTTCACTACCAAAGAAAAAACCAGCGGTACTGGAATGGGATTGGCCATGGTGCATGGCATAGTCAGTCGTCAGGGTGGATTTATTAAAGTTGAAAGCGAAGTCGGCAAAGGTTCAAACTTCCGAGTGTTCTTGCCGGTGGCGCAAAAGGAAACAGCTATTGAGCAGATTGTTTCCCTTGGGGATTTGCAGGGTGGGTCCGGGAAGATACTTCTTGTGGATGATGAGGAACAAGTGGTACAGGTAACCGGCGAGATCCTGCGAAGTCTCGGATATTCGGTGGTTGGCAAGACTTCGCCGCGGGAGGCTATTGAATTGTTTCTTCTCGATCCCCAACAGTTTGATATGCTTATCACCGATTTGACAATGGCGGATTTAACTGGGCTCGAGTTGAGTGAAAAGGTTAAAAGTTTGCGGCCGGATATCCCCATAATCCTTATAACCGGTTATTCGGATCAGGTGTCAAAAGATGCAGCGGTTGAGGCAGGCATCAATGAGTACTGTATGAAGCCAATTTCTATGCGTGAGTTGTCGATAATAGTAGGAAAATTCCTCGGCAGCGTAGAGGGTACACTGCCGCTTCAGCGCTACCGGTCCAATTAAAATGCCGAGATATGGTTGCCAACCAACCTGAACAATTGTTGAATAAATTCATTGCCACCATTCTGACTGCTCCGGGTAACTCAGGGTACTTTGTTTTTAAGACAACAGCCCCGTGAACCATCAATGAGGTTTGGTATTGGCCTGGCTGACCTGGTCGTTGAGAGTCCAGAGATCGTAGAGGTATCCCACCAGAAAAAGGCCGCAGGTCAAAAGATATAAAAGGCCTGTAAGCCATTTTCCCATATACATTCTGTGAATTCCGAAAATTCCGAGGAAGGCAAAGAGCAGCCAAGTGACGTTGTAATCAATTGCACCAGGGTGAAAACGGCCTTCTGTTTCATTATTCATTGCTGGAATAAGAAAAAAATCGATGATCCAGCCGATAAAGAGCAAGCCAAGAGTAAAAAAATAAATCATGCCCGAAAGCTGTTTCCCGTAATAGAAGCGGTGCGCCCCGAGAAATCCGAAGATCCAGGCCAGGTAGCCGACTACAACCGAATGAGTGGAATGGTTATTTGGGTGCATGGTGGTTTTTCAGTGATAGTTTATATTTCTGGACGAAACTGTAGGCTTCTTCAATCCTTTTTTCCGATATTTCTCCTCTACGCACGGCCTCGATAACCGCATCTTTAACCTTACGCAAGATGCCGGGGGCGTGCTCCAGATTGTTGCCGATTATAAGCAGATCGATGCCGGCGGCTAGCGCTTTGCAGCAAGCTTCCTCCAGGCCATAATGGTTGGTTATAGCCTTCATCTGCATATCGTCGGAGATGATGAGGCCGTTGAAATGCAGGTCTTGGCGGAGGAGTTTCCGGAGGGTGGCGCTCGATAAGGTTGCCGGATACACCTTATCCAAATTCTTGTTTATGAGGTGGCCGACCATAATAGCCTCTGCATGGCTTGCTTCGATAAGTAGCCGGTAGGGTTCCAGCTCACTTTCATGCCAGGAAGTGCTAAGATCGACAAAGCCTAAGTGCGAATCGTCGTGAGAGCTGCCGTGGCCGGGGAAATGTTTCAAACAGCATTGTATTGCTTCTGCCCGGTGTTCCTTGATCCAGGCTGCTGCATGGGCGGCAACCGTCCGGCCGTTGTCGGAGAAACTGCGACCGTAGCGACCGATGATCTGGTTTTCCCTGTTGACGTTGATGTCGACCACCGGGGCCAAATTCACGTTCACCCCTGCTGCACGCAGCATTCGCGCGGTCTGCTTGGCACTTGCTGCGGTGGCCTGAACATTTAGTGTGCCACCCAGTTCGGCTGCTGTGGGGGTAACCGGAAAACCTCTTTCCATCCTGAATCGGTTAACCTTGCCGCCTTCCTGGTCGACTGCGATGAGAAGTTCTCCTCCGGCCAGTTTTTGAAGATCGGTGGTGAGCCTTTGCAGCTGTTCGGCGCTGATAATATTGTGGGTGTCTTTTTTTTCAGCCAGGAACCGGTCGAAAAGAATGACACCGCCAAGTTTTTCCTCTCTGATGTCGGCAACAATCGGGTGATTTGTAGACAGAGCGTCCCCTGTGAATCCAATGAGGAAGAGTTGCCCGATTTTTTGTCTGAGTGAAAAGTGGTGCATATGCCTCCATTGCACGTTTTCCGGATCTTCGCCAGTATAAAGGAGTGAGAAATGAGGAGTACCGTTTGGTGGGACAATTGTCAAAGATTTTCCATTGGCCGGTGTGTCAAATATTTGTCATTGGCAATAGGCAGCTGGAGTTGATAGCAAGCAATGTTGAGCAAGGTTCTTTTTTACGAATAATTAAAAATTATTTAATTGAATATATTCAAATAAATAATATGGTTTTGAGAGGATTCCCAAAGTGTCAAAAGCTTGATGGCATAAAAAATGCTTTAGAAGAGAAACAAGAGAATAAAGGTAAAGAATTTTCTCTCGGCGGACGATAAGAAGAGTATCCAGCAAGAACTACATTACTCAACAAAACATATAGGTAGGAATATCATCCATGACCATCACGACGAACGAAAATCAATTCTCATCCTCTCACCAGAAGCAGGTGGAGTTTGAGAAAGTTATGGTTGAGCTTGATTATCTGAAAAAGCAATCGGAACGACTTGACCTGATCAACAAGCTGCATGGACGGATGGCCGGAGTGTTGAGCTTGAGTGGAATGATTGAGGCGTATTCGGTCTGGCTTATGCCCTTGGTGGGCCATGAACTCATCGGCTACAACAACCGCAACCGTAATAAACGTCATCTGTTCTGTTCCGGGCACGGACCCTATCGGCGAAAAGCTATTGCTTTTGCAGAGCAATTAATTACTGAAAAAACCTCTTTTGATGGTCCTTTTATCGAAAAGGATGGCCGGTTTGCCTATAAATGGATCTTTGAAACCGTTGATGATGCCGGTATCTTGTTGATTTTAAAAGAAGGCTACGCACTTTCCGGAGAAGAGTTGGATCTCGTGAATCATTCTCTGGAGATATTGGCAGAGTGTTTACGTCGCGGTCTTGAATATGAAGATTTGTTTGAGAGAGCGAGCAACGATTCGTTGACTGGACTGTCCAATCGTCGGGTCTTTAATGATCGGATTCACAGCATGATGGACAGTGCCCGCAGATATAACAATCCATTGTCCATGGTCTCTATGGATCTCGACCGGTTCAAGGAAATTAACGACAATCTCGGTCACCAAAAGGGCGACGAAGTATTGAGAGCAGTGGCCGATGTATTGAAAAATGCCGTTCGTTCCACCGACCTCCTGGTTCGCATGGGTGGGGATGAGTTTCTCCTGGTTCTCGACAATACCGATCTGCAGCAAGGGAGAATTTTGGCAGAGCGTTTGTGTGTGGCAGTCGGAGAGTTGGATATCTGGGCAGATGCCAAAACCAAGCTGGGGATAAGCATAGGAATGTCGGAACTGCGAAAAGGAGAATCCTTGAAGCATTGGATGGAGCGCACCGATGATATCCTCTACCATGCCAAAGCCGATGGCAGATCAAGGGTTGCTGTGGAATAGTTGTTGCGGTGATAACCAGTAATAAAAAAGGCCGACTTGTAAAAAGTCGGCCCTTTTTTTGTTGGAATCGGGGTTTACGCCGGATGAGCGTTAGCCCATGTTTAACACTTCAAATTTAATATTCATACAATACAGCTAGATAGAAGCACTAAATATTTCCAGTGGCACTACATTCGTGTTATTTTGCATCAGTTGACCATTTTACGAAGGCCCACCGGTGAAGGATTTAGTTCAAGAACATCGTAGAGGTTTTTCAGTTTGGGTTCGGCTACGGTTGTCTTGCGTATATGGAGCGTTCTGCCATCCTTTTGTCTGAAGGTGGCTGTAATCCGCTGCTGCCCTGAAAATATTTTGCGTAAGCTTTTCCAACTGTCGTTGATATCACTGCCCTTGAGTTTCAGCCGGATAGCCTGGACTGCCTGGTATGCCAAAACAGTGATGAACAAATGCCCTTCGGCGCGTTCCTCTTTATGA
>JAHJLI010000011.1 GCA_018821785.1 Pseudomonadota bacterium
GCATCGGCTTTCAGCTCAGCCAATGTCGGGCCTGCTGTCTCATGAGAAGCGTTCTTTGGTGCTTTTGAGACGCTTTTGAGGATCGGCTGGTTAGTTGAGTCAGGATCTTTATACTCGTCCTCCGTGGGGATTAGAAACGTTTGTAGTAGGCATGTCTTTAAGGCGTAGGACATACACTTGCCAATGCCCTTATCCCCGTTCTCGATACATTCCCCATACACGATCGATGAAACGTAGCTTCCATCGGTGGTGGTGAACATAAAACGCACCTGAGCTATGTGATGTATCCCGCGCCCTTCAATGGGGCTCATGGTGTGCTTCAGCAATTCTTGCTGCACGAAAACTCCTGCTTCAGCAAAAGCTTGGTGCAATGCATTCATTACGTCATCGATGCCGCGATACTTAAACGAGAACTTGCCTACGCTTGTTCGGTCTTTCGATACCGAGCCTACTGCTGTGATGATTTCTGCCATTTTCTTGTAAATTAGTTGGTCTGTCATTTGTTACCCTTCCGTTGTTCTGCTTGATATTTTAAATTTATTCAAACTTGGAAAATAATCATCCATTTGTATTACTTTCGAGTCTGATTCTAGCTCTGCCATAAAATCAATTATTCCTTCATAATCTTCTATTTTTTGACAAATTAGCGTTGTAAATCCAACATCTATGCTGTGAAAATAAAACCTAATAAAAAAATCATCATCACAAGGAATGTCAGCTTTATCTGGACCTATCCTCGTCAATAATTCTGAGCTAATAACCTCGTTGTTGTTCCTAAAATAAAGCAGCATACTCACCCCTTGTAAAATTTGTTGGTAGAAAGATCGACTCGAAGCTTTATCGTGCCGTTAGTTCCGTTTCTGTTCTTTACCACTGTCAGTGCAATATGAAAGTCTTCTTTTGCATCATGCAGGATTCCCACAAAGTCTGCTGCCTGTTCCAAGCCGCCGCTGTCTTTCAAGTGAGACATCTTTGGCTTGTAGTCGTCATTATCTTCAGCCCCTCTATTAAGCTGCGCTACCATAACCACAGTTATCTCAAGCTCCAAAGCAATTGCCTTTGCTCTCTCTGCTATCTCTGTCAGTTCCTCAGATCTTGAGTTCATCTTTTTGCTACGAATATAAAACTGCTGAATGTAATCAACAATTGCGACTTTCAGACCTTTGAGTCTGTGTTCTTTTCGTATCGCATTTTCTACAATTTCCCAAGATGACTTTGTTTTTGTTTCTAGCGTTAGGGTAGAATGCCTTATATGGTGCATCGCGGCCATGAGCTTATCTGACTGCTCTGCGTTGTAAACCCTAGTTGCTACTGTTTTTGTATCAAGCCCAGACTGTGTGCAAACAAAGCGGTCTATTAATTCCTTCCTCAATAGTTCGATGGAAAAATACTGTACCCGATTTCCTTTCTCGGCTGCTGAGAGTGCAAGGTTGACCGCTAGTGCAGTTTTACCAATGCCAGGACGTGCAGCTATGCAAACAAGCTTGCCTGGCCTGAAACCTCCATTTAGAGCCTCGTCTATCTCAGTTATTCCTGTTGGTATTGATTTAACTCCGCCATTCTCAGCATCCTCTAAAATTTCGCTTAGATACTCGTCCATCGCTGTTTCATCAGTTCTTGAGCTTTCCTCGGATGTTTCTACGGTTATACCCTGAAGATCGGACGTGTAGTTGATAATTCCATCTATGGGCTCTCCTGGCTTCCACCCCTTTGAAATATTATGCACTGCCCGTAGTCCATCTGTAAGCCTTGCGATCCAAGCTGCTTTCTTGGCCTCCTCAATGAAGTAAATAATGTTCAAGGTAAGGGAAGAATCTCTTTCAAGTTTCATCAGCCTATCTGCTAGCTCTTTGTTGAGCCTGAGTCTTACGGCGTTAAGTGCCAGCTCCTTATGTGAGATATACGATGATAACATTGCTGAGAAGATTTCTTTGTTTCCTGGGTGAAGAAATAAATTTGCTGTGAGTCCTCCGTTTAAAGCTTTTTCCATGTTTCCTTTGAAACACATTCCAATGATGTTGTCCTCGTTCTCATAAACCTTTTCGAAAATCACGGTTGCTCCTTTCTCTCGTTGTTGTTGATTGTTTCTCTTATCTTCGCCGCTAAATCTATGCAAGCACTTTTCTCTCGATTAACAAAAGTTGTGTATTCAATTTTCTTTGGTGCTTCTTTGGTGGTTACATAATATTGCTGACGAAATTTATATAAGTGGAGAAATGGGTGCTTTGCTGACTTCACATATTTGTCATTGCTCTTGAAATATCTCTTAACCATTTCAAGGGAAATTTCTTCACCTACCTCATCGATGAGTTTTCCTGCTGATGTGTTCTCTGCTGCATTCCATCTTAGCGGAGCTAGGCCATAGGCTGCCAAGAATTCCTCAGAGTAGGATTTATATAGTAGGCCACTCTTGGACGGTACTTTTGGCTTGGCTTGTTTCCTTTTCTTTGGGGTTGGCGACTCAGCTTGCTGGGGAGCCAAAGAGACAGGCGTTAGCGTGTCGTCGACATATATATTCTTTTCTCTTTTATCTCCTCTATATAGAACACCCCCTAGGTTTGCCCTACTCTGATCAAAGTGCGTGCCCTCAACTTCGCCCTCAACTTCGCCCTTTGGTTGTGGCTCGTCAGC
>JAHJLI010000142.1 GCA_018821785.1 Pseudomonadota bacterium
CGAAATAGCTTTTGCCGGCATTTTTCTTCTGACCCATATGCTTTTTGAAACTTTATCAAACTGTATCCTTCTTGAAATTGGACTTTGTTTTTCGGCATGTCAGTATCTCCTCTGGTTTTGTTTGAGAAGATTATGACATACAGGGGGTATCATAGAGCGAGCCCCTTGTAGCTTTTTTCTCTAAAGCTGAGCTTTAGGGGTAATCAGATTACGTTTTCAAAATGGTGTCAGGTTAGAGCCAATTATTCGTTATTAGTGTTATCTTTCATTAATCAATTAATGGCATTTTTAAATACTACAGTGAGCGAATATCGTGTTTTAAACTTTTTAAATTCCTTAAAATAATTTGGTTCTCTAGAATTGGATTTAATATGTATTTCTGTTGCATCGAGATCGCTTGTTTGAATAGCTTCCATATGTTCTTGCTATGTCATTTTCAAGATATCATATATTAAGATCCTATGGATCGCTGCCTGGCAGTGTTTTAGAAAACAAGACTGATTGCAAATCCAGCTTTTTTGGTATTGAAAATCATCTTGCAGTTGAGCTGTGTAGTGTGAAAAATATACACAAAAAATGAATGAATTGTTGTCTACTGAAGGAGTTGATTGACTATGCATGTGTTATTAATTCGCCCACCTAATCAGTTTAGTAATAGTAAGATTCTGAGCCACATTATGCCGATGAACTTAGCGTATCTGGCAGGATATTTGCGTAAGCATCACACTTCTGTGAGTATTCTTGATTATGAAGTCCGGAAATATAGTAATGAGCACTATCTTTCAGTTTTGCGTGAACAGAAACCTACGTTTGTTGGAGTTTCATGTATGACAGCGGCTGTTTCTGCTGGGGCTCAACTATGCAAGTTTGCCAAAGAGTATGATAAAAACATTCTAACAATAATTGGTGGATCACATGCAAACGCCTTACCTAAAGAAACTATGCGAGAGTTTTCAGCGTTTGATTTTCTCATTTTTGGTGAAGGAGAAGAAACATTACTTGACCTTTGTCGTAAATATCAAGAGCCAAAAGAATACTCATCAATACCTGGAATTGTTTACAGAGACGGAGATGAGATTGTTAAAAACGGTTCTCGATCCTTAATTGCGGATCTCGATTCAATTCCGTTTCCAGCTCGGGATCTTATTATAGAGCCACCGAAAAAGGGGCATGTATCACGGGGTTTTTCAAACGACCTCCGCCCAACTTCAATCTATACTTCTCGCGGTTGCCCCTATAAGTGTTCCTTTTGTGCAATTCAAAATACATTTGGCAATACCGTTCGTTTCAGAAAAATACCGTTGATTGAGCAAGAGATTAAAGAAGTTATTAAGGAGTTTAATTTTAATCACATTATTATCGCAGATGATACGTTTGCCCTAAAAAAGGATAGGCCATATGAGTTATGTGATGTTTTTGCTCGAAATGGTATTAACTCCTGGAGTTGTGATACGCGAGTAAATTCTGTTACAAGAGAATTATTACAGGCAATGAAAGACAGCGGATGTAAAAAAGTTTCCTTTGGTGTTGAGTCAGGAAGTCAGCGGATTCTTGATCTGATAAAAAAGAATATTCAAGTTGAACAGGTTACACAGGCGGCACGATGGGCAAAAGAGGTAGGGTTTAAGCATATTGAAGGTAATTTTATTATCGGTGCTGATCCAACTGAAACACTGGAAGATTTGGCGCTGACTCGAAAACTCATTCTGTCTCTACCGTGGACTTTTGTTTCCGTGAGCATTATTGTTCCATATCCTGGAACTCCATTGTACCGCACGATGCAAAAGAATAACCTTATTCAAAGCGACTCGGCCTGGGAAGATTTTGTAATGTTTGGAAAGCCACCTAAATGGCGAACTGATAATTTTTCAGCAGAAGAGCTTATTAAGTTGCAAAAACAAATAACCCGTAGTTTTTATTTGAGGCCACAGTATATTTTAAAGCAGTTGATGACAATTCGTTCTTTTTCTGATCTGAATTATTGGATAACAGCTGGGATTTCATACATTTCATGGTATTGTAAAGGAAGGTTGTAATGTGAATTAGATGAGGCGTGGAAGCTTTTATTGGAAGTATGAGGCGATGCAACATTAAAAAACATTTCTGATTACCCCTAAAGCTCAGCTTTAGAGAAAAAAGCTACAAGGGGCTCGCTCTATGATACCCCCTGTATGTCATAATCTTCTCAAACAAAACCAGAGGAGATACTGACTCTTTTCTCTACCTCGTGAGCAATGGCCGCAACTTTGCGCCCGTATCGAGAGTATACTTGCGGGACAAATGACGTTTTTAGTGGTCTCGGACAAGATAGAAAAGCTGGCACAGCGCTACGCAGCACAGTTGGTGGCTTCCCC
>JAHJLI010000143.1 GCA_018821785.1 Pseudomonadota bacterium
AAGGGATAACTCGGTGCGGTAGACTGCTGTCTACACACAACAACAGCCGGTTGAAGTGATCCAACCGGCTGTCTTGTTTGTTTATTGGCTGGTATTGGTTGTTGAGATAATTACTGGATTTGATTGTGAGAATTTACAGTGTAGCAAATAATTACGTTATATTTTGGTAACAATTTAATATTAAATAGAATGTAGCAACAGACATACATTCCATTGTTCGAGCTATCGGTGAAGAACGTTCAGCTTATCGACACAGATTCAGGATTACCCTTTAAGGGTCATGAAACGTGTATAAACATCTGACAAGCATCGCTTGTTAATGAGGGTGCCAAGAAAGACACAGCATCCCTTTATTCTCTTTTTTCATTTTACTCTTTAAAACAGATCTGGTTCCGGCCGTCATTTTTTGCCTGATAGAGAAGTTTATCAGCTCGGTCGGCGAGAAACTCAAACGATTCATTTGGCATGCGCAGGACCGCCCCACCAGAAATGGTTATCTTTATCTTTGTATTTTTATAATCAATCATTATTTCGGAGACCTTTTTGCAAATTCGTTCTGCTATTTTAATAATGACCTGTTTCTCTTCCGATGGGATAAGCAGGAGTAACTCTTCCCCACCATATCGAATGGAAATATCCGTCTTGCGACTCTCTAAAAGCAGCACCGAAGCAACGGCCTTGAGAACTTCATCCCCGGCGCTGTGGCCAAAACGATCATTAATCCGCTTAAATCGATCTAAATCAAACAAGATTAATCCAATATTGGCAATGTTACCACGATCATGGGAGGCAAACATTTGAGGAACCACTTCTTTCATGTAGAGGCGTGTAAAAAGGCCAGTCAGCGGATCGCGTATGGCAGCGTCATGAATAGTTTTCATATGCCGCCAACGCTCAAGACCGAAAAATGCAGCTAACACAACAATTGCAAAAACCAAGGTCATCAGAATCATGTTGGTGATAACTTGAGACAAGATATCGGTCTTTGGCAAAAATATGTGCATTTTCCATCCAGTTGAATCCATTTCTGATGATACAGGAATATAGGATATCCGATCTATCTTGATATCCTGGTAATGACCGGGCTCTGCATCAGGCGGGATGTTTATCAGTTGATGCAGAGATTTCCCCAAGTATGCCTGCTTGTTCGAAAGGATGACTGTCCCATTGTCATCAGTGCAAAGCAGTATTTGCCGAGCAAGTTCTTCCGCAAAGGTCAGATCCTCCATGTTTGTCTTAAAAGCTGCTATGCCTTCAATCGTGCCGTCTAGCCGGATTGGCAATGAAAGGGAGTAACTGAAACGATTTTCAGATCGGATTTTCGGAAGCACAGCTTGAAAGTACTCGCCTTTTCTAACCGTTCCAAGATAGTTGGGCAAGGCTCCGAGAATGTCGGCATAAGGGACAGGATTGTCCCAATCACCAGATGCCAGCAATGATCCATCAGTACGCATGATATAGACGACAAGCCCTGTGGTTACTTTAATACGAATGAGCAAATGATTGACACCCATTTGCGTTGTTCGGTAATCTTGGTGTTTCATCAATGCGGCAATTCGCTCGTCAGCGGCGATGATTTGGGCAATTGCGAAGATGTTGTCGATTCGGCTGCCCATATGGGCAATCCGGATCTTAAGGGTTTCAAATGCCTGGGCCTTGATATGGGCAATTTCGACAGACTCTGTTTTGACCACAGTGAAGAAGAGCAAGGTGATATAAGCCAAAAAAGCAATCAGATAGATCCATAGAGGAACTGTGAGTTTTCTCTTGCTCATTGCTCTCCAAAAACGAAATTTTTGCATGTTTAGACAGGGTTTCTGCTAGCCCAGGAGACTTGAAGTCTTGCTCTTTTATGTATCTCATTCCGTTAATGCAAAACTACTCTTTCAAAATAACTTAAGCAAATTTTATTAACGCGGGCAAACGGAGGATCGTGGGTGAGAAGACCGTACTGGTGCCATTTACTCACACAATTTTGCTGATGACCGCTACTCGGCTTGACCAAGCCGGAAGACACCAAACACATTAGAAAAATCATCCGTCCAGGCCTTCAACTTGGGATCATGCTCAAGCTTTTGCCATCGCTCCGACGCCGTGATCTCAACCGGCAGGGAGGTCGGCCTGGCAATAAGCGCAACCTGACTGTGGCTGAAAATACCGGAAATACCGTTCGCAGGCAAGACAGGCCTTTCGACGTTATTTTTTGATGCATAATACAGCACATACCCGCTGGGCAGACCAAGGCCCTGTAAAACCTTGTGTAAGTCAAGATATCTATTGCTGAGGTGAAACAGCAACAGACCATCTTCCTTAATTTTGCGTAAATAGAGCTCTACTGCTTCAGCCGTAAGCAGATGGACGGGAATGGCGTCGCTTGAAAAAGCGTCTATGAGCAGCATGTCATAGGAAGAGTCTGCCGCTTTTTTAAGTTGCAGGCGTGCGTCACCAACGAGTATTTCCACACTCCCTTTGGCCTCGCTACAATAGCTGAAATACTCCCTGTTTTGCGCCATCGCTACCACCTCCGGGTCAATTTCATAGTAGGTGGCCGTGTCACCGACCTCCACATAGGCACTCATAGCTCCAGCCCCCAAGCCGACAAAACCAAGATGCAGCATGCGGTCCAGATGGGCTTTCATGGAACTCACAGCATGACCGATGTTTGCCTGACGATGAAAATACATCAATGGTTCTTGGTTTTCGTCGACATCAGCACCAAATTTCTGCAGGTTATGCCTCGTACCCCCATGGATAAACAGATGATACGGCACATCGTCCGCATCCAGTTTCTGCTTCACCTTCAATGCCCCGTAGAAGGACCTTGCTAAAAGAATGTTGGAATGTGTTTGTGTTTGAATAAACACATTCGCTAGCACTCCAACGACAACGGCAATTGTAACAACGCTTCGGGACACTCTGCCTGGTTTATAATATGCGCCGACAGCGGCAGATACAATTGCAGCAAGCGATACCAATATGATGCTTTGCTGGACCTTGGCTGTAATAGGACGGCTCATAATTATATCGACAAGAAGGAACATAAACAGCAACACAGCAAAAACAGCTATCATGGTAAGAGCCTGTGGCGTTCTGCTGACCGCCGGCTGGCTTGGTTTATCCAGTAATATTTTCAGGGTAATGAAAAAAACTGCTACAACTACGACATAGTATTCATATATTTGGTTGAAAATCAGGGGCGCAAGTAAGGCATTGAAAAAACCACCAAGCATACCACCGATGGACACCCACAGGTAAAATTCCGTCAAGTGTGCTGGTGATGGTTTACTGCTGCTCAAGTAACCATGAAACAACCAGGCGGATGAGAAAAACAGAACGAGATTCAAAATCACTGAAATACTGGCGGTGTTGAGGGTTTTGTCATAGCCCTCAAACCGCATATACAGCATTACCGAGGTAGATAAGAGGATAATTGCCGCCAGTCCCTTGTTGGGAATAAGGTGTTGGCAACGCGAAAATGCAACCACAAATGAGAATAAATAGAGGGCAAGGGGGATTATCCAGAACATTGCCACCGGGGCAATATCGGTGGTTACATGGCTGGTCAGTCCAAGCATCATGCTGGAAGGAACAAAAGCAAGAAAAACCCAGGAGAGGCGACGACTTGCCGATATTTCACGGCCGTGTATTATTGAGAGAGAAGATGAAGATACCGATAGTCCCTTGTCCACACCCTGTTTTTGCAAGGTGACAAGGCCTACGGCAACAAGCAATAACTGCAGCACAAAATATCCAGTTTGCCAGCAACTGGTTTGTAATCGCACCCCAATGGATGGTTCGAGAATCGTAGGAAAGCACAGAAGGGCAGCCATACTGCCGAGGTTGCTTGCGGCATAGAGAAAGTAAGGATTGCCACGATTCTCGTGACTCGTCAGAGAAAACCAGCGCTGCAGCATCGGCGCCGTCGCAGATACCATGAAAAAAGGCGCACCAACCGTAAAAGCGGCAATCGACAGCACCCAAAAAGTTGGCGATCCTTCAGGGCTCTGAAAATTAGCATGGTCGATATAAAAGGGCAACGAGATGCTGGCGATGCCAAGCAGCAGAAAGTGAAGCAAAATCTGCGATTTTATCGCCAATAGTTTTCCGCTAAAGTGTGCATAGGCATATCCCGCGAGCAGGGTAAACTGGAAAAACAGCATGCTGGTTGTCCATACTGAAGACGAGCCCCCAAGAATCGGCAGGATCATTTTTGCAAACAGGGGCTGCGCCCAGAACAATAAAAATGCTGAGGTCAAAATGGTGCTGACGAACAGTACACTTTGCAGAAAACCTGGCACACAAAAGTTGTCCCTCATTATCTTCATCTCTCGTACTCGTTCTTTTTCTAGTTATTTGCTCGAAAAAAATGCGCAAAAATAGACCTGTTGCACAAAAGTGCGAAACGGTTCCCTCTTGTATTTTTGCTCAGATATATAATAAGCTATCAACAGTGGCTTTAACCTAAATATTATTAGGCCCCCTGCCTTTTGTTTTTGTTCAGTTCATTATATTATGAGATTATCAATCATGATCGACATCCCATAGCGCTCGTAACGACCACCCCACGACACGAGATCGGAGGAACGGCAAAGGATGAGTACGACGAAAAATGCAAAACACCCCACCATCGCCGCTCTTCTTGTATTCTGCGTGGTCATAATCACCTTAATTGGCCTTGAATCCCTTGAACGCCGGCGTTTTCGTGAAACCTTGCAAACCCGGACGATCAACAGCCTGAGCCGGATACGGGCGAATCTGGAGAGTGAAATCAATGCCAATTTTTACCTTACCCGGGGTTTAATCGCTTATATATCCACCCATCCCGACATGGATGAGCAGATGTTTCGTCGTCTTTCCAGGCAAATCCTGAAAAATCATAACTACATCAGAAATATCTCCCTCGCCCCCGACAATATTGTTCGTTTCGTCTATCCCTTGCAGGGCAATACGCGAGCCATCGGTCTTAACTACAAAAACAATGCCGAGCAATGGCCAGCCGTTGCCAGGGTCATTACCTCGCGAAAAACGGTGATTGCCGGCCCAGTAACACTTGTCCAGGGAGGCATTGCCTTTATCAGCAGAACACCGATATTCGTTGCCGACGACTCGGATACGCAACAGGAAATTGAATATTGGGGCTTGGCCAGCATCGTCATCGAAAAAGATCTCCTTTTCAAGGCCGCAGGCATTTATGAACAAAACCTCGATATCCGCATCGCCATAAAGGGCAAGGACGGGTTGGGTGCCGAAGGTGATATGATTGATGGCAATCCAGCGATTTTTCAGAATACCCCGGTATTGCTGCCGGTCAACCTGCCTGAAGGAAGTTGGCTGCTGGCAGCGGTCCCGAATGACGGCTGGCTTACCCCATCGCCATATCTTCTTCCGTTGCGAATCGCCACCCTTCTCATTGCCTCACTGCTCGGCTTCGGCGTCTACGTCTGGCTGCGACGGAAGGAACAGGATCGCCTGAGCATCGAAACCGCCTGGCAGGAAGCCAAAAAAGCCCAGATTGAACTTCGCCAGAATGAAGAATTCCTCAATACCGTCATTGATAATATTCCGGCGTTGATCTTTGTCAAAGACGCCCGGGATCTTCGATTCCTGCGCCTCAACAAAACTGGTACGGAAATGCTCGGCTATGCCGTTTCCGATTTTCTCGGCAAAAACGATTTTGATTTATTCCCCGAATCAGAGGCCCGTTTTTTCACCGACAAAGACCGCGAAGTGCTGAGCAAAGGCATTCTGATTGATATTCCCGAGGAACCAATAGAGACCAAAGACAGCGGCAAGAAGATCCTCCATACCCGCAAGATCCCTCTTTTTGACATGGACGGCGCCCCCCTTTATCTTCTTGGCATTTCAGAAGACATTACCGAGCAACTTCAAGCCAAGGCTGAAAAAGAACATCTTGAAAAACAGCTGCAGCAGGCACAAAAACTGGAGACCATCGGCAAAATGGCCGGCGGTGTCGCTCATGACCTGAACAATATCCTCTCCGGTATCATTAATTATCCGGAGCTGCTGCTCCTCCAGCTCCCCCCGGACAGTCCACTGCGAAAACCCCTGGGCCAGATCCACGACTCTGGCAAACGTGCGGCGAAGGTGGTCGCCGATCTGCTCACCATTGCCCGTGGCGTTGCGGCCGTAAAGGAAAACATTTGTCTTAATACCTTGGTCAAAGGATATCTCGCCTCACCTGAACACCAAAAACTGTGCTCGTCTTTCCCCCACATCTCCTGTGAAACGAGGCTCGAAACCAATTTATTGACAACTTCCTGCTCCGCCGTCCATATCCAGAAGTGTCTGATGAACCTCATCAATAATGGAGCCGAAGCGTTCGAGCCAGGCGTTGCCGGAACCATCCTCATCACCAGCCGCAACGCGGAACTGCATCAGCCACTGCCGGGATTTCCCAATATTGCCAGCGGCATGTATGTCATCCTGACGGTGGCAGACAACGGCATGGGCATCGGTCCCATCGATGTCGAGCATATTTTCGATCCTTTCTACACCAGAAAGACCATGGGGCGAAGCGGTACCGGGCTTGGCCTGACCGTAGTATGGAGCACCATACAGGATCACCGAGGCGCGGTGACGGTCGAAAGCTCGCCCGGAGCTGGAACGGTATTTTCTCTCTATCTGCCGGCTACAAAGGAAGACCCCACTGCTCCTCCGGCTACCGCTACCTTAGCCCGTTTGCATGGGCGAGGTCAGCGCATTCTCATTGTCGACGATGAACCACAGCAACGGGATATTGCCTCCCAGATCCTTATAAACCTTGAATATTCAACCGAAACAGTTGCTTCCGGAGCAGAAGCTATTGAATACCTGAAGAGCCATACAGTTGATCTGGTCATCCTCGACATGGTCATGGAACCAGGCCTCAGCGGTCGACAAACCTATGAAGCAATTCTTGCAAACCATCCAAGGCAAAAAGCAATTATCGCCAGCGGTTTTGCCGACAGCGAGGAAGTTACCAAACTCCAGGCCCTCGGTGCCGGTCAATACGTTAATAAACCCTATACCATTGAGGAACTGGGCACCGCAGTGCAGGTCGCCCTAAGCTAGGTATTTGCGGCCGGCATTGAACCAATCCCTCAACACTTCACGCCGATCGTCTAACATCCCCGGCCCCTCACGCCTCCAATCGTCTCAGGTCCTCATAGCCCTTGTTGATGCACATCGTTTCTGGTAAAGAAGGGAACTTACTTGAAACCTTGAACGGAAACATACCATGAACCTTCTCACCATCCTCGGGATCGCAGTGGCCCTGGCCATGGACGCCTTTGCCGTGGCCATCGCCACCGGTGTCAGCCTGAAACAGGTAAGCATCCGACAAACCTTTCGATTATCGTGGCATTTCGGACTCTTTCAGGCATTTATGCCAATTATCGGCTGGGGGCTTGGATCTTCAGTGCAGAGCTATATGGAGGCGTATGCCCACTGGATTGCCTTTGTGCTGCTGGCTCTGGTTGGCAGCAATATGCTAAAGGAGGCCCTGCAGGCCGATGAAGATGCTGAAGAGACAAAACCGAAAAAAGATTCGACCAAAGGCATGACCATGGTCATGCTGTCGGTAGCTACAAGTATCGACGCCCTGGCGGTCGGCTTGTCAATGTCCATGCTCCGCGTTTCGATCGTCACCCCGGCGATCATTATCGGTATTGTTGCCGGGCTATTCACTATCGCCGGTCTCCATCTCGGCATGCGAGTTGCCCGCCTTACCTGGCTCAGCACCTGGGCGGAGATAGTCGGTGGCCTCGTTCTCTGGATTATCGGCCTGAATATTCTGCGTGAGAACGGTGTATTCACATCTCTACTTTAGAAACCTTAGAAATTCGTTTCTTGTTTTTTATAAACGAATTTTGTAAAGGCGCTTATCCCGCTTTCCCTTAATTTACCAAACCTTTAGGCAACCGGTAGTACATTTCAAGCTCGGGTTCAAAGACATCCATCATCTGCCGCTCGCCTTCCAGTTGTGGATTTTCTGTAAACTTTTCCAGAACAAGCTGCTCTGGACGGGCAGGCGTCTGGTATGACTTGATGATATTCCGGTCAAGAATGGCCCATTCGGCAACCAGGACTCGGTTTTGCCCATAGACCCCCTGAACCACTCTGTCTACCGCATAGGTATTGACTACCAGCGCCCGGCGATAGGCACCTATAGCATCCGGGGCTGGAATTTCCGTAGTCTCCTGCACGGTGCCCTCGACAATGAGCGTCTCGGCTGCTGCTCCCTTGGCGCTATCAACCTCTGCCAAACGGCTGTTGGTGGCGATTTCAGTCGGGTTGAGCTGCTGGTCATACACGGCAATGCCGGACAGAAGAGCACCCAAAGCGCCGGTGGTATCGCCAAGATAGAAGGTGTCGATGGTCGCACTGGCAAGATCTACCTTCATTTTCTTTTTCCCGACACTCTTGCCGTTAGCGAAAATTTCAAGATGCTTGCCGTCAAGATTTGCCACCAGATGAAGTGCTTTCCCAGCCACCAGAAGCCCCGGCCATGAAACCGATGCAGTGCCGGCGGCTGAGCGTGCCAGCAGAGAATTACCCTCCTGAGCAAACTGCAATTGTGCTTTCCCGTCTCCGGAAAAAGTCAGAATCGTGCCCTGCTGCCTAGACTCAGGAGTGAGGACAAACTCGAGACTCACCTGCCCGGTCCGGGCAAGAGCCGCTGCAATTTTTTTACCGGCCTCACCGGTTTCACCGTAACCGCCGCCGGTCGCCAACTGTAACTAG